>NZ_NEUB01000936.1 GCF_002910825.1 Streptomyces sp. SM1 | reverse complement strand
GGTCCCAGCCGAGGACCGGTGCCCCGAGGCACCCCACCTCCCTGCCCGGGCACGGCGGCCCGGCCACGCGGCTCGGTCGGCCCACAGCGCGAAAGTTTCGGGGATCATCGGCATGTAGACGGCGACCCGGTCGACGACTGCCGCCTGAAGGGTGAGGAGAACCAGCACCAGGAGGGCGAGGACGTCACCATCTGTGGTGCACCGCCTCGCTGGTGGGAACCCACACCGCTCGCCGAGCGGCGAGGATGCCGATGCGGTCCAGGGCGATGCTCAGGTGCCAGGAACCCCGCCCCACCGGCCACCCCTCCCACCCCGCGACCGGGCTGCACCTGTGCAGGAGATGGCGGCGGCGGGAGCCGGGGGCCCGGTGTGGTGGCCGGTCGAGTGGTTTCGCCGACTCGCGGCGCGAAGAGGCATCGCCCCGCCGGCACCTTCCACCCCGGCCGGGCTACGCCTCCGCGGGAGACGGCGGGATGACCGCCACCGGACTCACGGCATGGAGCAGGACCGCCTGGGTGACCGAGCCCATCATCCTGGCGGGAGCGAGCAGCCGGCGGCGATGGCGTCCCACGACGACCAGTTCGGCGTCCTTCGACGCCTCGACCAGATGGCCGGCGGCGTCGCCCGGCAGTACCTCGAGCTCGGAGACGACCTCGGCGTGCCGTCCCCGGTGCGGGGCGAGGAACCCCTCGGCGAGAATCCGCGTCTCGTGTTCGACCGCGTCCTGGTCGATGTCCGGCGACGGCATCTCCCCCGGCAGCATCCAGGTCTGCAGCGGCCACGGATAGGCGGCGACGATCCGGAGCCGGGCACCGCGCAGGGCGGCCTCGGCGAAGGCGAAGCCGAGTGTCGCGTCATCGGGACTGTCGGCGTTCACGCCGACCACCACGGGACGGCCGGTCCCGGCCACCCGTTCGTCCTCCGCGTCCTGCGCCGGGCGGGGCACCACGACGACGGGGCACTCCGCGTCGCGGGCCGCCGCCAGCGAATTGGAACCGAGCAGCAGACTGGCGAAACCTCCGCGCCCGCGGGAGCCGAGCACCAGCAGGCCGGCCGTCTCCCCCACCTCGGGCAGCAGCGCGCCGGGCGCACCCTCCAGCGTCAGGTACTCGACGGCCGGGAGCACGGTCTCCGTCGCCAGACGGCCACGCGCCTGGTCGATGACGGGATCGGCACCGAGATCGGGCGACCCGGCGTCCAGGACCTCCGCCTTCGTCCAGTGGGGGTACTGGCGCACATGCACGACCCGCAGCAGGGCCTCGCGCCGGCGGGCGGCGTCGAGAGCCCACTCCAGGGCACGCAGGCTGTCCTGCGAACCGTCGACCGCAGCGACGACCGGCTGGGTGCTCATGAGTTCCTCGCCTTCGGAGTACGGTCCCGACCTCCCCGGGCCGGTCCGACTCGGTCACGGCCCGGAGACGCCGCGTCGGTTCGCGCGTCCGGACATATGCGGGGAACACTACCCCCCGGCCGCCACCGCTCGACGGCCGCACCGCTCACGTCAGATCGAACTCCCCTTCGCGCGCCCCCGACACGAACGCGCCCCACTCGGCGGGGGTGAAGATCAGGGAAGGGCTTTCCGGGCGGCCACTGTTGCGCATGGCGATGAATCCCTCCACGAAGGCGATCTGGACATCGCCTCTGCCCCGGCTGCTGGACTGCCACTGCGCATTGCTGAGGTCCAGGTCCGGCTTGTCCCAGCCCGTGAGGGGGCGCTGCTGGATGGTGCTCTCGGCCACGTCCGTGCTCCTCCCGATTCGTCGTCCGCGGTCAGCCTAGCGACCGGGTCCTGCGCCCGACAGGCCACGGAGCAAGTGGGACCCGGGGCTCGAGGAGCGGGGTCGGGGGGCGGAGCCCCAGGTCGGGTCGGGAAGGGGCGGCGGGGGCGGTATCCACACCTGGCGCACCCGTCCGTCGGGACGGTCGTGAAGGACGGTATCGGGGTGTCGGTGGAGGGGAGTCCGTCGCCCGGAGACGCTGGAGCGGCCGGTGGGCAGGATCCGGCGGCGCCGCATGCACCGACGCGGCGTGCGGATGTCCCGGCACCGCGCACACCCCATTGACACGTCCCTCCCCTGACAGGAAAGTTTCACTCCGCACGGCGATCCCCGAAAACTTCTTTCAGCCCCGGTGCGGGGCCCGACGCGGGAGGAACCTGATGGCGGACGCAGGGGCGAGAGGCATCAGCCGACGTCGACTGGGCGGGGGCGCGCTGGCCCTGGGCGGCGCGCTGGCGTTCGCCGCCCTCCCGGCCGACACGACCGCATCGGCGGCGGCACCCGCACGCGGCGCAAGGCCCACTCTGCGGCACGGATCGGCGCGCCGTGCCGGACTGCTGTCCGCCCCGCTGCGACAACTCGTCACCGACGCCGAGGCGTTCCTCGCCCCGTCCCCCGTACACCCCTGGTACGCGGGTGCCGTGCTGCTCGCCGGACGCGGCGGGACGGTCGCCCTGCACCGGCCCATCGGCATGGCCGTGCGCTATCAGGCGTACGACGAAGAGACCGACACCGGCGTCGAGTTCCCGGCCGACCGGCAGATCCCGATGTCCGAGGACACCGTCTTCGACCTGGCGTCGGTGTCGAAACTGTTCACCTCGATCCTCGCCGTGCAGCAGATCGAGCGGGGCCGGCTGGGGCTGGAGACGGCCGTCGCCGCGTACCTGCCGGACTTCGGCCGCGCGGGCAAGCAGGACATGACGATCCGCCACCTGCTGACCCACACCTCGGGATTCCGCGCCTGGATCCCGCTGTACGACGCGCCCACGTACGAGGAGAAGATCCGGCTCGTCCTCGACGAGACGCCGACCGGTACGCCGGGGACCGTGTACCGGTACTCGGACCTGAACCTGATCTCGCTCCAGCTGGTCCTGGAGCGGATCACCGGCCGGTCCCTCGACGTCCTCCTGCGCGAGGAGATCACCGGGCCGCTGGGCATGCGCCGCACCCGCTACAACCCTCCGGCGTCCTGGAAGCCGAGGATCGCGGCCACCGAGGACGCCCGCACACCGTGGTCGGGGCTCGACCGGGGGCTGGTGTGGGGTGAGGTGCACGACGAGAACGCCTACAGCCTGGGCGGGGTCGCGGGGCACGCGGGCGTGTTCTCCGACGCCTGGGACCTGGCGGTCCTCGCGCGGACGCTGCTCAACGGCGGTGTCTACGGGCGGGAGCGGATCCTGGCGCCGGAGTCGGTGGAGCTGATGTTCACCGACTTCAACACGGCCTTCCCCGGCGACGAACACGGCCTGGGTTTCGAGCTCTACCAGCACTGGTACATGGGCGCGATGGCCACTCCCCGCACGGCCGGGCACACCGGCTTCACCGGTACCTCGCTGGTGCTCGACCCGACGACCGACTCGTTCCTCGTGGTGCTGGGCAACTCCGTGCATCCGGTGCGCGGCTGGCGTTCCGGTTCGGCGCCCCGGGTGGCCGCGGCGAACCAGCTGGCCCGCGCGGTGCCGGTCCGGCCGGACCGGGGCCGTACGGCATGGTTCTCCGGCATGGCGGGTTCGACGACGGCGACCCTCACCCTGCCCGCGCTGGACACCTCGTCCGGGCGGGCCCGGCTGCGCTGCGCGCTGTGGTGGGACACGGAACCGCGCGCCGACGTTCTCGTGCTGGAGGCGTCCGAGGACGGCGGCGCCGACTGGCGGCCGGTGCCGTCCACCACGAAGGGCCGGGGTGCGCGGCCGCAGCCGCATCCGTCGGGCACGGCCACCGGCTGGTCCGGACGGGTCTGGCACGAACTGACCGCGAAGCTGCCCGCCGCACGGGGCCTGATCCTGCGCTGGCGGTACACGACGGACCGGCTGTACGTCGGTCGCGGGGGCTATGTGGACACGGTGCGCGTCGAGACGCCGGACGGCCGGCTCTTCGACGAGGCGCGCCCGGCCGACGCGGCCCGCCTCCGTGCGGAGGGGTGGACCCGGGCGGCCGGCTGAGCCGGCGCGCCGGCCCTCCCCCGCCACCGTCGTCCCCCTGATCAGCCCTCTCCCGCCTCCAGCACCGCCATGGCCGCGTTGTGTCCCGGGACTCCGCTCACCCCGCCGCCGCGCACCGCGCCGGCACCGCACAGCAGCACGTTGGTGTGCCGGGTCTCCACACCCCAGCGGCCGGTGCCGTCCTGGGTGTGGGGCCAGGAGAGATCACGGTGGAAGATGTTGCCTCCGGGCAGCCCGAGGTCGCGGTCCAGATCCAGCGGGGTCCGGGCCTCCAGGCACGGGCGTCCGTCGGCGTCGGTGGCCAGGCAGTCGGCGAGGGGTACGGCCAGATGGGCGTCGAGCTGGGCGAGGGTCGACGCGAGCAGTTCCTCGCGTACGGCGTCGTTGTCCCGCTCGAACAGCCGCGCGGGGGTGTGGAGTCCGAACAGGGTGAGTGTCTGGTAGCCCCGCGCGGCCAGGTCCGGGCCGAGGATCGTCGGGTCGGTGAGGGAGTGGCAGTAGATCTCGGAGGGCGGGGCGGCGGGCAGCTCACCGGCGGCGGCCCGTTCGTACGCGGCCGCCAGCTGGCCGTACCCCTCGGCGATGTGGAAGGTGCCGGCGAACGCCTCGCACGGGTCGACGGAGCTGTCGCGCAGTTCGGGCAGCCGCTCGAGCAGCATGTTGACCTTGAGCTGGGCGCCCTCTGCGGGCGGCGGGGGCGTGTCGCCGGTGAGCGCCGCCAGTTCCCGCGGGGAGGCGTTGACCAGGACGTGCCGTGCGGTGGCGACGCCCTCGCCGTCGGCGGTGCGGTGGGTCACCTCGGCGGTGCGGCCGTCGGTGTCGATGCGTACCGCCTCGTGGCCGGTGGCGATGACCGCTCCGGCGGCGCGGGCGGCGCCGGCCAGCGCGTCGGTGAGGGCGCCCATGCCGCCGACCGGCACGTCCCAGGCGCCGGTTCCGCCGCCGATGACGTGGTACAGGAAACAGCGGTTCTGTCTGAGCGTGGGATCGTGGGCGTCGGCGAAGGTGCCGATGAGGGCGTCGGTGAGGACGACGCCGCGCACCAGGTCGTCGGCGAAGCGCTCCTCGACAGCGACTCCGATGGGTTCCTCGAAGAGGACCCGCCAGGCCTCCTCGTCGTCGACCGCGCGGCGCAGTTCGTCGCGGGTGGGCAGCGGTTCGGTGAGGGTGGGGAAGACGCGGCGGGCCACGCGGCCGGTCATGTCGTAGAAGCGCTGCCAGGCCCGGTACTCGTCGTCGGAGCCGGTGAGTCGGGCGAAGGCCTCACGGATCCGCTGCTCGCCGCCGCCGACGAGCAGCCCGGTGGGCCGTCCGCCGCGTTCGGTGGGCGTGTAGGAGGAGATGGTGCGGGTGCTCAGCCGGAAGTCGAGGTCCAGGTCCTGGACGATCTTCGCGGGGAGCAGGCTGACCAGGTACGAGTACCGGGACAGCCGGGCGTCGACGCCGGTGAAGGGGCGGGTGGAGACCGCCGCGCCGCCGGTGTGGTCCAGCCGCTCCAGCACCAGTACGGTACGGCCGGCGCGGGCGAGGTAGGCGGCGGCGACGAGGCCGTTGTGGCCCCCGCCGACGATGACGGCGTCGTATGTCCGGGATCGCTCGGATGCGGTCATGGTTCTTCGTAACACGCGGTGATCCGTACCGGCCAGACGCGGTGCGTCTCACGCCCCGCCGGCCGCCGGCCACTGCCGCAGTGCCGCCACCCTCCGGTACAGCCCGGCCGCCTCCTTGCCGCGGCCCAGCCGCTCCAGGCAGTGCGCCTCGTCGTTGCGGGCGGCGAGGGTGTCCGTGTGATCCGCGCCGAGGACCCGCTCACGGGCGTCGGCGACCCCCCGGTACTCGGTCAGCGCGTCCGCCCACCGGCCCAGCCAGCCGAGGCCCACGGCGACCTCGCGGCGGCTGACGAGGGTGTCCGGGTGGTCGGGCCCGAGGACCTTGTCGCGCAGGGCGCACACGTCGCGGGACTCGGCGAGGGCGTCCACCCAGCGGCCGAGCCGGCCGAGGTTGACGCCGATGCCGTGCCGGGCGCGCAGGGTCTCGGGGTGGGTGGGCCCCTGCACGCGTGCGCGGTCCCCGACGAGGCCGCGGTAGAGGTCGAGGGCCTCGCCGGTGCGGCCGAGCCGGCCCAGGCTGACACCGGTCTCGTAGCGGGCGGCGAGGGTGTCGGCGTGGTCCGGGCCGAGCGCCCTGGCGCGGGCCGCGGCGACCTCGCGATAGGTCTCCAGGGCCTCCGTCCAGCGGCCCAGCCGGCCGAGGAGGTAGGCGACCTCGTACCGGGTGACGAGGGTGTCGGGATGCTCGGCTCCGAGGACCCGGGCGCGGGCGGCGGCCACCTCGCCGGCCATACCGTACGAGTCCTCCAGGCGGCCGAGTCTGCCGAGGTTGAAGGCGAGGTTGTGGCGGCAGCGCAGGGTGTCGGGATGGTCGGGGCCCATGGTCCGCTCCCGGGCGGCGAGCACCGACAGATAGACCTGGTGGGCGTCGAAGGGACGGCCGAGGCGGCCGAGGACGTACGCCATCTCCTGGCGGGCCGCCAGGGTGTCGGGGTGGTCGGCGCCGAGCACCCGGATGCGGGCCTCGGTGACCCGCTTGTAGGCGCGCAGGGCGTCGGCGGCGCGGCCGGTGCGGCTGAGGGCGAACGCGACCTCGTAGCGGCTGGCGAGGGTGTCGGGGTGCTCCGGGCCGAGGAGGTGCTCGCGCTCGGCGGCGACCGCGCGGTGCACCTCCCCCGCCTCCGTCCAGCGGCCGAGGCGTCCCAGGCTCAGGCCCGCG
>NZ_NEUB01000935.1 GCF_002910825.1 Streptomyces sp. SM1 | reverse complement strand
CAGGACCAGACACGGACCGGGATCCCGTCCCGCGTGACGGCCATCCCGATCACGATCTGCGGAAGGTCGTCGCGGGAGTCCTTCGACTTCCCGGACGTGCGGAACCCGGCCTGATCAGGGGCGTCGCCACTGTCGTCCGCGTCGGCGGGAGTGTCGTCTGCGGCGGGCAGGAGGCGGCCCTTGTCGTCGCGGGCGACGAGCTCGTCGGCCTCCTCCAGTTCGAAGTAGGTGCTGGTGGTGTCGAAGAACAGCAGGTCGACCTCGAGGTTGAGAAGGTTCGCGACCTCGTCGAACACCCGCTTCTCCAGGTCGTCCTGGACTTCGTGGAGCCAGTCCATCGCCCGGTAGCAGGCGTCGTCGTCGCAGGCCGGCAGGCCGTCGACATGCACGTCGTTGGTGACCCAGTCCGCGGCGGCCAGCTTCGACGACGGGGCCAGGGCCCGGTTCGCGACCATGGAGAACAGCACCCGCTCGGTCACCGACATGTCCCGGCGTCTGCCCCGCTTGGGCTGCCCGACCTGCCCGACCTGCCCGACGATCTTGTCGATCTTCAGTCGCCGCCACAGATGATCGAGGACGTAGGTGCCGCCGAACGGGACCGAGGAGACGAACTCCAGGTCACCCGCCGCGGTCGACGCCAGTGCTTCGCCCGGTTCCAGCAGCCGTGATAGAGAGGCGACCAGGCGTTTCACCGCGTCCCGGTCGAGGTCGTCCGCACGGCCGAACGTGAACAGGACCTTCGGGACCGCCCGGCCCTTCACCGGATCCCACTCATTGTGGGCCAGGTGCAGGTACCGGACCGTGCCGGACTTGTTCTCCCGCTTCGTCGTCTTCACATACACGACTCCAGACCCTACGGAGCAACTCCAGGTCAGCGCAGGTGAATCCGCAAAATCGCGTCTCTAGGCGAATCTGGCCGCGTCACCAGCCTCCAACCCGCTGACCTGCACCTTCAGCCTGGCAGGTACTCCAGAACCCCTGAATTGCGCGGAACGCAGGCCGGTCTCGTAATGCGTAGGTCTCGGGTTCGAATCCCGAAGGCGGCTTCGAGGGAAAGCGCAGGTCAGAGTCCTGGCCTGCGGTTCTTCTTTTTCCTGTCCCGGTACTGCACGATCACTGAAGCTCCGTGGGGGCGCAGGGGATCACATGCGCTCCGTCTTTTGCTTCGTCGCTCTCGTGGTCCAGGACTGGCAGCCCCATCGGGCAAGTCCGCCTACGATCAGGGACACGATGATTGCCCCCCAGTCGATGACATGGGGCAGTCCGGGGAAGAACGCGAAGAAGGCCAGCGAGGCGACGAGGCCCACGAGGAACGCGGCGATCCCGGCCTGGCGTCGCCGTGTTTGTGCCTCCTGGCCCGAAGGTGGGCCCTTCTGCTGTCCGATCATGAACAACTCACTTCGTGATGTGGTGACACTGGCTTACGCGCCGCACACCGTTGACGTAGAGGTGAGCGCAAGCTTTGCCGTAACGTGGCAGTGTCTGAGGGTGATTGTTCCGCATCGGGTCGGTCTTGCATTCGCTGTGGGTCTTGCCGCGCGAGGTACGGTAATGCCGGTTGCTGGTGTCGGCATAGGTGAAGTCGATACGCCAGTTGCAGAATCCACTGCTCATTGAACTCTTCTCGGTAACGCCTCGTGACGTTTTGTGATCTTCGTTCAGGCGGTGCGGTCGTGCTCGAGCTGGAGCAGGACGAGGGCGGCTCGGGCGATGCGGGTGATGGCCGAGGGGTCGAGGCTGACCCTGCGCAGGGCCTTGAAAGTGACCTTCAGCAGGGCGTTGGCACGTTCGGCGACGGCGTGGACGCCTCGGATCACGGCGTTGAACGCCTGGTCGGGCTCGGCGAGTTCACCGCCCTTGGGCTTCTTGACCGGGTGACGGAAGCCGGGCCCGGCGTTCTCGTAGCCGAGGTCGGTCAGGGTGGGGACGCCCAGGGTGGCGGCGAGCCGGTTCAGGGCGTCGACCAGTCCGTGGGCCCGTGCGCAGGTGGTGTCGTGCTCGCGGCCCGGGCGGACCGGGGAGACCCAGAGGGGCCAGCCGTCCGG
>NZ_NEUB01000934.1 GCF_002910825.1 Streptomyces sp. SM1 | reverse complement strand
GGGCCCGGTGGTACCCCTGGACGCCGACAGGGAGCAGCCGGGCTGGACGCCGCCCGGGCGGCGGGGCGCCAGACCGGCCGGGCAGGGGGCACAGGGGGCTCCGGACCGCGCCCAGGAGAGCGGGGCAGACCCCGGCATCCCCGGCACGGCAGCACTCCCGGAACAGCGACACGGAGCGGCCAGGCGGGCACCGTACGGGCGGCGGGACGCGGGGGCCGGACGCGGTCAGTACACCGGGGCAGACCCCGGCCCGGCGGTCTTCCCGGAGCAGCGACTCGGAGCACCCGGAGTGAGCGCCGTACGGCCAGGTGGGACGCGATAGCAGCCGGACGGAGCACGGCGCGTCCCCCGACACGAACCGGCGCGGACGGGCGATGCCCCGCTGCCTTCGGGGAGCGGGACGGAGCAGCCACGCAGTGCGCCGTGCAGGCGGCGGGACGCCGGACGGGTCGGGGGCGCCGCAGTCGGGCAGGGCTGAGGGCACCCGGACACGACCGGGGCGCAGTGCCCCGAGTGGCGGGGCGGGGAGGCCGGACCGTGCCGTGGCCCGGTGTGGTCGGGCACCGGCTTCGAGGGTTCCCGCTGTGGATTCGAAGTCATGTACGGAGCGGAGAGGCACGAGGCTCGCCGGAGCCAGTACGATCGGCCAGCATCGGCGGGCGCCCGCCCGACCCCCAGGCCAGGGAGCGAATCGTGCTGATCACCCACGACACCCGGTGCGCGCTCGACACCGTGGTGGATCTGGTGAACACCGCGCCGGAGGACGACACGACGCCGGACGGGCTGCCGGACGTCGCGGCCCTCCAGGTTTTCGTGCGGGAGCACCAGGTCAGTGAGGTCGGGACGCTCAACGAGGGCGACCTGGCCGCGGTGCGCAGGATCCGCGCCCGGTTCGCGGCGGTCTTCGCCGCGTCCGACGCCCGCGCTGCGGCCGGGCTGATCAACGAACTGATCGCGGCCGCGGGCACCACTCCCCGGCTCACCGACCACGACGGCTACGACTGGCACGTGCACTACTTCGCGCCCGGTGCCTCCGTGGCCGACCATCTCGCCGCCGACTGCGGGATGGCGCTGGCCTTCTTCGTGGTCGCCGGGGAACAGGAACGGCTGCGGCGCTGCGAGGCCCCGGACTGCCGGCACGCCTTCGTCGACCTCTCCCGCAACCGCTCCCGCCGCTACTGCGACAGCCGCACCTGCGGCAACCGCCTGCACGTCGCCGCGTACCGGGCACGCCGCAAGGAGGCGGCGGGCTGATCCGCGGGAGCGGATCCGAGTACCGAGCTCCGCTCGGCGGGTCGTCCGGGGGACCGGGAATGCATGCACGCGGGACCATGGGACGTACCGGCAGCCGGAGACATGTGCTCGGCACGGGCGGATCTGCCGCGGCCGCCCCGGGAAGCAGGAAGGGCGAGGGCGGTCGGGGTGCCCCCGCGGGGTCGTCGATGCCGTGCCGACGCGGTCCCGACGGGTGACGTCGGGTACCGCGGGTACGGCTCACAGCCACAGCAGGTCGTGCAGGGCAGCCGTGAGCAGCAGACACCCGATCACCGCAAGGAAGATCATCAGCGGTGGCTGGGATAGGGCGAAGAGGCATCCACGCGGCTCGTCCTGCTGCGGCGCGGCATCGCTCTGTGTCGTATCCAGCATCTCGCCGCGATGATGACGCATCGGAGGCTCCCGACGCGATCAACACTCACGGAAAGCATGCGAGTTCGCGGAATCCGTGATCTACCGTCCGGCTTGTGATCATTTCCGGGCACTCCCGGACTGCCGAGTGACGTTTCCGCACGGTTCCGCGACGTCAGATGCCGTGCTTCTTGAGAATGGCCTCGATATCGCTGAAGTCGTCGTCACCCCGGGACGCCGGCGCCTGCCTGGCCGGCTTGGCCTCCGGGCGCGCTCCCTGGCCCAGCGCGGGCGCCGAGGCACCCGGGGCCACCGCGCCGGAGGCTTCCGCCGCGCGGGCGGCCTTGCGCTCCTTGCGGGTGCCACCGCGGCGGCGCTCCACGGTGCGGGTGGTCGCGAACAGCACCCAGGACAGACCGAGCAGTCCGAACCCCGCCCAGGCCGTCGGGCTGAAGGCCGTGTCGGCCAGCCATTGGACGAGGCCGGTCATCACCAGGGCGACGGGCACGAGCGAGTAGGCGGCGATACGCGCCGCGGCGAGGAAGCGTTTGCGGTAGGCCGTGACCACCGCGATGCCCAGGCCTGCCGCGGAGACGGCGGAGCAGACGGTCTCGGCAATCATCCGGTCCTCCAGGCAGCGTACGGTCGCGGCGGTACTTCCTTCCCCTCCATCCTGCACCTGCCGGACCCCGCGAGGCCATCTCCCGGCCGCACATCAGGGACATCTCCGGGTCGGATCCTCCCCAGGTCCCGGTGGCGGCGGGGCCGGGCGGGCCGACTCGGACGGTCCGGAAGCGGGCTGGAAGACTGGGGCCCATGAGCGACTCCTCCCCCGCCCGTCCCGCCGGCACCCCCGTCCTCGATGTCTGGTGCGAACTGCAGTGCCCGGACTGCCGAAGCGCCCTCGACGATCTCCGTGCCCTGCGGGCCCGCTACGGCGACCGCCTGGAGCTGCGGCTGCGGCACTTCCCGCTGGAGAAGCACAAGCACTCCTTCGCAGCGGCCCAGGCGGTCGAGGAGGCGCTGGAGCAGGGACAGGGCTGGGCGTACGTCGAGGCCGTGCTGGGGCGGGTCGAGGAGCTGGACCGCCGGGGAGAGGCGTTCCTCGTCGAGGTCGCCCGGGAACTCGGCCTGGACGCCGAGGAGTTCGACACCGCGCTGATCGACGGGCGGCACATCCTGATCGTGGACGCGGACCAGGCCGAGGGCAAGGCGATCGGGGTGACCGGCACCCCGACCTATGTGATCGGCGGTGAGCGCCTCGACGGCGGAAAGAGCCAGGAGGGCCTGCGCGAGCGCGTCGAGGAGATCGCGGACCGGCTGCTGGGCGGACTGCAAGGCTGACCCCGGCCCCGGAACCGCCCCACCGCCCGGGGCGGCCCCACCGCCGCCGGGCTACACCAGCGCCTTGTACATGAAGTACCGCGCCGTTCCGTAGCCGAGGGAGTCGTAGAGCCGCTCGGCCGGTGTGTTGCCGGCGAACACGTTGAGGCCGACGGTCCGCCGGCCCGCGGCGAGCGCCTGGGCCTCGGCGAGCAGCATGAGGGTGCGTCCGTGCCCCCGGCCGCGGTGGGCGGCGTCGGCCTCGACGTCGAAGACGAAGGCCTGCTCCCCGGTCACCGCCAGCCACAGGGTGCCCACGGGGGTGCCCCGGTGCTCGAGGACGCTGAAGCGCATGCCCTCGGTGGCGTGGCCGTCGGGCAGGAGTACGGCGTCGTCGTTCACCGCCTTGGCCCGCGCCTCGGCCTCCGGCACCCCGCGCCGGATCCAGCTCCGCGCGTACTCCTCCTGCCCTCTGGCCCTCCAGGGGCCGAACTCCGCCTCGGTCATGGGCCGGGCCACGCTGCCCTCCGGCAGGGCGGGCGGGGTGCCGTCGAGGGCCTTGTCCAGGTTCCGGTTGCGTACGACGTAACCCAGCGCGATGGCGAGGCCGAGGGCGGTGCCGGAGCCGCCGGGGACCGACGCCTCGATCCGGCGGCACCCCCAGCCGCGGGCCACCTCCTCCGCCGCGAGCGCCGCCACGGTGCCGCGGCCGCGACGGCGGTCCGGTTCGTCGATGCGCAGGAGGATGATCCGGGCCGCGGCGTCGCCGAAGACGGGATGCGTTCCCAGGTGGACCTCGCCGACGGGACGGCCGTTCACGCACACCTGGTAGCGGCGCGAACGCGTACCGTCGGGGTTCCGCTGAAGCGGCTCGGTCGGCCGCAGGGTGGTGGTCATCACGGAAGTTCTACCCGCTCGCCCGTCGCCACGATACCGAGGGCCCTGCGGGCCCGCCCCTGGTGTGCGCTCCCCGGACCGGCCGCCGTGTGCGGGCCGTCACGGGTCGAGGTCGGCCCCGGAGCGCTCGTCGAAGATCCGCATGGCCTTGGCGGTCACCGGGCCGGGGGCGCCGGGCAGTTCACGGTCGTCGACGCGGTGCACGGCCTGCACGTCGCGCAGGGTGGAGGTCAGGAAGATCTCCTCCGCCCGCTCCAGCACGTCCAGCGGCAGGTCGGTCTCCCTGGCGCCGGTCCACTCGGCGGCGAGGGCCCGGGTGATGCCGGCGAGGCAGCCGGAGGCGAGCGGCGGGGTGTGCAGTTCTCCGTCGATCACGACGAAGACGTTCGACCCGGTTCCCTCGCAGAGCTGCCCGACGGTGTTGCCGAACAGCGCCTCGGTGGCGCCCCGTTCCCGGGCCCGGGCGAGGGCGACGACGTTCTCGGCGTACGAGGTGGTCTTCAGGCCGGTGAGCGCGCCGCGCTCGTTGCGCGTCCAGGGAACGGTGACGACGGCGGTCGAGTCGGGGCGGCGGGTGGTCTCACCGAGGGCGACCACGAGGGTCGGCCCGTGCTCGCCGCGGTCGGAGCCGAGCGGGCCGTGGCCGCCGGTGTAGGTCAGCCGCAGCCGGCCGAGCGGCATGGGGTTGGCCTCGAGCACGGCGGCGCAGGCACGGCGGACCTCGTCGAGGTCGGGGTCGGGCAGCCCGAGCCCGCGGGCCGAGCGGGTCAGCCGGTCGAGATGCCGGGTGAGCGCGAACGGGCGTCCGTCCACGGCCTTCACCGTCTCGAAGATGCCGTCGCCCACGGTCAGTCCGTGATCGAAGACAGAGACGCGGGCGGACTCGGTGTCCTGCAGCCCGCCGTCGAGCCAGATCTTCACGTCCAGGTCCCTTCACTCACCTCGTACGTTCCCGACGCTACCGCGAGCAGCCGGGATGCCTTCAGTTCGGTCTCCCGCCACTCCCCCTCGGGGTCGGAGCCCCAGGTGATCCCGGCGCCGGTGCCGAAACGCAGCACGGCGCCGCCGTCCGCGCCGCGGTCGATCCAGAAGGTGCGGATACCCACCGCCAGCACGCCGGTGCCGCGGTCGGCGTCGACCCAGCCGATGCCGCCGCAGTACGGTCCGCGGGGGGCTGTCTCCAGCGCGTCGATGATCCGCAGGGCGCTCGACTTGGGCGCGCCGGTGACGGAGCCGGGCGGGAAGGCTGCCGTGAGGAGTCCGGCCCAGCCGGCGCGGGCGCGCAGTTCCCCGCGCACCGTCGACACGAGGTGGACCAGACCGGGGTGCTTCTCGACGGCGCACAGGTCGGGCACCGTCACCGTGCCGGTGGCGCAGACGCGTCCGATGTCGTTGCGGACCAGGTCGACGATCATGACGTTCTCGGCGTAGTCCTTCTCCAGCAGGTCGGCCTCGGTCCGGCCGGTCCCCTTGATCGGCCCGGACTCGACGATCCGGCCCTCGCGGCGCAGGAAGAGCTCGGGCGACGCGGTGGCGATCTCCACTCCGTGTTCCGGTAGCCGAAACGTTCCGGCGTAGGGTGCGGGGTTGCCCCGGGCCAGCAGGGCGGTGAGGGCGTCCACGTCGGCGTCCACCGGCACGGGGGCGGACAGGACGCGGCAGAGGTTCGCCTGGTAGACCTCGCCGGCGGCTATGTGCTCGCGGATACGGCGGACGGCCGCGATGTACGCGGCGCGGTCGAGCGAGGACGCCCAGTCACCGGCCGCGGGACCCCGCCAGGCTCCCGGCACGGGCGCCGGCACCGGCTCCTCCCGTACCTCCCGGAAACGGGCGCAGGTCAGACGGCCCTCGAAGTCGGCGGCGACGGCCCAGAAGCCGGTGGAGTCCAGGGCGGCGGGATCGTCGGTGACGTCGAGAAGTCCGGTGGCGACGCGGTCGCCGAAGCGGGCGAGAGGCGGGAGGTCGGGCACGTGTCGAGTCTATGGCGGGCGCGTCGCGGGTGGCGTGGTCACGGCTGTCGCGGGCGGCCGGGCACCTCTGTGAGCAGACGCACCGCAGCACGCTGCACAAACGGGTTTTTGTACTGGCCCCGGAATCCGCTAGAGTTCACTTCGTCGCCGGGAAGCGCAAGCCGACCGAACCGACAGGCGGACGTAGCTCAGTTGGTAGAGCGCAACCTTGCCAAGGTTGAGGTCGCGAGTTCGAACCTCGTCGTCCGCTCGCAGGAAGAGGGGGCATCCCGGCCCCCTGCACTCCTGGTGGAGTGGCCGAGAGGCGAGGCAACGGCCTGCAAAGCCGTCTACACGGGTTCAAATCCCGTCTCCACCTCCAAGGACGATTAGCTCAGCGGGAGAGCGCTTCCCTGACACGGAAGAGGTCACTGGTTCAATCCCAGTATCGTCCACTGGATCTTCGAGAGATCGTCGACGGTCCGTCCCGCGCGATTAGCTCAGCGGGAGAGCGCTTCCCTGACACGGAAGAGGTCACTGGTTCAATCCCAGTATCGCGCACGCAGTGTCCATGATCCGCTCCCCGGAGTGGTCGTGGCCCCGAGGACGATTAGCTCAGCGGGAGAGCGCTTCCCTGACACGGAAGAGGTCACTGGTTCAATCCCAGTATCGTCCACACTCCTCGAAGCCCCCGGTCGTGCGACCGGGGGCTTCGGCGTGCGGTTCAGCTGGAGAAGAGCATGTGCCCGAAGCCCTTGTTCCGGCGGTGACCGTAGTGGCCGCCGTGCGGGGCTCCCCAGGCGGGGGCCTGCGGAGCCGCCGGGTACGCCTGCGGGGCGGCCGGCGGAGCGACGGGGGGCGCGGCGGGCGGTGCGGGCTGGGACCACTGGGACTCGAGCCGGGTCAGTGACTCCAGCTCGCCGTAGTCGAGGAAGATGCCCCGGCACCCGCTGCACTGCTCGATCTGAACACCGTTGCGGTTGTAGGTGTGCATCGGGGCACGGCACTTCGGACACTGCATGATCGGTCAACTCCTCGCCGGTCGTTCCCGCTTCGCGTATCGCCAGGACAGACTCCGTCCGCCCGCGGGTCGGTTGCACCCTACTTCGCGGAACCTCCGCTCAGGGGCCGGGGGAGGAAGCGCGGACGGAGCCCATGCGCGCGCAGGCGTCCACCAGCGACCGCTCCACCTCGTCCAGCGGCCGCCCCGCCGCGGCCGCCTTGGTGACGGCCCGGGCCGCCGTCTGTGCCGTCAGGGCGCGGGCCGGCACGTCCAGGGTGGCCCAGGGATCACCGTCGGACGGTACGGCCGGGCCGCCGGCCGCGCGGTAGGCGGTCAGGAAGCGGTGCCACTCGTCGGGCGCGAGCAGCCCGCAGGCGTACCAGGCCGCCGGCCGGGCCAGGTCCCACGCCGGGACGCCGGTGCCGAGGTCGTCGACGTCGATCAGCAGCCAGGAGTCGCCGGCTGCCGGGTGGCGTATGAGCTGGCCGAGGTGGAAGTCCCCGTGGCAGAGGGTCGCCGTGTCCGGCGTGGGCGCCTCGCCGCGGGCCCAGGCGGGAAGGGCCGCCCAGGCGTCCAGCACGGGCGTGGTGGCGGGGTGACGGGGTGCGGCGGTGCGCAGACGCGCGACGGCGTGGGCGGCCTTCCCGGGGCCGCGCATGGGGGGAACGGGGAGGGGCGGCGGGGTGCGGTGCAGGCGGGCGAGGAGAGTGGCCGCGGACTCCCAGGGGGCGGCGTCGGGGTCGTCCGGGTCGACGGGGACGCCGTAGGGCCAGTGGGTGACGAGGCGTCCGTGCAGGACGACGGGTGCCGGGGAGAGCGGGGGCAGGAGGATGCCGGGGAGTGCGGCGGCGGTCGCGACACGGAGAGCCAGGTGCGCGGGGCCGGTGCCGGGGGCGTGGGCCTTGGCGACCGTGGTGGCGTGGCGGACGACGGTGGTGTCGTCCTCGCCGGTGACGAGGGGTTCCGCGGGGCAGCGGCAGGGTCCGGTGCCGGGGTGGGTCCGGTCGCCGCGGCGGGCGTGGGCCGTCGCCGTGGCATGGGCCGTCAGCGCGGGAAGGAGATCCGTGGTCACGGAGGTGAGGGTACGGGGGTGAGGCGAGGGGGCGGGCTCCGTCGGCAGGTGTGCGCACAGAGCAATGCCGGCGCAGCTCCCCAGCTGCGCCGGCATTCTTGCCGTCCGCCGCACCCCCGTCCCCACGGGGTTTCATGGGTGGATGTCCCCGCCCGGACCGCTCTTCCGGGCCTGAGGCCGCCTCTCAGCGCCCCAGCATCTCTCCCACGGACGACGCCTGTATGGCCACTGTCTCCCACCCGTCGAAGACGAGGAGGAGCAGGACCGCCAGGGGAAGGGCCATCAGCGTCGCCACCACCGGGTGCCGGCGGCCCTCGCCGCGAGCCCGTGCGCGGACCACTGTCCGCGGTGCCGTGTGTGCCATGGTCCCTCTCCTGGCCGTTTCGTTGTGCTCGACAGCGGCGGGCGTCCGACCTCGGGGGACGAGTGCTGCACCCGCCGCTTGACCTCAAATCTAGGGGCCCGGCGCCCGTCGGACGTCATGCCCTCGTACCGATTGCCGGGCCTCCCGGAGGATGAGCCGTCACCTGCGCTGTACTCCCCTGGGTGGAGACGTGGTCCTACGCCTCAGGGACATCCCCGAAGGGCCGCCCGCTCTGCCCCGTTTTCTCCGACCCGTCCTCGCGCGGCACCGGCTGCTCCACCAGTGCGAGCACCCGGTTCGCCATGAACCGGGCCGTCCGTACGACCGCGCCGGTCCTGGTGACTTCGCTCACTTCGACCACTCCCCGGCGCACCGCGGTCTCCACCCTGCGCCCCGCCCTGCTCGCCACCATCTCGTACGTACGCGTCGTGTCCCCCGCATCCACGACGATCTCCACACGGTCACCCTTCACGCGATCAATCCCCCTTCGGTGTCGGGTGGTTGGGATCACCCACCGCGCGAACCAGGCCTGTCCGCACGCTCCCTGACCACTCTTCAAGTCTCCCACCCACCACTGACAATCCGTCGGTTCGAGAGGGCGCGGCCTCTGCGCACGGGCCGCTGTGGAAACGTAAGCTGTGGCACGTCACAGGACCGGGCAGCGGGGATGAACATGGCGATGATGCGCCTGAGGCGCGAGGACCCGCGCGTCGTCGGCTCTTTCAGGCTCCACCGACGGCTCGGCGCGGGCGGGATGGGCGTGGTCTACCTCGGCTCCGACAAGAAGGGGCAGCGGGTCGCGCTGAAGGTCATCCGCCCGGATCTGGCGGAGGATGAGGAGTTCCGCTCGCGGTTCGCGCGCGAGGTCTCGGCGGCCCGGCGCATCCGCGGCGGCTGCACCGCCCGGCTGGTGGCGGCCGACCTCGACGCGGAGCGCCCGTGGTTCGCCACGCAGTACGTGCCCGGTCCGTCCCTGCACGACAAGGTCGCCGACGGGGGTCCGATCGGGGCGGCGGAGGTGGCGGCCGTCGGCGCGGCCCTGTCCGAGGGGCTGGTGGCCGTGCACGAGGCCGGTGTGGTGCACCGGGACCTCAAGCCGTCCAACATCCTGCTGTCCCCGAAGGGCCCGCGGATCATCGACTTCGGCATCGCCTGGGCCACCGGCGCCTCGACGCTCACCCACGTCGGCACGGCGGTCGGCTCTCCCGGCTTCCTCGCCCCGGAACAGGTGCGCGGGGCGACCGTCACCCCGGCCACGGACGTGTTCTCGCTGGGCGCCACGCTCGCGTACGCGTCGATGGGCGACTCCCCCTTCGGGCACGGCAGTTCGGAGGTGATGCTGTACCGGGTGGTGCACGAGGAGGCCCAGCTGGCAGGCGTCCCGGACGCGCTGGCCCCCCTGGTGCGCGCGTGTCTGGCGAAGGATCCCGAGGAGCGGCCCAGCACACTGCAGTTGTCGCTGCGGCTCAAGGAGATCGCCGCGCGGGAGGCGCAGGGCCTCGCGGACGTCCGTCCGCCGGCGCCGC
>NZ_NEUB01000933.1 GCF_002910825.1 Streptomyces sp. SM1 | reverse complement strand
TGAAGGTACGCCTGCTGAGCTCCAAGGGAGCGCCTCCTGTCGTCCTGCCGCGCGTGGTGCCGGTGGGCCATTGTCCACGAACGGGAACCTTCCGTTCACACGCGCCTCCCGGGACGCCCCATGTGTCCCGCCCGGTCATGGCGGAAGTGAATGGCCGGAGTTCGCTCTGTCCGGCGGTCGAGGGGCTTCATACGATGCGAGCGCTCCCGGTCTTCACCGCACCTCCATGTCTCCTTCACGAAGCCGGGAGCGCGTGCCTGCGTGTTTGGCATGTGCATGACGGTTCAACCAACACCGCAACCCCCCACTCAGGATGGAGAACCATGGCTGGTGGCATGCTCATGAGTGCGGCGGCGGCCGCGCTCCTCACCGCCGCGATACCCGCGCACAACCCGTCGACCGGTTTCGAGGACCCCCCGCCGGACAAGATCGTCATCAAGGTCGCCACCGTGAACGGATCGGGATGCCCCCAGGGCACGGCGGCCGTCGCCGTCTCGGCCGACAACACCGCGTTCACCGTGACCTACAGCGACTACCTCGCCCAGGCCGGCGGGAACTCCGACCCCACGGCGTTCCGCAAGAACTGCCAGCTCAGCCTGCTGGTCCACGTCCCCCAGGGCTTCACCTACGCCATCGCCAGCGCGGACTACCGGGGCTTCGCCTCGCTCCAGCCCGGCGCCGGGGGCACGCAGAGGGCGTCGTACTACTTCCAGGGCTCCCCGAACACGGAGTTCCGCACCCACGCGTTCGCCGGGCCCCAGGACGACAACTGGCAGGCCACGGACGAAACCGACTGGGCCCAACTGGTCTACGCGCCCTGCGGAGTCCAGCGCAACTTCAACATCAACACCGAGCTGCGGGTGAGCGCCGGCTCCACGTCGCCCGACAAGGTCAGCTTCATGACCATGGACTCCACGGACGGCGACATCAGCACGACGTACCACATGGCGTGGAAGGAGTGCCCGGAGGACTGACCGCCCACCGAACGGCGGGCGGGCCCGCACGGCCCGCCCGTCCCACCGGCTCCGCCGGGACCGGACGCGCCGTTCGCGCCGGCCCGCGGGGAACGGCGGGCTCGGTGTCGACCTCCTCGACTGAAGCAGCGGCTGGCCGGTCGCCCGCTGCCCCGGCCGGCCGCGGGGTCACTCCGTGCCGTGGTGGCTCCGCAGGTGCAGCGCGCGCAGGGCGACCTCGAGGGCGAAGCGGTGATCGGGATCGGCGAGCCGGTCGCCCAGATAGGTGTCCAGGGTCCGCAGGCGGTAGCGGACGGTCTGGGCGTGCACGCCCAGCATCTCGCCGACCTGCTCCGCGGGCGCCCGGGTGGAGACGTGGACCCGGAGGGTCTCGACGAGCCGGTCGCGCCGCCTGGCGGTCAGCTTGTCGAGCGGGGCCAGTTCCCGGGCCGCGACACGGTCGACGAGGGCGGAGTCGGACAGCAGCCACAGGGTCGTCAGATGGTCCTCGCAGCGGATCAGCGGGGCGTCCGGTACGGCCCCGTCGTCGACGAGCTGGAGCACCCGGCGGGCCCATCGGACAGCAGCCACAGGGTCGTCAGATGGTCCTCGCAGCGGATCAGCGGGGCGTCCGGTACGGCCCCGTCGTCGACGAGCTGGAGCACCCGGCGGGCCCAGCGGAACTCTCCCCCGTCCATGATCAGGACGCAGGACGGCGGGAGGTACGAGGCGCCCTTCTGCTTCTTCACGTTGGCGTAGCCCGTGACGTAGGCGTTGAGCGACCGCGGCATGGGAGGGTGCTGCTCGTCGTAGCGGCACGGCGGCACGTCACGGTCCGCGGCGGTGCCCGGTGAGTTCTCCAGCACCCTCGGCGACCGGTCGCCCTGCCGGTCCCGCTGTCCGCTCTCCGGCGCCGAGGACGTCCCGTCGGGTGCCGGTGCGGACGGTGAACCGCCGGTCCCCGGTGAGTCGGGACCGACCGGCACGGTGGCCAGCAGCCGCTTGTCCGGCGCGTCCTCGGCGGGGGCGCAGCCGACGGTCAGTGAAGCGCTTCCCGTGCTGCTGGCGCTGGGGCTGTCGCTGTCGCTGTCGCTTTCGGTGCCGGTGCCGGTGCCGGTTTCGGTACCGTCCGCCGTGCCGAGGTCCAGATCGATGGCCAGGGCGCCGGCGGTGAAGGTCAGGTCGCCGTCGCTCCGGCCCGACACCGAGGGGACGTCGCCCCGCGTGGTCAGCGTCAGCGGCCCGGACTCCGGCAGGGCGACGGGCTCGGAGCTCCCCCGCCAGGTCGCCGCCGCCGTGGCCGAGTTCTGGGCCACACCGACGGCGAGCCGGGTCACGGGGCGCACCTCGGCCGCGTCCCGCGCGGTGAGGTCCGCCACCGCCTGCGCCGGGAGTTCCACGGTGGTCGTGACGCCGGTGGGCGAGAACGCCTCGCCCGCCTTCACCCGCTGCGGGAAGTCCGCCGAGATCCGTACCGTCGCGGGCGCCTTCCCCGAGGGGAGCGCGCAGACGTAGGGGAGTTCGGCGTCGACCTCCTGGGTGCCCGCGGCCGAGGCCGTGGTCGGGATCAGGGCGGCGAGCACGACGAACGCGGCCATCGAGGTGAGCTTGGCGCGGGCTCGGCGTGGCCGCGGGATGACGGCTCGTTGGGCTCTCATACAACTCCGCTCGGCGGAAGGGACGGTGTCGGCGGGATCCGGCGCAGAGCCCGCGAACGCCCGGCCGGGGGTGCCGGCCGGGCGGTTGTCAGCGGGACACCGGCTTACGGGTTGGAACCGACGATGGTCGGGATGGTGGCGGTCAGCACGATGTTGCCGACGTTCACGGCCTGGAAGGAGGCCGGGGAGGGGCTGACGGTCCACACCGTGGAGGGCACCGCCGAGGCGGTACCGGCGGTGAGGGCCAGCGCGGCCGCGGCCGCACACGCCGCGACGGCTGTTCTCTTCATGTACGTCTTCATGGCTGGGGAACTCCTTGAGAGTTGACCGGCAGAGACGGGCCGCTGCCCCGTGGGTGAGGGAGCGGACATGCGGCCCGCGGCTGGACGTCGACCGTCCATGAGCCATGACGTTACCGGCGGTAGATTTAGCCGAACAATGCGACGGTCCATGATTCTCTTGAAAAGGGAACAAGCTGTTTCCCGGGTGAGTGGTCAGCGCATCACCTTAGTCACCTGCTGCCAGGATGGGAATATACGGCCGGTGCGCGGCAGTCGGTCTCCGGTCGCCGCCGGCGGCGGGTCGTGATGCTCACCGGCCAACAAGTTACCGACGCGTTTTTGTGCCCGTGCTGACAGGTTCTGGATGGCCGAAGTGGGTATCCCGGAAAACTCGTATTCCGGTGTTGCCCGTCGAGGTTACTCGGCCGTAACGTGCCGGTGCGGTGCTCGGTTCCAGGTCGGTGGCCCCCGTCGGCCGGAGCCATGACGGATGTTTTCCGGCCCACCCTCCCTCGGGCCGGGGCGTTCGTCGGCGGGGTCTCGCGCGTCCACACCCTCCGGAGGTGCGGGACCCCGCCCTGTCTCCCCGGAGACAAGTACGGGGCCGACGAGTTGTCTGCACGGTGACAAGTTCCGGAGGGACGGCGGTGATCCGTGCCGCACCCGTTGTCGACGTGTGACGCGCCGACCTAACGTGCGCCCGCAGCGCCTATTCGATGGACGTCCGCTGGAGGTGATATGGGAATCGAAGTAGTGGTCGAGGGCCTGACCAAGTCCTTCGGTAAGCAGAGCATCTGGCGGGACGTGTCACTTTACTCTTCCGGCCGGAGAGGTCAGCGTGATGCTGGGCCCGTCCGGCACCGGGAAGACCGTTTTCCTGAAGTCGCTCATAGGGTTGCTGAAACCCGAGAAGGGCCGTGTCCTCATCGACGGAGTGGGCATGGTGAACAGTCCCGAAAGGGATATCCACGAGACCCGTAAATTGTTCGGTCTCATGTTTCAGGACGGAGCCCTCTTCGGGTCCATGTCCCTTTTCGACAACATCGCCTTCCCGCTGCGGGAGCACACCCGCAAGAAGGAGTCCGAGATCCGCCGCATCGTCATGGAGCGGATCGAGGTCGTCGGACTGCTGGGCGCGGAGGGCAAGCTCCCGGGAGAGAGCAGCGGAGGCATGCGCAAGCGGGCCGGCCTGGCCCGCGCGCTCGTCCTGGACCCGCAGATCATCCTGTGCGACGAACCGGATTCCGGGCTCGACCCGGTGCGCACCGCCTACCTCTCCCAGCTGCTGATCGACCTGAACGCGCAGATCGACGCGACGATGCTGATCGTCACCCACAACCTCGACATCGCCGCCACCGTGCCCGACAACATGGGGATGCTCTTCCGGCGCGAACTGGTCACCTTCGGTCCGCGCGAGGTGCTGCTCACCAACGGGCGGAGCGGAGCATCCGGGACTGGCGCGACGCCTCCACCGGGCCGCTGCGCGAGGAACTGGGCGACACCGGGGCCGAGGCGGGCACCTCGGCACGCGGCACGGTCACCGACGCCGCCGTCACCGCGCTCGACACCCGGTCCGGCACGGCCAAGCTCATCGCCACCGTCCGCGTCGAGGTCACCCCGGCCGGCACGAGGGGCCGGTGGCCGCGGGCGATCCGTACGCCGAACTCGCTCCACCGGGTGACGGCTCGTACCACACCGAACTCCCGCCCCTGGCGACTGCGGAGGCCGCCTCGGCCTCCCCCGCGCTCGGGCGGGACCTGCGCGTCCAGTCGGGCATCCCGGCCACCGTGCTGCGCGCCTACCGAGCCGCCGAGACCTCGGTCGGCAGGACGGACCCCGGCTGCCGGCTGCCCTGGGAACTGCTCGCGGCGATCGGCAAGGTCGAGTCCGGGGAAGCCGGGAGGAGCGGACGGGCGGGCCGGGCCGTGGCCCCGCGCGGGTGACTCAGCCCGTCTGGCCCATCCCCGCCGCGCTGGGCCAGGC
>NZ_NEUB01000932.1 GCF_002910825.1 Streptomyces sp. SM1 | reverse complement strand
GTACACGCGATCCGGCTGCGCGGACTCCTCGCCCACCAGGAGGTCCTGCTCGGCGGCGAGGGCGAGACCCTCACCGTGCGCCACGACTCCCTGCACCACAGCAGCTTCATGCCGGGCATCCTGCTCGGTACCCGCCGCGTGGTGACCACTCCCGGCCTCACCTTCGGCCTGGAACACTTCCTCGACCTGAACTGAGCCCTGCGGACCTCATGCGCGCGAAGATCTCCTACGCCATCACGGCCGCCGTCCTGGTCGTCTACTTCGTCCTGGTCGGCAGCCGTGGTGTGCTGCTCATCCAGGCCGGCACGCCGGTCACCGTCACCTTCGGTGTCGCGGTGCTGATCCTGCCGGTCATCGGCGTGTGGTTCCTGTGGAAGAACACCGAGTTCGTCCGCAACGCGAACCGGCTCGCCGCCCTGCTCGACGCGGAGGGCGGTCTGCCCGTCGACGAGCTGAAGCGCCTGCCCAGCGGGCGGGTCGACCGCGACTCGGCCGACGAGGTCTTCGCCCGGCGCAAGGCCGAGACGGAGGACGCCCCCGGCGACTGGCGCAGCTGGTTCCGGCTCGCCGTCGCCTACCACGACGCCCGGGACACCCCACGCGCCCGCAAGGCCATGCAGCAGGCGATCACCCTGCACAAGACCTCGCCCTGAGCCCGCGGAGAACAGCCGAGTCTGAGTCCTGAGACCGCGGGGAGCGGGGCGTCAGGCGCGCCGGTACTCGGCGGCCCAGGCCTCCACGGTGTCCGCCGCCCGGTCGAAGGCCAGTCGGTCCCGGCCCAGGAAGTCCGCGTTGTGCGACGTCAGCAGCAGTGGCAGCGACCCGGCCTGTCGCCCCCGCCGGGCGAGGGTCAGCGCCTGTCCCTGCACCGTCCGGGGCAGCCCCAGCCAGCGCACCGGCTGCTGCACCGTCCGCACGGAGACGACCTCGTCCCAGGCGGTCGTCCGGGTGCTCACGAAGGCCACGTGGCGCAGTCCCCGGGCGCTGACCCAGACGCCCATGCGCAGCAGCCGCAGCGCGCAGACCACACCGACCAGCGCGATGGCGAAAACCGTCCCGGCGGAGGCCGGTGTCGCCGTCGCCGCGATGATCACGGCGGCGAACAGCACGAACGAGGCGAGCAGCAGCAGGAGGGCCGCAGCGCCCACCCGCCAGGGGCCGGGACGGTACGGGCGCCGCCAGCGGTCCCGGTCGTCGTACGGCAGGGCTACTTCGTCCGCCGTGTCGAAAGCGCGGTCGGCCGTCAGGAAGGGCAGGGGCACGGCTGGTCCTCACTCGATCCATGCGTGGGTGTGCCCGGTGAGGCTATCGATCTGTGTCCCCGGTCACCACCATCGGGGTCCGGTTGCCGCCGCGGCCGGCGGGGCCGGCTCAGCGTCCGTCGGAGGCCTGCTGTTGCGGGGTGCCCGCGCCGGAGGAGCCGGAGGAGCCGGAGGAGCCGGAGGAGCCGGAGGACAGCGCGGGCGTGCCTATGACAAGGGAACCCACCAGCCCGGCGACCAGGGTGAGCCCGAGCAGCCGGCGCCCGGCCGTCTGACCGGCGGAGGGGCGCTCACGGGGCGGAGGGGCGACATTGCTGCGGAACCTGTCCGCCTCGGCGACGAAGGCGAACGGTACGGGTTCACGCCGACCGGACATCGGGGTGTGTCTCCTTCTGCGATCGAACGGATCACTCTCATCTCCACAGACGAACGAGTGCCCCAATTGGTGCCCTCCTCCGTAAATGTCATCACGGCAGGGCGCCTCCCGCACGGCCTTGGACCCCCCGTAGAGTGGGCGCCGCACAGCAGCCGCCGCGATGGGAAGGACCCTCTTGACCTCCGCCGACGATCCCCAGCCGTCACCGCGCACCGACGTCACCGTGCGGAGTGATGTCACAGTCGAGCTGGTGAAGTCCAGTGCCTCCGACTCCGATGTCCTGTTCGCCGCCCGCGTCTCGACGCTGGGGGAGCAGTCCATCGGTGAGCTGCAGAAGGACCCGGAGCGGTCCAAGGGCCTGATCAACTATCTGATGCGGGACCGGCACGGCAGTCCCTTCGAGCACAACTCGATGACGTTCCTGGTCAGCGCGCCGATCTTCGTGTTCCGCGAATTCATGCGCCACCGGGTCGGCTGGTCCTACAACGAGGAGTCGGGGCGCTATCGCGAGCTCCAGCCGGTCTTCTACGTCCCCGGTGAGGACCGCAAGCTGGTCCAGCAGGGCCGCCCCGGCAAGTACGAGTTCGTCGACGGAACCCCCGAGCAGTACAAGGCCGTCACCGAAACCATGGCGGAGTCCTACCGGCAGTCGTACGCCGCCTACCAGGAGATGCTGGCGGCGGGCGTCGCCCGCGAGGTCGCCCGCGCCACCCTCCCGGTCGGTCTCTTCTCCTCGATGTACGCCACCTGCAACGCCCGCTCGCTGATGCACTTCCTCGGCCTGCGTACCCAGCACGAGCTGGCGAAGGTCCCCTCCTTCCCGCAGCGGGAGATCGAGATGGTCGGCGAGAAGATGGAGGCCGAATGGGCCCGTCTCATGCCGCTCACGTACGCCGCCTTCAACGCCAACGGGCGCGTGGCCCCGTAGAACCGCAGCTCAGGCCTGCGAGCACACATGTACGGATCAGCCGCGCGAAGTGTCCGTATTGCGGCATTTCGTGAACTTCATCTAGCCTGATCAAACGGGCCCGGCACTGCCTGAACCCCCGAGCAGGCAGTGCCGGGCTCCCCCTTTGCCCCACCTTGTCGTCTCCCCCGAGGGAAGACCCCGACCTGAGCAACGAGTAGCGTGTAACCCATGGCTCCGACCTCCACTCCGCAGACCCCCTTCGGGCGGGTCCTCACCGCCATGGTCACGCCTTTCACGGCGGACGGCGCACTCGATCTCGACGGCGCCCAGCGGCTCGCCTCCCATCTGGTGGACGCAGGCAACGACGGTCTGATCGTCAACGGCACCACCGGCGAGTCCCCCACCACCAGTGACGCGGAGAAAGCCGATCTCGTACGGGTGGTCGTGGAGGCCGTCGGCGACCGGGCCCATGTCGTGGCCGGAGTCGGCACCAACGACACCCGCCACAGCACCGAACTGGCGCGCGCCGCGGAGCACGCCGGCGCGCACGGCCTCCTGGTCGTGACCCCGTACTACAACAAGCCTCCGCAGGAGGGCCTCTACCGGCACTTCACGGCCGTCGCCGACGCCGCCGAGCTGCCCGTCATGCTCTACGACATCCCGGGCCGCAGCGGTGTCCCGATCAGCACGGAGACGATCGTCCGTCTCGCCGAGCACCCGCGCATCGTCGCCAACAAGGACGCCAAGGGCGACCTCGGCCGGGCCGGCTGGGCCATCGCCCGCTCCCGCCTGGCCTGGTACTCGGGTGACGACATGCTCAACCTGCCCCTTCTCTCCATCGGAGCGGTCGGCTTCGTCTCGGTCGTCGGCCACCTCGTCACCCCCGAACTGCGCGCCCTGGTCGACGCGTACACCTCGGGAGACGTCCAGAAGGCCACCGAGATCCACCAGAAGCTGCTCCCCGTCTACACGGGCATGTTCCGCACCCAGGGCGTGATGACCACCAAGGCGGCGCTCACCCTCATGGGACTCCCCGCCGGCCCCCTGCGCGCCCCGATGGCCGAGTGCACTCCGGAGGAGATCGAGCAGCTCAAGATCGATCTTGCTGCCGGCGGGGTACAACTCCAGTAACCAGACTTCGCGCGCCCGACCGCGCAGACGTACTTCACAACTGAACAAGCGGGGACACCGGTGCCCGCACCCCACAACGACAACTGCTTCTGCACGAACGTCACGCGCGCCACGTGCCCACCGGTACGTGGCGCGGGTGTTTGAGGAGAGTCTTTTGAGTCATCCGCACCCTGAACTCGGCCCGCCGCCGCCCCTCGCCGAGGGCGGTCTGCGCGTCACTCCGCTGGGCGGTCTCGGCGAGATCGGCCGCAACATGACGGTCTTCGAATACGGAGGCCGCCTGCTGATCGTCGACTGCGGCGTGCTCTTCCCCGAGGAGGAACAGCCGGGAATCGACCTGATCCTGCCGGACTTCTCGTCGATCCGGGACCGCCTCGACGACATCGAGGGCATCGTCCTCACCCATGGGCACGAGGACCACATCGGCGGTGTCCCCTTCCTCCTGCGCGAGAAGCCGGACATCCCGCTGATCGGCTCCAAGCTGACGCTCGCCCTCATCGAGGCGAAACTCCAGGAGCACCGCATCCGTCCGTACACCCTTCAGGTGACGGAAGGGCAGCGGGAGCGCATCGGACCCTTCGACTGCGAGTTCGTCGCCGTCAACCACTCCATTCCCGACGCCCTCGCCGTGGCCATCCGTACCCCCGCCGGCATGGCGGTGCACACCGGCGACTTCAAGATGGACCAGCTCCCGCTGGACAGCCGACTCACGGATCTGCACGCGTTCGCCAGGCTCAGCGAGGAAGGCATCGACCTTCTGCTGTCCGACTCCACGAACGCCGAGGTCCCGGGCTTCGTCCCGCCCGAGCGCGACATCTCGAACGTGCTGCGTCAGGTCTTCGCCGGAGCCCGCAAGCGGATCATCGTGGCCAGCTTCGCCAGCCACGTCCACCGCATCCAGCAGATCCTGGACGCGGCGCACGAGTACGGACGGCGGGTCGCCTTCGTCGGCCGCTCCATGGTCCGCAACATGGGCATCGCCCGCGACCTCGGCTACCTCAAGGTTCCGCCGGGTCTGGTCGTGGACGTCAGGACACTGGACGACCTGCCCGACAGCGAAGTGGTCCTGGTCTGCACGGGCTCCCAGGGCGAACCGATGGCCGCCCTGTCCCGCATGGCCAACCGGGACCACCAGATCCGCATCGTCGACGGCGACACGGTGATCCTGGCCTCGTCGCTCATCCCCGGGAACGAGAACGCGGTCTACCGCGTGATCAACGGCCTGACCCGCTGGGGTGCCGACGTCGTCCACAAGGGCAACGCCAAGGTGCACGTCTCCGGGCACGCCTCGGCGGGCGAGCTGCTGTACTTCTACAACATCTGCCGCCCCAGGAACCTGATGCCGGTCCACGGCGAATGGCGCCACCTGCGCGCCAACGCGGAACTGGGCGCGCTGACCGGCGTCCCGCACGACCGCATCGTCATCGCCGAGGACGGCGTGGTCGTCGATCTCGTCGAGGGCAAGGCCAAGATCTCGGGCAAGGTCCAGGCCGGATACGTCTACGTCGACGGCCTCTCCGTCGGCGACGTCGGTGAGCCGGCCCTCAAGGACCGGAAGATCCTCGGCGACGAGGGCATCATCTCGGTCTTCGTCGTCATGGACTCGTCCACCGGCAAGATCACGGGTGGTCCGCATGTCCAGGCGCGCGGGTCAGGCATCGACGACGCCGCCTTCGGCGAGGTGATTCCGAGGATCACCGAGGTGCTGGAGCGTTCGGCTCAGGACGGGGTCGTCGAGCCCCACCAGATGCAGCAGCTCATCCGCCGCACCCTGGGCAAGTGGGTCTCCGACACCTACCGGCGCCGGCCGATGATCCTGCCCGTGGTCGTCGACGTCTGACGGCCTGTCGGGACCACCGCGTACGGGCGAACAGGGAGCGGGGCACCTCGATTTGCATCGGGGCACCCCGCTCCAGTAAGTTGACAACTCCCCCCGATCGGACACCCGGACACCTCGTGCGCCGGAACCAGTCCCGGGAGGGTCGGGAAAACCGACTCGGAATCTCTGATAAAGTCGGACCCGCCGGAAAGGGAAACGCGAAAGCGTGGAACTCGAAAGCGCCGAGGAAATCGGATCGGAAAGATCTGATAGAGTCGGAAACACCGAAGGGAAGCCCGGAGGAAAGCCCGAGAGGGTGAGTACAAAGGAAGCGTCCGTTCCTTGAGAACTCAACAGCGTGCCAAAAGTCAACGCCAGATATGTTGATACCCCGTCCATCCGGTTTCGGATGGTCGAGGTTCCTTTGAAGAAAACACAGCGAGGACGCTGTGAACCATCGGATCATTCCTCCGGTGGTTCCGCTCTCGTGATGTGTGCACCCGATTACGGGTAAACATTCACGGAGAGTTTGATCCTGGCTCAGGACGAACGCTGGCGGCGTGCTTAACACATGCAAGTCGAACGATGAACCACTTCGGTGGGGATTAGTGGCGAACGGGTGAGTAACACGTGGGCAATCTGCCCTGCACTCTGGGACAAGCCCTGGAAACGGGGTCTAATACCGGATACTGACCCTCACGGGCATCTGTGAGGGTCGAAAGCTCCGGCGGTGCAGGATGAGCCCGCGGCCTATCAGCTTGTTGGTGAGGTAATGGCTCACCAAGGCGACGACGGGTAGCCGGCCTGAGAGGGCGACCGGCCACACTGGGACTGAGACACGGCCCAGACTCCTACGGGAGGCAGCAGTGGGGAATATTGCACAATGGGCGAAAGCCTGATGCAGCGACGCCGCGTGAGGGATGACGGCCTTCGGGTTGTAAACCTCTTTCAGCAGGGAAGAAGCGAAAGTGACGGTACCTGCAGAAGAAGCGCCGGCTAACTACGTGCCAGCAGCCGCGGTAATACGTAGGGCGCGAGCGTTGTCCGGAATTATTGGGCGTAAAGAGCTCGTAGGCGGCTTGTCACGTCGGTTGTGAAAGCCCGGGGCTTAACCCCGGGTCTGCAGTCGATACGGGCAGGCTAGAGTTCGGTAGGGGAGATCGGAATTCCTGGTGTAGCGGTGAAATGCGCAGATATCAGGAGGAACACCGGTGGCGAAGGCGGATCTCTGGGCCGATACTGACGCTGAGGAGCGAAAGCGTGGGGAGCGAACAGGATTAGATACCCTGGTAGTCCACGCCGTAAACGGTGGGCACTAGGTGTGGGCGACATTCCACGTCGTCCGTGCCGCAGCTAACGCATTAAGTGCCCCGCCTGGGGAGTACGGCCGCAAGGCTAAAACTCAAAGGAATTGACGGGGGCCCGCACAAGCGGCGGAGCATGTGGCTTAATTCGACGCAACGCGAAGAACCTTACCAA
>NZ_NEUB01000931.1 GCF_002910825.1 Streptomyces sp. SM1 | reverse complement strand
GCGCCTCCCGGACCTGCCGCTCCTGCAACACCGCCGCCAGATACGCCGCGGGCGGCACCCCCGGCGGCACCGGCGCCCCGGTGCGCCCCGCCAGGTCAGAGGCCAGCCGCTCCGCCATCGACCAGCCGACCGCCGGATCCAGCTGCCGCATCCGCGTCAGGTACTGACGGACGGCGAGCCACAGACCATCGGGCACCGCCGACAGATCGAGCCCGGTGAAACGCCCGGCCAGCCACGGCGGAGGCGGCGGCACGAAACCCGTGTGCGCGGCCGGTACCCGCTCCCGGACGACCAGAGTCCCCGCGAAGACGTCCCCGAGCCGACGGCCACGCGCCGAGACCAGCGAGGCGACGCAGGCCACCACCCCGAGGGTCATCAGGATCTCGATCACACCGATCAGCCCTCGCACCAGCGCATGCCGGAACCGGATCGGCCCCCCGTCGTCCCGCACCACCCGCAGACCGCACGCCATCTTCCCGAGCGACCGCCCGTGGCTGAGCGTCTCGACCACGATCGGCCCGCCCACCAGGACCAGGATGAACCCGGAGATCGATATGGCCGTCCGCGCCGCCTCGTCCAAAGAGGCCGTGGCGGCCGCGAGACCGATGGTCACCGCGATGTACAGGGCGACGCCGGCCGCCAGATCGAGCAGGACGGACAGCGCCCTGCTGGGAAGCCTCGCGGGGCGCAACTCCAGCGCCACCGCCTCGCCCGTCACCAGCTCACTCACGCCCGTCGCCCTTTCCTGGCCTGCCCCGAACACCGCCAGTCTGCCAAGCTGATGACCCGACCGTCGACGCACAGCCGAGGAGCAGGCACACCGATGGACCTCGACGTCTTCGTCTCCGCCCACCGCGCGGAGTGGGACCGCCTCGACGCCCTCCTCCGGCGCCAGCGCCGCCTCACCGGCGCGGAGGCCGACGAACTCGTCGTCCTCTACCAGCGCACCGCGACCCACCTCTCCCTGATCCAGTCGGCCGCTCCCGATCCACAGCTGACCGGCAGGCTCAGCCAACTGGTGGCACGCGCGCGCAGTGCGGTGACCGGCGCCCGCCGGGCCTCCTGGCAGGACGTCACACGCTTCCTGACCCACAGCTTCCCGGCCGCCGTCTACCGGGCACGCCACTGGTGGGTGCCCACGGCACTGCTCTCCACAGCGGTGGCGGCACTGCTCGGCTGGTGGATAAGCACCCATCCCGAGGTACAGGCGTCCATCGCGGCCCCCAGTGAGCTGCGCGAGCTCACCCGTCCCGGCGGCCAGTACGAGACGTACTACTCGAGCAACCCGGCGGCGTCCTTCGCCGCCCAGGTGTGGACGAACAACGCCTGGGCCGCGGCGCTCTGCCTGATCCTGGGCGTCTTCCTGGGCCTGCCGGTCCTTTGGATCCTCTTCCAGAACATGCTCAACCTCGGCGTCGGCTTCGGCCTGATGTCCTCCGCCGGCCGCCTCGACACCTTCCTCGGACTCGTCCTGCCGCACGGCCTTCTGGAGCTCACCGCCGTCTTCGTGGCCGCCGGGACCGGCCTCCGGCTCGGCTGGACGGTCATCGACCCGGGCCCGCGGACCCGCCGCACGGCACTCGCGGAGGAGGGCCGCGCGGCCCTGGCCATGGCGATCGGCCTCGCCCTGGTGCTCTTCGTCTCCGGCGCCGTCGAAGGCTTCGTGACCCCGTCCGGCCTGCCCACCTGGGCGCGCATCACCATCGGTGTCGTGGCCGAGCTGGCCTTCCTGGCCTACGTCTATGTCGTGGGCGGACGCGCGGCACGCGCCGGCGAGACAGGTGACCTCGACGCGTCGGAGCGCAGCGCCGACGTGCCCATGGCCGCCTGATGTGCGGAGCGTCCCGGTGAGCTGCTAGTCTCCTCTTCGCCCCGTAGGAACCGTTGACACGGAACGTGCGGGGAGGTAGATTTGAACAGTTGCCTGGAGACGAGGTCTGAGCTCCGGAAGGCTACAGTGAGCATCTTCCGCTTCTCGACGAAACGCTGATTTCGCGGAAGCGCCTCCCGATAAATCGGAAAACGAGGGCCGGTAAGTCCGCCCCGAAACCTCTGATAAAGTCGGACTCGCCGGAAAGGGAAACGCGAAAGCGTGGAACTCGAAAGCGCCGAGGAAATCGGATCGGAAAGATCTGGTAGAGTCGGAAACACCGAAGGGAAGCCCGGAGGAAAGCCCGAGAGGGTGAGTACAAAGGAAGCGTCCGTTCCTTGAGAACTCAACAGCGTGCCAAAAGTCAACGCCAGATATGTTGATACCCCGTCCATCCGGTTTCGGATGGTCGAGGTTCCTTTGAAGAAAACACAGCGAGGACGCTGTGAACCATCGGATCATTCCTCCGGTGGTTCCGCTCTCGTGATGTGTGCACCCGATTACGGGTAAACATTCACGGAGAGTTTGATCCTGGCTCAGGACGAACGCTGGCGGCGTGCTTAACACATGCAAGTCGAACGATGAACCACTTCGGTGGGGATTAGTGGCGAACGGGTGAGTAACACGTGGGCAATCTGCCCTGCACTCTGGGACAAGCCCTGGAAACGGGGTCTAATACCGGATACTGACCCTCACGGGCATCTGTGAGGGTCGAAAGCTCCGGCGGTGCAGGATGAGCCCGCGGCCTATCAGCTTGTTGGTGAGGTAATGGCTCACCAAGGCGACGACGGGTAGCCGGCCTGAGAGGGCGACCGGCCACACTGGGACTGAGACACGGCCCAGACTCCTACGGGAGGCAGCAGTGGGGAATATTGCACAATGGGCGAAAGCCTGATGCAGCGACGCCGCGTGAGGGATGACGGCCTTCGGGTTGTAAACCTCTTTCAGCAGGGAAGAAGCGAAAGTGACGGTACCTGCAGAAGAAGCGCCGGCTAACTACGTGCCAGCAGCCGCGGTAATACGTAGGGCGCGAGCGTTGTCCGGAATTATTGGGCGTAAAGAGCTCGTAGGCGGCTTGTCACGTCGGTTGTGAAAGCCCGGGGCTTAACCCCGGGTCTGCAGTCGATACGGGCAGGCTAGAGTTCGGTAGGGGAGATCGGAATTCCTGGTGTAGCGGTGAAATGCGCAGATATCAGGAGGAACACCGGTGGCGAAGGCGGATCTCTGGGCCGATACTGACGCTGAGGAGCGAAAGCGTGGGGAGCGAACAGGATTAGATACCCTGGTAGTCCACGCCGTAAACGGTGGGCACTAGGTGTGGGCGACATTCCACGTCGTCCGTGCCGCAGCTAACGCATTAAGTGCCCCGCCTGGGGAGTACGGCCGCAAGGCTAAAACTCAAAGGAATTGACGGGGGCCCGCACAAGCGGCGGAGCATGTGGCTTAATTCGACGCAACGCGAAGAACCTTACCAA
>NZ_NEUB01000930.1:977-4666 GCF_002910825.1 Streptomyces sp. SM1 | reverse complement strand
GGACGCCCGAACCCGGCTCGGCACCAGGCCCCCGCGCCGGGCCGCGCCTCAGGAAGGTCACACGGGCTCCGGGGCCGGACTTCGGTTCCGGGGCGTCCGCACCCGGCGCAGGCACCGGGCCCCCGCCCCTGGGAGCCCGTATCGGGCACCCGCACGGGTCCTTCGCACCGGGCGCCCACTGCGGGCGCCGACTCGGGTGCGGCACCAGCCTTCCGCGCTCCCGTCCGACCCAACCCCGCGCGCCCTCGGCGGACGTGCGCTCCAAGCCGACGCCCTCATCCGGGAGACCCCGCCGGGATCAGGCGCCGGGGCTCGCCGGGGCGCCACACCAGGACCCCGTCCAAGCCTCCGCGCCGAGCCCTCAACTCCAGACCCCGCAAACGGGTTTCCACACCGAACCCCACTTCAGGTCGCGGCTCCGCGCGCCCGCACCAGGCCGCCACGGTGAGCTCCCGGGCATGCCCCGGCTCCGGGGTGGCCGAACCCGGCTCGCTGTGGTGGCAGGTCGCCGTGCTGCGGGGCCGGTTCGCGGAACCGAGGGTTTTCCCTGCCCCAACTGCCTTAGGGGGTTCCCTCATTGGGAGGGACGGGCGGGGGTCGTAGCGTGAGCGTCGTGCCGCTCGCCGGGCACACGGAGGACGGAGCCCTCGGGCTCGTCCCCCAACCCGTGCGACCCCCCACCGGCAACCTCGTGAGGAGACCCAGTGTCAGGGCTCACCCGCGCAAGAAGGGCCGCCGCCGCCGTCGCGGCGACCGCCGCAGCCGCCGCGACCGCGCTGCTCGCCGCTCCCTCCGCCGTGGCCGCCCCGCAGCCGATCGTCGGCGGTACGACGACCACGACGTCCGCGTACCCGTTCATGATGCAGATCACCGACGCCTCGCAGGACCAGTTCTGCGGCGGCACCCTGGTCTCCCCCACGAAGGTGGTCACGGCCGCGCACTGCATGACCGGCGAGACGACGGGCAGCGTGCGAGTCGTCGGCGGACGGACCTATCTCGACGGCACCAACGGTACGGTCGCCCGGGTCGGCCACATCTGGATCCACCCGGACTACCGGCGCGTCACCCGCGGCGACGACGTGGCCGTGCTGACCCTGTCGGCGCCGATGCCGTATGCCACGGCGCCGTACGTCTCCTCCTCGGACACCGCGGTGTACGCGGCCGGCAGCACCGCCCGCGTGCTCGGCTGGGGCACCACCTCCTCCGGCGGCACCTCGTCCGACCAGTTGCGCACGGCGACCGTGCCGACCGTCTCCGACTCGAGCTGCGCGAGTTCGTACCGGACCAGGTTCGTGCCCAGCGACATGGTGTGCGCCGGCTACTCCTCCGGCGGGGTGGACACCTGCCAGGGCGACAGCGGCGGCCCCCTGCTGATCGGCGGACGCCTGGCCGGGATCACCTCCTGGGGTGACGGCTGCGCGGCGGCCGGATACCCGGGCGTCTACACCCGGCTGACCACGTTCTCCGACGAGGTGACGGCGCAGGTCGGCCGGTGAACGGCCCCACAGGTTCCTGAGTACCCCTCAGGCAGCAAGCCAGGGGGCGTTGCGAGCTTCCACGAGCAGCCCGCAACGCCCCCTGTCCATGCCCGGGTTCAGCCGCGCACCGTCCCGACGCGGATGTCGTACGCCGTGCCCGGGTGCATCACCCGGAGCATGCGCTCGCCCTCCTCGGCGACCTCTGCCCACCGGTCCTTGCCGAGCCGCCCGAACGGCTCGACGACGAGGGCCTGTTCGTCCAGCCGCCACAGGCCCGCGAGGAAGCCGTCGACGAGGAGCGTCCGGTGGGCGACGTTGCCGCTCCAGCTGCGGCCCCAGAACTCGGGCGGTATGACGCGGGTGCGGTCGGCGTGGGAGAGCAGCAGGTTGTCGAACTCGGGCAGGAAGCGCGGCGGGGCCGGGGTCCCGGGGTCGGGGCGGGGTGCGTCCGGGAGGTCGAAGAGCTCGGTGCCGGCTTCGTCCCGGAAGGTCACGAGCCGGGGCCGCAGGCGTTCGAAGGACTCGCGCAGCCGGGTCAGTCCGGCCCAGGTCTGCATGTCCTTCACGGAGGCCGGCCCGAAGGCGGCGAGGTAACGCAGCACCGTGTCGTCCGGTGTCGCGGGGGCCGGCTCGGCGGGGCGGCCCAGCCAGTGCTCGGCGGTGGTGAGCGCGACCTGTCCGCTGCGGCCCCACAGTCCGCGCGGGGTGACCTGCACCAGCGGCAGCTTGCAGCGGGCGGCGACGGCGAGTGCCTGCGGGTCGGCGTCGGGCCACTCGGCCAGCAGCGCCTCGCGCAGCTGTTTCATCGTGCGCGGCTCGGCCTCGACGAGTGTGCGGGCGAGTGCGGCGAGCCGGTCCAGGTCGACGCCGGGGAGCCCTTTGCGGAACTGGTTCACCTCACGGTCGCGGGCGGGCCGCACCAGGGGCCGCAGGGTGAGGTAGTCGCGGGCGGTGTGGGTGTGGATGGTCGAGCGCATGGTGACGATACGGACGACCTCACGGGCGGCCACGGGCCGGGACAGCGCCTCGGGGGTGAAGCCGTCGAGGCGGGCGGCGAGCGCGTAGTAGGGCGGCTTGACGTTCTGTGCCTGGAGACCGATCAGGTGCCCGACCGCGTCCTGGGCGGACATCGGCGAGCGGCGCAGCAGCAGCTGCCGCTCGAGCGTGGCCCGGTTGAGGGCCCGGGTGCCGAGTACGGCGGCCGGCGGCCGGGTGACGCTCCGCTTCGTCTTCGTCATACCGGCACGCTAACGGCCCTTGCGGCCAGGATCTGTCCGCAAGGGTGCGCACCTGCGCACATTCGGGACATCCCGCGCTGAAGAGTAACGCCGCGGCTGCCCGACGGCGCTGTTCTCCACGGGCCCGTACGTCCGTCGTCCCGGTGGGAGGGCGGATCCGCGGCGCCCGGAACGATTCCGCGCACACCGAAGGACAGGACTCCGTGACATCCCATTCCCCCGCCAACGATCATCTGCCGGTCTACGACGGCCTGGTGCGCGAACGCGGTGACGTCGTGGCCGAAGTGCGCGAGGTGGCCGAGCGAACCCTGGACCAGGCCCGGCGGGGACTGGCCGGCGACCCCGGTGCCCGGCAGGAGCGGACTTCCCGCTGAGACCCGTACCGCCGTGTGAGTCCCGTACCGCCGTGGCCGGGCCGATTGCGTTGCGCCGGAGTGGGGCACTCGGGGCCCCGTGGACGAACGAGAGCGCGCGGGACCGGGAAAGGTCCTGCTGACCGGGTGGTTCAGCTTCCGCGACGGCGAGGCGACCGCGGGTGACGTACTGGCGCTGCGCCGGGTGGAGGAGGTGCTGCGGGGGTCCGGGACGTCGTACGACGTCGCGTGGAGCCCCGGCTTCCTTCCGGACGCCCTGCACCTCGACAACGCGCGGCCGGGCGACTACACCCACCTGGTGTTCGTGTGCGGCCCCCTGCACGGACCGCAGGTCGAGGAGCTGCACCGGCGTTTCGCGCACTGCGTGCGGATCGCCGTGGGGACGTCCGTGATCGACCCCGACGCCGCCGCCGCGACCGGTTTCCACCGGGTGCTGGCGCGGGACGCCCCGGGCAGCGCGCCGTCCGAGGACCTCGCGGCCCGTGCCCCGGCGGTGCCCGCGCGGCCCGTGGTCGGGGTGATCCTCACCCACGGGCAGCAGGAGTACGGGGAACAGCGGCGGCACGGGCAGGTCGCCGACCGGGTGACGCGCTGGCTGG
>NZ_NEUB01000930.1:0-835 GCF_002910825.1 Streptomyces sp. SM1 | reverse complement strand
CGCCTCGACCTCGTCGTCACCGACCGGCTGCACGGGCTGGTGATCGCGCTGCGGGTCGGCACGCCGGTGCTGGCGGTGGACCCGGTGGCGGGCGGGGCCAAGGTGACCGCGCAGGCCCGCGCGTGCGGCTGGCCCGCGCTGCTGTCCGCCGAGCAGCTGGACGAGCGCCGGCTGGAGCGCTGGTGGGACTGGTGTCTGACCTCGGGCCGGGTGGCCGCGCGGCAGGTCCGCGACGCGTTCCGGGACGACCGGGTGCCGGACGGGGCGGACCGGCTGATGGAGGTACTGGCGCCCCGCCCCGCCGCCGGTTAGCCCCGCGTCCGGCCGGGCACCCGGCATCCCGTCGCAGTCCTCGCGGTCGTCCCTGGAGGAGAGACGGTGTCCCTCGGCCGGCTTCCCGAACACGAACAGCACATCCTCGACGAGATCGAGCGGACCCTGCGCCGTGACCGCCGGCTGGACCGGCGTCTGCGCACGTTCAGGGCCGGCCGGGACTCCGGCGCGAGCCGCCTGCCGGCTCGTGTCGTGTCCTGGCGCCCGCGCGGGTGGACGGTGGCGGTCCTCCTCGCGGTCTCCGTCACGCTGATGGTGACGGGCATCGTCACCTCGGCCCCGTGGGCGGTCTGGGCGTTCGCCGCCGCGTGGCCGCTCACCCTCTTCGCGGCGTTCCGGCTGCTGTGCCGGTGGTCCGGCGGCTGAGCGCTCACCGGAGCGGGCCGCGGGCCGAAGGGCGAACGCCCGGCGGTACGGACTGAGGGCGCGGCGTACTCAGCGCACCGCGTACGGAGAGACCGGGCGCGCGCGATGCCGGGGCCCGCTCGCCGTCGCCGGTGGG
>NZ_NEUB01000929.1 GCF_002910825.1 Streptomyces sp. SM1 | reverse complement strand
CGCGACTGGGCACCGACCAAGCAGAAGATCGGCAACCTGCTTGACGCCCTCGGGGCCATCACCCTGCTGCCCACCGACACCGACGCCCCCGCCTGGATCGACGACCAGGGCGACACCGGGCAGGACCACGGCCCCATCGTGGCCTGTGAGAACGGGTTGCTGCGCATCCAGGATCGGGCGCTTCTGCCGCACGGCCCCGGGTTCTTCAACCTGGTCTCCGTGCCGTTCGCCTACGACCCCGACGCCACCGCGCCGACCTGGGAACGGTTTCTCACGCAGGTCTGGCCCGAGGACCCCGAAGCTGTCGCCGCGCTTCAGGAGTGGTTCGGCTACGTCCTGTCCGGCCGCACCGACCAACAGAAGATCCTGCTCATCGTCGGCCCCTCACGCTCCGGCAAGGGCACCATCGCGCGCGTGCTCAAAGAGCTGGTCGGACGGGAGAACCTTGCCGGGCCCACCCTCGCCGGACTGGGCACGAACTTCGGCCTGTCCACCCTGGTCGGCAAGCCCCTCGCCGTAATCTCCGACGCTCGCCTGTCCGGCAACGACAACAGTCAGGTCGTCGAGCGGCTGCTGACCATCTCCGGTGAGGACACCATCGACATCGACCGCAAATACCGCGCGGTGTGGACCGGCAAGCTGCCCACCCGGCTGGTGGTCCTGTCCAACGAGCTGCCGCACTTCGGCGACTCCTCCGGCGTCATCGCCAAACGGTTCATCCTGCTCAGCATGCGCACGTCGTGGCTGGGCAAGGAAGATCCCACCCTGTTCGACCGGCTCACCGCAGAGATGCCCGGCATCCTCAACTGGGCACTGGAAGGGCTCGCCCGCCTCCAGCGCAACGGACGGATCACCGAACCCCCCTCCAGCCGTGAGGCCGTCACCACCATGCAGGACACCGCCTCACCCACCAGCGCGTTCGTCCGCGAACGCTGCACCACCGGACCCGCGTGCACGGTCCCCGTGGACACCCTGTGGAACGTCTGGCGCGAGTGGGCCGAGGACAACGGCGTCCGCCCCGGCACCAAGCAGGTCTTCGGCCGCAACCTGCTCTCTGTCGTCCCCCGGCTCAACCGCACGCGCCCCCGGGACGCCTACGGCCGGCAGGTCGCCACATACACCGGGATCACGCTCAACGCGTCCGAACCACATCCGCCTGAGTCGTGACTCACCGCGACTCAAGCCCCCGCAACACAGCTCTGAGTCGCGGTGAGTCGCGACTCAAAGCAATGTCACTCCAACTCACAGCACCGACCCACACCTTCCCGAGGAGTGAAATGGCCCGCCCCCAGATGCTCAAGCTCCCCGAAGTCCTCACCGAGATCGGCATGAGCCGCACCGCCTTCTACCGCATGCGCGCACGCGGCCAGGCACCCCGGGTCCGCAAGCTCCCCAACGGACAGGTGCGCGTGAGTCGGCGCGACCTTGACGCGTGGTGGGAGCACTGCGAGGAGAACGCCGCGTAGCTCGAAGAACAACCAGCAACCAACCGAGGGCCCTGCCGCACGGCAGGGCCCTCCCTCATGGGAGACGCATGCTCACGTACGACGTAGACATTTGGTCCATCCGCAAGCGAGCCAACCGTCAGAAGCCCTACGAACTGCGTTGGCGCGTCGGTTCGCGCCCGCATTCCAAGAGTTTCAAGCTCAAGCCGCAAGCTGACGGCCGGCGGTCGGAACTGATGACCGCGCTCCGGGAGCGCGAGCAGTTCGACGAGGACACCGGTTTGCCCGCGCGGGAGTTGGCCGCGCTCACGTCGCCCACCTGGTTCGAGCACGCCACCATGTACGCCCTGATGAAGTGGCCGCGAGCCGCCGCCAAGCACCGGGCCGGAATCGCCGAAGCTCTGGCGGTGGTAGTCCCGGCCCTGGTCACCACATCTCGCGGTGCGCCGAAGCCCGAAACGCTGCGAGCCGCTCTCTACCAGTGGGCGTTTCGTGCGGTCCCCGGGCCCGCCGGACGGCTGGTCGCCCGGCACCAGGTCGAAGAGCCCCCGGCAGAGATTCAGGCCGCTCTGGTCTGGATCCGCGAGCGCTCCATGAAGGTGAACGCCCTGGAGAACCCCGCCCTTCTCCGTCCTGCCTTGGAAGCCCTCTCGCTCCGGATGGACGGCAGGAAGGCCGCTGAGAACACCGCGCGTAGGAAGCGCATGGTGCTGAGCAACCTTCTCCGGTACACAGTCGAGGAAAAGGGCCTACTCTCCACGAACCCCCTTGCTCGCGTCGACTGGACGCCGCCGGAGACGGACGACGAAATCGACTTCCGATACGTCCCAGGGCCCGCCCTGGCTCGTTCGTTCATCGACGCCGTACGTGCCACCGGAACGCGTGGCAAGCACCTTGCGGCATTCTTCGGGTGCCTGTACTACGCCGCCATGCGCCCCGCTGAGATCGCCTCGCTCAAGCACGCGGACTGCACTCTGCCGCCCGGATCGGACGACTCGGCAGAGCAGTGGGGCGAGCTGCTGTTGGGAGAGAGCCGACCGGAAGTCGGGGGCGGGTGGACTGACGACGGATCGTCGTACGAGACACGCAGCCTGAAGCGTCGGGCGCGTGGCGCAACGCGGTCCGTACCTATTCCGCCGATCCTCGTGACGATGCTGAGGGAGCACATCACGACGTACGGCACCGCGCCGGATGGTCGGCTGTTCCGCGCCGCCGAGGGTGGGCGGGTCCGTTCAACGGAGTACTGCGACCTATGGGAGAGGGCCCGTTCTGCTGTCCTCTCGGCCGAGGAAGCGGCAACGCCACTCGCCGCGGTGCCCTACTCACTACGGCACGCCGGGGTCTCGCTGTGGATCAAATCCGGGGTGGACCCCGTAGAAGTGGCCCGCCGCGCCGGCCACAGCATCGCGGTTCTGTTCCGCTTCTACGCCAAGATCCTGCGGGGCGAGCAGTCGCGTTCCAATCAGCTCATCGCGCAGGAACTGAACAAGGGGGAGTAGGCCCGTTCCTGGCCCACAGATGGCCCATACGTACTGGTCAACGGTGGGATACGGGCGGGACAGGGTGAGACAGGACTCACGCAGAAGGGGTGCCGCTCCGGAGAGGGGCACCCCTTCTGACCTGCAACGCCTATGACCTGCGCGGAGGCGGTGGGATTTGAACCCACGGTGACATCGCTGCCACGACGGTTTTCAAGACCGTTCCCTTCGGCCGCTCGGGCACGCCTCCCCGCGCCTGCCGGTGATCGGCGGCGCGGGGACAAGGGTAACGGGTTCGGGGTGCGCCGGTGCGGTCAGCTGTCGCCCACGCGGGAGCCCAGGGTGAGTTCCGTGGTGCGCTCCTTGCCGTCGCGCTCGTAAGTGATCGTGACCTTGTCGCCCGGCTTGTGGGTCCAGATCTCGCCGATCAGGGTCGGGCCGGAGTCGACCACCCGGTCGTCGAGCTTGGTGATGACGTCGCCGGGCTCGAGGCCGGCCTTGTCGGCGGGGCCGCCCGGGTCGACGGGCTCGGAGCCGCCCGCGCCCTGCTCGGTGATCTTCGCGCCGCCCGTCGTGTCCTCGAGGGAGACCGACGCTCCGATCTTGGCGTACACCGGCTTGCCGGTCTTGATCAGCTCCTGGGCGACGTACTTGGCCTGGTTGATCGGGATGGCGAAGCCCAGGCCGATGGAGCCGGCCTGCCCCGTGCCGAAGCCGCCGTTGCTGGTGGACTGGATCGCGGAGTTGATGCCGATGACGTTGCCCTGCGCGTCCAGCAGCGGGCCGCCGGAGTTGCCCGGGTTGATGGACGCGTCGGTCTGCAGCGCGCTCATGTACGAGGCCTGGCTGCCGGCGCCGTCGCTGGAGGCCACCGGCCGGTTCTTGGCGCTGATGATGCCCGTCGTCACCGTGTTGGACAGGCCGAAGGGCGCGCCGATGGCGATCGTCGAGTCGCCGACCGCCACGTCGTCGGAGTTGCCGAGGGTGAGCGGCTTCAGGTCCGAGGGGGCGTCGTTCAGCTTGATGACCGCCACGTCGTAGCCCTGGGCGTGGCCGACGACCTCGGCGTCGTACTTCTTGCCGTCCGGGAAGGTCGCCGAGACCTTGCCGCCGTCGACGGCGCCGGCCACCACGTGGTTGTTGGTGACGATGTGGCCCTGGGTGTCGAAGACGAAGCCGGTGCCGGTGCCGCCCTCGCCGCTGCTGCTCTCGGCCTCGATGGTGACCGTGCTGGGCAGCGCCTTGGCGGCCACGCCGGCGACCGTGCCCGGGTCGCGCTTCACGTTGCCGCCGCTGGTGGCCGACGAGACGGTCGTCGAGCCGCTGCTGTCGTTCTCCCTGGCCAGCGTGTAGCCGAGGCCGCCGCCCAGACCGCCCGCGACCAGCGCGGCCACCAGCACCGCGGCGACCGTACGGCCGCGCCCGCCGCCGTTCTTCGGGGCCTGCGGCGGCTGGTACGAGGAACCCCAGCCGCCGCCACCGTGTCCGGCACCGCCGTCGCCGTACGCCGGGGTGGACGGCGGAGGAGGCGGGGGCCAGGAGGCGTCGGGGGCGGACGAGGCGTGTGACCCGGTGCCGGCCGGAGGACCGGCCAGGGCGCCGCCCTGGGGGGCGTGCGGGTCGTGGGAAGCGGCGGGGTCCTGGGTTCCCGGGGGCGGGTTTCCGGGGGCGCCCTGCGGGCCGTACCCGTAGGGGGTGCCGGCCGCAGGGCCCTGCGGAGCCTGACCGTGACTGTCCGCCGCCTGGGCGCCCGCCGACGGGGACGCCGGATCCGGGGCCGCTCCCGGGGCCTGGTGGCCCTGGTGCGCCGGAGCAGCGGGAGCATCCACCGGCGCGTGCGGCGGTGCGGACGGGGCTGGTGGTACCGCGGTGCCCTCGTTCTCGGTGCTCACAGCTTCTCTCCTCGATCCACGGCTGTTGTTCTCGGTCGCACTCGGTCCCGCTCGTTCACGCACGTCCACGAGTCCGGCGCGATGCAGCTGTGCATGTCTCTTTGTATGACGTCAGCTTTTCCCACGGCCCGTCAGGGCACCGTAAGTCGTTCCTGTGGGTCCGGAGCCATTCTTCATATAGGGCATTACTCACGTAAGGTGCGCCACTCCATGCCTCCGACCGGACATCGGCACCGTTCACACCACTCCGGGCACACGTCTACCCGCACTCGGTGGCACCATGACGCGGTGACCCACGCACGACAGCACCCGACCCAAGTCGTCGCGCACCGCGGAGCCTCCGAGGACGCCCCCGAGCACACCCTGGCCGCGTATCGCAAAGCGATCGAGGACGGTGCGGACGCGCTCGAATGCGATGTACGCCTGACCGCCGACGGCCATCTCGTATGCGTCCACGACCGTCGCGTCAACCGTACGTCGAACGGGCGCGGTGCGGTCTCGGCGCTCGAGCTCTCCGATCTCGCCGCCCTGGACTTCGGCTCCTGGAAGAGCCGTGACCCCGCCGGAGGGCCGCGCGTCGAGGAACCCGACTGGGAGCACCGCCCGGAGGACCGGGAGGCGACCTCCGTACTCACCCTGGAACGGCTGCTGGAGCTCGTCTCCGACGCCGGGCGCCGCGTGGAACTGGCGATCGAGACCAAGCACCCCACGCGGTGGGCGGGGCAGGTGGAGGAGCGGCTGCTGCTTCTGCTCAAACGGTTCGGGCTCGACGCGCCCGCCGCTCCCGCGGACTCACCGGTGCGCGTGATGAGTTTCTCCGCGCGGTCGCTGCACCGCGTGCGTGCCGCGTCGCCGGCCCTGCCCACGGTCCATCTCACCCAGTTCGTCACGCCGCGGCTGCGCGACGGCCGGCTGCCCGTCGGAGTGGGGATCGCGGGACCCTCCATCCGCATCGTGCGCAGCCACCCCGAGTACATCGAGCGCCTCAAGCAGTCCGGCCACCAGGTGCACGTGTGGACGGTGAACGATGCGCCGGACGTCGACCTCTGCACGAGCCTCGGCGTGGACGCCATCATCACCAACCGCCCCCGCGCGGTGCTCGACCGGCTCGGCCGCTGACCGCACGGTGATCCCCTGTTTCCACTTCCGCCCCATCCGCCCCAGAAACCGCACGCAGATGTCTTGACCCCGCACACCGGCCGGGCGCATCCTCACATCTCGGCCACACCGATGAAATCCAGCCATACGGCTACAGGGAGTGCTCCGGCGCGTTCGGTGCGTATTCGATCGTTTCGAGTGCGTCACCCCTCATGGATTGGCCGGTTTCCGGTTCAGGCCAATGGGGCATCCACACCGTGGCGTGGGGCGAAGGAGGTCTCGGGGGTGGCGTTGGTGGTGGCACAGGAGGTGCCCACGTCGTCGTGCATGGCCGTACCCCATGGCCCTGCGGGCGTGGGCAAGGCGAGGCACCGGATGCGCACGCAACTGCGCGCCGGAGGCGTGGCGGACACGGTCGTCGACGATGCCGTACTGATCCTTTCCGAGCTGTTGAGCAACGCGTGCAAGCACGGGCGGCCCCTGGGCGAGGCCCTGGTCGGCGACGGTGACGTGCGCGTCGCGTGGCGGGTGGATCCGTGCGGCCGGCTCGTCGTCGAGGTCACGGACGGCGGCGGTCCGACCCGTCCGGCGCCGGCCACCCCGTCGGTCACGGCGCACGGCGGCCGGGGGCTGAACATCATCACCGCGCTGGCCGACGACTGGGGCGTACGCGACGAGGTCCCGGGCGAGGTCACGGTGTGGGTCGTCGTCCACGACGACGTGTACGACCCGGACGCGGGAGCCGCACACCGGCGCGAGGACTTCGCCGCCCGCGTGACGGCTCCCTCCGTCTCCCGCATCACCGGGCTGGAGTTCGCGGACGTCTTCGACGACCTGGACTGAGAACGGCCACGGGCCGGAGACGGCAGGAGGACGGGAGACGGCCCAGAGCTGGGGACGGCCAAGGGCTGTGGACCGCCGGGTGCGGAGGGACGGCCGAGGTGGGTGACGACCTGGCCCAGGGGCGACCCCGGCCGAGAACGGTCACCGGGTGGAGCACGGTCGCCGGGCAGAGGTGACATGGCCGGCGGCGGCCCGACGGCGGAACGGACCCGGCCGACGTCTGCCCGGCGGGGACGGCCCGGACCGGGGACGGCCCGGAGCGAGGGCGGCCGGGCCGAGGGCGGTGGTCTTCGTCCCGGTGCCCGCCGGGCCTGCGGTTGTCCACAGCCCGGCACGTTGTCCACAGGTTCCCGTCCGTTGTGGCGTGAACGGCTAGGCTCGCGCCCGTACGAGACGAGCCGTAACCGGGAGACACCCACGATGGCCAAGAAGCGACCTCAGACGAAGGCCAAGCGCCCGCAGATCACGGACGGGCAGATCCCGGTCGTCGGCGCCCGCGAACCCTGCCCCTGCGGCAGCGGCCGCCGCTACAAGGCGTGCCACGGCCGCGCCGCCGCACACGCCGTGACCGAGCTGGTGCACCGCCCGTTCGAGGGCCTGCCCGGCGAGTGCGACTGGGTGGCGCTGCGCGAGCTGGTGCCGGCCGCCACCGCCGGACTGACGCTCAAGGACGGCCTGCCCGAGGGCGTCCCGTCGGTCACCCTGGCCACGGTGCTGCCGATGGCCTGGCCGGCGCTGCGCCGCGACGACGGCTCGGTCCTGCTCGGCCTGCAGAACGACACCTCCTCCGGAGACATCAGCCGCGATCTCGCCGACACCCTGCAGCGCGCGCTCGCCGCTGACCCGGGCACGCCCGTGCAGGCCCGGCGCGCTCCCGCCGGCGGCCCCCGGCTGCAGGACCTGCTGGCCCCCGAGGCAGCGTTCGAGCCGGTGGTGCACAGCGGCTTCGAATTCTGGGTCCCGGACCCGGAGAACGCCACGCCGGACGTCACCGCTTCCCTGGAGCGGGCCAACGCCGCGGCCATCCCGACCGTCAAGCTGTCGGGCGTGGACTCCGCGTACTGGTGCGAGACGCCCGAGAAGAACCATCTGCGGTGGGTCATGCCGTATCCCGAGGAGCAGCTTCTGGACGCTCTCGCGCGGCTGCACGCGGCGGGCCGCTCCTCCCTCGGTGAGGGCACCCGCCTCGTGGGCTCCTTCCGCGCTCACGGGCTCACCGTGCCGGTCTGGGACCTGCCCAGCGGGGTCGGCGCCGAGGACGTGGAGAAGCCGGCCGCCGAGTTCGCCGAGCGGCTCGCCCCCGCGCTGGACACGGACGCGCCGCTCACCCCCGACGAGCGCCGCGCGCGCGGTGGACTGACGAACCGCCAGGTCACCCTCAGCTGAGCGACCGGCACGCCATGGGGTTCCGCCGGCGGCCGGCCGACGGAACCGCGCCGTCGCGCATCACCGGCCCCATGCGCAACTCCCGGTGCGGACAAGCCAGTCGGTGACCGGAAAAGCCGAGATCGAATTTGCGAACCGCCGATCTCTTGTTACCGTTCCATTAGCCCGGTTGCTGGTGCATCCCCCGTCGCCAGCAACCGGGTCTTTGCGTGCCGGTCCCCGCTCACGCAGTGCGACCGCCGGCCCACCGCCCGTCTCGGGCCGGTCGCCCGTCCGTCTCGGCGGGTCCGCCGTCCGCCCGCACCGGTCCCCCGCCCGCCGTCCGCCGCGCGGGGGCCGTGTCCTGGTCACCGGCATGCCACCGGAATCACCCGCCCCCGCTCGTCAGTTGCTCCCGGAGCGCAGCAGCAGACGCCCGGCTCCGGGGCGGTCGGTGAACTCGGCGACCGCCGCGTACCGCGCGAGGCCTGCCCGTCCGCGCTCGCGCGGCGTCTCACACAGGGCGGGCTCGTCCCCGGCGTCCACCGCGCAGTGCGTCAGCACGGTGCGGCCGCCCGGCCCCATGAGGCTCAGCGCGGCGGCCCGGCCCCCGCCCGTGGTGTTGCGGTAGTAGGTGCGCGCCCAGACGTCCTCACCCCGTGCCATCACACAGGTCTGTGCCTCGACGCCGTCGGGTGAGGAGAGCGCGGGACCGCAGCGCACGGCGGTGTCGACACGCGGCCCGGACGGCTGCGGGCCCCCGGCGGCCGTGGTCCGCGCCCCGCCGTCACCGCGCACGGCGGGACGCGGGCCGGGGCTCACGGAGGCAGCGGCGGGGTCCTCGGGCGCGGGCTCCGACGCATGATTCCGGCCGTCCCGGCCTGCGGATTCCACCGCCGACGGCCAGGCGATCGCGCAGGCTGCCACGATGCCCGCGAGGGCGAGCGGACGGACTCTTCGGCTGGGCCGGGCCCGGCCCCCGGCATGACGCGGCATGCCCCGGGAAGATAGCGTCCCGGGGCAGTCGGCCGGGCGCGCCGCGCGCCGGTGCCCGCTACATCTCGGGCGCGCTCACACCCGTACGGGTGAGGGCCTCGACCACGGCATCCACCACCGCTTCGACACCGGGCACCCAGGGCGAGGCCGAGCCGGGCAGCGGTGCGCGCTCCCAGCGGACTCCGCCCTGCGCGGTCTCGGACGGGGGCAGGGCGAGGTAGCCGCCCTCACCGTGGAACCGGAGCGAGCCGGGGACGAAGTCCTGGGCGTACAGCAGCTCGCCCAGCTGCTCCATGGAGTACGGCCGCACCAGGATCGACCAGCGGGTGGGTGCGGCGACCACCGGGCCCAGCCGCATGCCCCGGTGGTCGAGGGCTGCAAGGGCACGGGCGGCCGGCAGGGCGGGCAGGGAGACCGCGCACGGGGCCCTGCCGCCGGTGGCGAGGATGATGGGCGCCGTCGGCCTGTTGTCCCACCACCAGCGCACCATGCGCGGGTCGGTGGTGGCGGCGAGAAGGCCGGGGTCGAACGGGTGGGCGCCCGGCACTGTGCATTCGGGGTCGGGGCAGCCGCAGCGGGACCGCCCCTGCGGGTCGGCCGCCACTCCGGGAAGTACGGGCCACTGCCATTGCGCGGAGTAGGTCAGGGCCGCGCCGATCAGCTCAGGCCCTCCCTCACCGCGTCGGGACAGGAGCCTGCGTCGCCTTCCGAGGATCTCGCGCATGAGCGCTCGTTCCTTTCCGTTGCACGCCTGGCAACACCGTGGACCACATCACGTCATGTGTCGATCACTTCACTGTGCGTACCTGTTGGCGCATCACACCCCCGCGCCGGGCAGGGGGAACCCCTATGGGCCGAACATGGGCTGCCTCCGCGGCCGTTCCAACCCATACTGCGTCTATCAGAAGTACGGGCGTGGCGTGGGGGTGGCGAAGTCTGGCATTTGCCGTCGCGCGTGTTTCTCTCCGCCTCCGCCACGGGAGGATGGGGCACGGTCGTCGGTGGTTAAGACGCCCGGGTCCGTCGCCAGGTTCCCGAGCGGTTCCGAACCACCCCTGGCCTTCACCGAGTACGTACCCATCACGACCGCTGTGACGCTTCCGTCGAGCAAGGCCAGTCGACCGCAATACGCCTCCCCCTGAGGCAGTTTCAAGCCAACTTCGCTTTTCGGCAAGAGGTCTGCGGGGAGTTCCCTTCAGTCTCACGGACACCAGGAATCCCAGCAGGACAATGCTGGACATCTCCTCACGAGTACGTGTACATGTGGAGACACTGCCGGCGACGCAGAATGACATGGGGGTTTGCGATGCTTTTGAGCAGTACGTACCGGTCGGAAAGCCGGACGCCATGAACGCTCCGCACCCTTCGAAAGTGGCCGGAATCGATTCGACGGTTCCCGCACCCGCACACACTGTCGCGTCCGTCACGGGTACCTCTCCCGCCCCTGCGGCAAACCCCCAGAACGCGCCGGGCGCGCTTCTCCAGGACCGTCTCGCCGGGTGGGTCTCCGACCTCACGACCCTTCACGAGCTCACCGAACGCCTCGTCTGCGCGAGCACCCTCGACGACGCGCTCCAGGAACTGCTCCGCGCGGGAGCCGCACTGGTCGGGGCGCGGCGCGGTCTCGTCGCCCTCGAACCCGCCGACGGACTCGGTCCGGTCACCACCATCGGTCTCGGACTGGCCCGCGCGGACCTCGGCCACATCGAGACGGTGCCGCGCAGCTCCCTGGCGTACGGCAGGATCCTGGACGGCCTGCCCGGCGCCGGCGACGGCATCACCGAGCCCGATCTGCTCGCCGAGGAGGGGCTCGACCCCCGGCACCGCGAGGTCGCCGCCCGCCTCGGCTACGCCGCCAGCTTCGCGCTCCCCCTCACCACCGCGGCCACCGGACAGCTGGGCGCCGCGGTATGGCTCTACGACGAGCCGGCCGAACCGTCGGAGCGGCAGCGCCACCTCGTCGGCCTCTACATCCGCCAGGCCGCCGAGCACCTGGCCCGACTGCTCGAACTCGAACGCACCCGCTCGTGCATGGCCACGATGACGGAGGAGCTGCTGCCCTCCCGCCTCCCCCGGGTCGCCGGCGTCCAGCTCGCCGCGCGGCACCGCACCTCCCCGCGCGGGGGCGGCGACTGGTACGACGCGCTGCCGCTGCCGGACGCCGCGCTCGGTCTCGCCGTCGGATCCGTCACCGGGTCGGGGCCCAGCGCGGTCGCCGCGATGGGCCGGCTTCGGGCGTCGCTGCGCGCGTACGCCGTGATGGAGGGCGAGGACCCGGTCGCCGTCCTGTCCGACCTGGAGCTGCTGCTGCGGCTCACCGAGCCGGCCCGGTCGGCCACAGCCCTGTTCGGCTACTGCGAGCCCGCGCTCCGCCGCATCACGCTCGCCGGGGCCGGACACAGCCCGCCGCTGCTGCTCGGGGACCGCCGTACGGAGTTCGTCGAGACCTCGGTCTCCGCCCCGCTGGGCATGCTCGCCTGCTGGGAGGCGCCGAGCGTCGAGGTGCAGGCGGAGCCGGGGGAGACCGTCCTGCTCTACACCGACGGGCTGCTGCACCGCACCGGCGACCCCACCGACCGCGCCTTCGCGCGGCTGCACGCCGCCGCGGCCACGGTGCCC
>NZ_NEUB01000928.1 GCF_002910825.1 Streptomyces sp. SM1 | reverse complement strand
CCCGCCCGGCACGGTGGCCGCGGACCTGGTGGCCCGCGCGCTGGCCGTCGACCCGGGGCTTCCCCTGGCCGCGGGCGGGGGCGCGCTCGCCGGGGAGATGATCCGGGTCAACCACTACGGTCCGGGGGCGACGGCGGATGTGGTGCGGGCATGCCTGACGGGCCTGGGGGGCGCGCTGGCCGACGCGGGTTCGACGGTGGACGTGGCGGCGGCCCTGGAAGCGGTGGACGGCGCCTGGCACTGAGCACGGGCGAGGGGGCGGGGGCGGGGGCGAGAGGTTTCCGCCCCCGCCCCTCCTTCGTGCCGCGAACTCCCCGGACGGCCCGGACGCGCCGGCGAGAGGGCCTAATTCCGGGAGATTTCCGAAATCTGTCGGGAGCATTCCCCTACGGCAATCCATCGCTTATCTTTTGATTATCCAACGAGGCAGCTTCCCATTCTCTTCTGCCCGCTTTCTTCGGTCCTAAACGCCACGATTTCGAGAAGGGGAAGCGGGCCGTCACGGGAGTTACACACTTGTGATCGGATCCACAAGATGTCTGTTTTGCGGCTTTCACACCAGGGCAAACGCGGCATTCCGCCGCGATCTCGCGCCCGCCCGCTCGCTCGCGCGATAACATAGATCGAGCGCGCACGTAACCCCGACAGACGATGCAATTTTGAATTTACCTGGGTAAGTTCAATTCGCATGACTGCCGCACAAGCAGACCTGCAAATCGACCGCCCGACCGTGGCGGACGGAGCCGTGCTGTGGCGGATAGCCAAAGACTCGAAGGTCCTCGACCTGAACTCGTCGTACAGCTATCTGCTGTGGTGCCGTGACTTCGCCGCCACGTCGGCCGTCGCTCGCGACGAGCGCGGAGAGCCGATCGGCTTCGTCAGCGGATATCTGCGGCCCGACAGCCCGGGCACCCTGTTCGTCTGGCAGGTCGCGGTCGACGCGTCGTACCGCGGTCGCGGACTCGCCGCGGCCCTGCTCGACGGCCTGGCCGGCCGGACCGCCGCCGAACACGGGGTGGACACCCTCGAGACCACCATCACCCCGGACAACACCGCGTCCGAGCGCCTGTTCACCGCGTTCGCGGAGCGCCACGGCGCCCTGCTGGAGCGCGAGGTGCTGTTCGACGCCGGCCGTTTCCCCGACGGGCCGCACGACCCCGAGGTGCTGTACCGCATCGGGCCGTTCGCGCTCTGACCGGGCCGGACCGGCCCTCCCCCGATCTTCCGACTCCCTCTGACCTCCCACGCCACCGAGGAGCGATTCGTCGTGACCATCACCCAGCCCGACCTCAGCGTCTTCGAGACCCTCGAGTCCGAGGTACGCAGCTACTGCCGCGGCTGGCCCGCCGTCTTCGACCGTGCGCACGGCAGCCGCATGTACGACGAGGACGGCCACGAGTACCTCGACTTCTTCGCCGGAGCGGGCTCACTCAACTACGGGCACAACAACCCCGTCCTGAAACGCGCGCTGATCGACTACCTGGAGCGGGACGGCGTCACCCACGGCCTCGACATGTCGACGACGGCCAAGCGCGCCTTCCTGGAGTCCTTCCAGAACTGGATCCTGCGCCCGCGCGACCTGCCGTACAAGGTCATGTTCCCGGGCCCGACGGGCACCAACGCCGTGGAGTCCGCGCTGAAGCTGGCGCGGAAGGTGAAGGGACGCGAGTCGATCGTGTCGTTCACCAACGCCTTCCACGGCATGTCGCTGGGCTCGCTCGCCGTGACCGGCAACGCCTTCAAGCGGGCCGGCGCCGGCATCCCGCTGGTGCACGGCACGCCGATGCCGTTCGACAACTACTTCGACGGCCAGGTGCCCGACTTCCTGTGGTTCGAGCGGCTCCTGGAGGACCAGGGCTCGGGCCTCAACAAGCCCGCCGCCGTGATCGTCGAGACCGTGCAGGGCGAGGGCGGCATCAACGTCGCCCGGCCCGAGTGGCTGCGCGCCCTGGCCGAGCTGTGCGAGCGCCAGGACATGCTGCTCATCGTCGACGACATCCAGATGGGCTGCGGCCGCACCGGTGCCTTCTTCTCCTTCGAGGAGGCCGGCATCACGCCCGACATCGTCACCGTGTCCAAGTCGATCAGCGGCTACGGGCTGCCGATGGCTCTCACCCTGTTCAAGCCCGAGCTGGACGTCTGGGAGCCGGGCGAGCACAACGGCACCTTCCGCGGCAACAACCCCGCCTTCGTCACGGCCACCGCGGCCCTGGAGGCGTACTGGGCCGACGGCTCCGCGATGGAGAAGCAGACCCGCTCGCGCGGCGAGCAGGTCGAGCAGGCGCTGATCGCCATCACCGAGGAGAACCTCGCCGACGTCAAGGAGTACCGCGGCCGCGGCCTGGTGTGGGGCATGGAGTTCCACGACAAGGACCGCGCGGGCCGCATCGCCAAGCGCGCCTTCGAACTCGGGCTGCTCATCGAGACGTCCGGCCCCGAGAGCGAGGTCGTCAAGCTGCTCCCGTCGCTGACCATCACCCCGGACGAGCTGGACGAGGGCCTCAGGACCCTCGCCCGCGCCGTCCGCGAAACCGCCTGAAACACGCATCCGAGCCGAGGAGGCATCGCAACACCGTGATCGTCCGTTCGTTCAAGGAGCTCGAAGGCACCGACCGGCACGTGAAATCGGCGTCCGGCACATGGGAGAGCAAGCGCATCGTCCTCGCCAAGGAGAGGGTCGGCTTCTCCCTGCACGAGACGATTCTGTACGCGGGTACCGAGACGTCGATGTGGTACGCGAACCACATCGAGGCCGTCGTCTGCACCAAGGGCGAGGCCGAACTGACCGACCGCGAGACCGGGGAGACGTACACCATCACCCCGGGGACCATGTACCTCCTCAACGGCCACGAGCGGCACACGCTCAAGGTCAAGGAGGACTTCCACTGCATCTGTGTCTTCAACCCGCCCGTCACCGGACGGGAGGACCACGACGAGAACGGCGTATACCCGCTGCTCACCGAGGAGGTGTGAGTCACCGTGACCACGACCACGAACGTCACTGATCTCTATCCCACCCGCGGCGCCACCGAGGTGGCAACCCCCAGGCAGGACCCGGTCGTCTGGGGCGGCCCGGACACCCCCGGGCCCGTCTCGGCCGGTGATCTGCAGTCCCTGGACCGCGACGGCTTCCTCGCCATCGACCAGCTCATCGGGCCGGACGAGGTGAGCGTCTACCGGCACGAGCTGGAGCGGCTCATCGCCGACCCGGCCGTCCGCGCGGACGACCGCTCGATCATCGAGCCGCAGTCCAAGGAGATCCGGTCCGTCTTCGAAGTGCACCGGATCAGCGAGGTCTTCGCGAACCTGGTGCGCGACGAGCGGATCGTCGGGCGGGCCCGGCAGATCCTCGGCTCGGACGTCTACGTCCACCAGTCGCGGATCAACGTCAAGCCGGGCTTCGGGGCCAGCGGCTTCTACTGGCACTCGGACTTCGAGACCTGGCACGCCGAGGACGGCCTGCCGAACATGCGCACGATCTCGGTCTCGATCGCGCTCACCGAGAACTACGACACCAACGGCGCTCTCATGATCATGCCGGGGTCGCACAAGACGTTCCTCGGGTGCGCGGGGGCCACGCCGAAGGACAACTACAAGAAGTCCCTGCAGATGCAGGACGCGGGGACGCCGTCCGACGAGGCGCTGACGAAGATGGCGTCGGGGTACGGCATCAGGCTGTTCACCGGCAAGGCCGGCTCGGCGACCTGGTTCGACTGCAACGCCATGCACGGCTCCGGCGACAACATCACGCCGTTCCCGCGCAGCAACGTGTTCATCGTGTTCAACAGTGTCGAGAACGCGGCGGTCGAGCCGTTCTCCGCGCCGATCCGGCGGCCCGAGTACATCGGGGCACGGGACTTCACCCCGGTGAAGTAGGCGTGACGACGGTGACGTAGGCGCACCACAGAACCGCGGGCCGGGCCTCCTCGTGTGGGACAGGGAGGCACCGGCCCGCCGCCGTGTGTCCTCGCAGCCGGTCAGCCGGACAGCACGTCGAGCAGCCGGTCCACGTCGTCCTCCGTGTTGTAGAGGTGGAAGGACGCCCGCAGATTGCCCGCGCGGTTCGACACCTGGATTCCGGCCGCCGCCAGCTCCGGCTGCAGGGCGCCGAGTCCGGGCACGGACACGATCGGTGAGCCGGGTGCCGGCACGGGTGTGCGGCCCAGGCCGGCGAGGCCCGCGCGGAAGCGGTCGGCGAGGGCCAGGTCGTGGGCGCGGACGGCGTCCACGCCGATCTCCTCGACGAGTTCGAGGGAGGTCCGCAGTCCCGCGTAGTCGAGCAGGGCCGGAGTGGTGTCGAACCGCCTGGCGGAGTGGGCGAGTTCGGCGACGGGGCCGTAGCAGCTGTCCCAGGGGTTCTCCCCCGCGACCCAGCCCGCCTGCACCGGTGTCAGATCGCCGAAGTCCTCCGGGACGACGAGGAAGGCCGCGCCGTGCGGGCCGAGCAGCCACTTGTAGGTGATGGTGACGCTGTAGTCGCAGGCGTCGGCCGTCACCGGCAGCCAGCCGGCCGCCTGGGAGAAGTCGACGTAGGTGCGCGCCCCGTGGCCGCGGGCCGCCTCGCGCAGCGCCGCGAGGTCGGCGATCCGGCCGTCGGCGGACTGTGCGGCGCTGACCGCGACGAGCGCGGTGCCGGGGCGTACGGAGTCGGCGAGCCGCTCCAGGGGCACGGACCGCACCTTGAGGTCGCCGCGTGTGTGGAAGGGGTTCAGTACGGAGGTGAAGTCGCCCTCCGCGGTGAGGACTTCGGATCCCGGCGGCAGCGAGGCCGCGATCAGCGCGGTGTGCAGGGCGACCGTCGCGCCGGCCGCGACCCGCCGGACGGGAACGCCGGCCAGCCGGGCGTAGGCGGCACGGCAGGCCTCGACATCGGCGAACAGCGGATCCAGCGGGCGGCCCTGGGCACGCAGCCGTGCGGCGTCCCGCAGCGCGGTCACGGTACGGGCGGGCAGGAGAGCACTGCTCGCGGTGTTGAGGTAGGTGTTCTCCGGGGCGAACTCGGCACGGACGAGGTGGTCGAAGGTTGCCATGGAACCACTCTGCGGCCCCGGCGGCCCCCCGTCCATTGCCGAGATCTGCGCGGTATCGCGAAGGAAGCCTTATGGGTACGGGCTGACCTGCGCGTTCTACTGCTGCGGCACGGCACATCCGTCCGGGCCACACACCTGCGCGCCGTCGTCGGCCATCTTCAGGGCCGGGCGCTCGCCCCAGGCCCGGGTGAGTGCCTGGGCGAAGACCTCCGCGGGCTGGGCGCCGGAGACACCGTACGTGCGGTCGAGCACGAAGAACGGCACACCGTTCGCGCCGAGTTCCGCGGCCTCGCGTTCGTCGGCGCGCACCTCGTCGGCGTAGGCCCCGGGGTCGGCGAGGACCGCGCGTACGGCGTCGGTGTCGAGGCCGGCGGCGCCGGCGAGTTCGACGAGCCGTTCGTCGTCGTCGAAGACGGACCGTTCCTCGGCGAAGTTCGCCCGGTAGAGCAGGTCGAGCAGCTCCTCCTGGCGGCCCTGCTCACGTGCGTGGTGCAGCAGGCGGTGCATGTCGAAGGTGCCGCCGTGGTCCCGGCCCCGGGTCCGGTAGGGCAGACCCTCGGCGGCGGCCTGGGCACCCAGGTTGTCCTCACCGGCCTCCGCCTGTGCCGGTCTCATGCCGTACTTCTTGGTGAGCATGGTGATCACCGGCTGGATGTCGCCCTTGGCCCGGCCGGGGTCCAGTTCGAAGGAACGGTGCACCACCTCGACCTGCTCACGGTGCGGGAAGGACGCGAGCGCCTTCTCGAAGCGGGCCTTTCCGACATAGCACCAGGGGCAGGCGATGTCGCTCCAGATCTCGACGCGCATGAGTCGGCTCTCTCCAGGGTCGTGGCGGTACGGAGACTCCCTCCGGCAACTGCATGAACATTCAAGCAGCTGCTTTCATTCCCCCCTCCCCGGCCCTTCCCGCCCTTCCGGCCTCCCCTCAGCTGCCGTCGCGCAGATCACGCGGCCAGTGCAGCCGGTACTCGAGGTGGTCGAAGGTCACCACACAGCCCTCCCCCATCGGCGACTGCGTCATGAAGCCGACCAGGGCGGCACCGGTCTCCTCCTCCCCGCCGAGGGTGAAAAGCCGGACGAAGGTCCAGTGCTCCCCGTCGCGGGAGGCGTGGAAGGCGAAGGCGCGGCCGGTGCGGCTCACCCGGAGCCAGACGGAACTGCCCTCGACGGTGAAGGAGTTGGCGTCGTCGGAGTGGCCCCGGGTGACCACCGTGCAGACGGTGGGCACGTCCGGGGAGTACTCCAGGCAGAGCTTGGCCCAGGCCCGCTCGCCGACATGGACGTACAGCACCCCGGCGTCGAAGGAGCCCGCGAAGCCGACCGTGACCCGCGCGATGAGCTGGAAGTCGCCCTCGGGAGCGCCCAGGAGACGCGGCGCGTCGGCGGCCGGGTCCAGTGCCTCGTCGGTGGGCGGCACGAAACGGTCCTGCCGGGGTCCGGCCCATCCGCTGAGGACGCCGTCCTCGTAGGACCAGGAGCCGTCGGGGCCGTAGGTGCGCAAGGGGAAGGGGAGTTCGGCTATTTTCAGGTCCATGACGGGATTGTCCCAGGCGGAGTCCGGCGCCGCGGCCGGGGGTGACGTCCCGGTCAGCGGGACTGGAGGGCGTCCAGGGCCACGGCCTGGGCGATGGCGAGGCGCAGGTCGAGCGCGGGCGACTGCACGTCGACGACATAGCGGTCGCGCAGCCCGAACTTCTTGTCGACCCGCATCACGGGCTTGCCGTCCGAGGTGAAGTCGAAGTGGTACGGCCACATGAACGGCACGAAGTCGAGCGGCACCAGACCCCGGAGCCGGCGTGCCACCGCGACGAACCGGTTGCGTTCGTGCCCGACGGCGGCGACCGAGCCCGGCTGCTCCATCTCCCACGTCGAACGCAGCAGGGAGGCGCCGAACCTCTTGCCGAACGTACCGACCGGGTCTCCGCCCGCGTCGCGCACGTCGTAGACGGCGTTGAGGTCGACGACCTGGCGTGCCGAGGCGGTGAACAGGACCTGCCGCCTGGACTCGTCGGTGTAGAACGTCATCTGCTCCTTGAGCGACATCCGCTTCTGCGCGGCGAAGGCGAGAACCTTGCCGTCGGAGCCGTCCGGCAGCGTCTCGGTCACGACGTACCGGTTGATCATCAGGGTGGTCTTCTGCCGCACGGTGAAACGGTCGTTCGCGTGCCTTCGCGTGCTGTCCACCGCTGTACTCCCAAGTCGTCGGTATCCGGGGCCGTCGCTCACGTTCGCGTCCGGCGGAGCCATCCTCGCCCCGCCTCACGGTCCGGAGCAGTCTCCGTAGGTCGTCGGGCGCAGCGACCAAAGAGGACAGGGCCGGCGGCGGACGCGTGTTCTCTTTCGTCGTCCGGCTCCGCGCCGAAGGGGGGATGCGGGCACCCGGGGGCGGCCCTCTATGGTCTGCGCGTGGCCCCAGAAGAGATACCACCCGCCCGTCGGTCGTTCCGTTCCCGGCTCGCCGCCGCCTCGCCCTGGACCCGCAGGCGGGTCGTCGGGGAGATCGTGCTCGTCGTGGTGCTCTCCGGACTCGCGGGGCTGCTCTACACGGTGGAGACCGGATCTCTCGCGCGGGCCGGTGCCCTGGCCCTTGGTGGACTCCCTCGCCTCCCCCGCCGCCACCGTGCGCGGCGAGGAGGCGCGCCGGCGCCTGGCCGGCCTGACAGAACGCGAACGCCAGGTACTGGCCCTGCTCGGTGAGGGCCTGTCCAACGCGGACGCCGGGGCCCGGCTGCACATGAGCGAGGCCACGGTGAAGACGTACGTCAGCCGCATCCTGACCAAGCTCGACTGCCACAACAGGGTGCAGGCGGCGCTCCTGGCCCGCGACGCGGGCCTGGAGCCGACCGCCGGGTGAGCCGCCTCAGCGCTCCAGCGTGCCGTTGAACCTCCGGGGCAGCCCCAGCGGGTTGTCGTCCCTGAGTTCCGCGGGCAGCAGCGCCTCCGGCGTGGTCTGGTAGACGACCGGCCGCAGCCACCGTTCGACGGCCGTCCCGCCCACCGACGTGGACGTCGAGGTCGTCGCCGGGTACGGGCCGCCGTGGTGCTGGGCCGGGGCGACCGCGACGCCCGTCGGCCAGCCGTTCACCAGCACGCGTCCCGCCAACGGCGTGAGCTCCCGGACCAGTTCGGCCCCGCGGCCCTCACCCGCCGCCTCCCCGGCGGACAGCTGCACGGTCGCCGTGAGGTTGCCCGGCAGCCGCGACAGCACGCCGCGCACCTCGCTGTCGTCCTCGTACCGGGCCACCACGGTGACCGGCCCGAAGCACTCCTCCAGGAGCAGGTCGTGCGCGCCCTCCTGTGCCAGCCGGCTCGCGGGGACGGTGAGGAAGCCCGCGCCGACGGTATGCTCGCCGCCGGCGCCCGGGGTGACCGGGGACTCCACGCCGGGCAGTCCGGCGCGCTCGGCGACCCCGGCGACGAAGTTGTCGCGCATGCGGCGATCGAGCAGGACGCCCGCGTCGGTGTCGCTGACCGCCTCCGTGAGGGACTTGAGCAGTCCGTCGCCGGCCGGTCCGGCGGGGGCGAGGACGAGTCCCGGCTTCACACAGAACTGCCCGACGCCCAGCGTCATCGAGCCGGCGAGCCCGGCGCCGATGGCCTCCCCGCGCTCGGCGGCGGCGGCCTCGGTGACGACGACCGGGTTCAGGGAGCCCAGTTCGCCGTGGAAGGGGATGGGGACCGGCCGGGCGGCGGCCGCGTCGAAGAGGGCCCGGCCGCCGCGGACGGAGCCGGTGAAGCCGGCCGCCGAGACCAGCGGGTGCCCGATCAGCCCGATGCCGGCCTCGAAGCCGTGCACCAGCCCGAGTACGCCCTCGGGAAGACCGTGCCGGGCCGCGGCCCGGCGCAGCACCTTGGCGACCAGCTCCGACAGTCCGGGGTGGTCGGGGTGGGCCTTGACGACGACCGGGCAGCCGGCCGCGAGCGCGCTGGCGGTGTCGCCGCCGGCCACGGAGAAGGCGAAGGGGAAGTTGGAGGCGGAGTAGACGGCGACGACGCCCAGCGGGATCTTGTAGCGGCGCAGGTCCGGGACGGGCGGGGTCGCGGTGTCGTCGGGGTGGTCGATGACGACGTCGAGGAAGGCGCCCTCGTCGACGATGCCGGCGAAGGCGCGCAGCTGGTAGCAGGTGCGGGCGAGTTCGCCGGTGAGCCGGGCCGGGCCGAGCGCGGTCTCCGCGTCGGCGGCCTCGACGAGCTGGTCGCGGGCCGCCTCGAGTTCACCGGCGGCCGTGCGCAGGAAGGCCGCGCGGACGGTGCGGTCCGTCAGCGCGCCGCGCGCGTCGTGCGCGGCGCGGACGGCGGCGTCCACCTCCCGGGCTGTGGCCTCCACCGCAACCTGTTCGCGCTGCTTCCCGGTTCGGGGGTCGACACTCCAGACTGGTGCTGCTGCCACCGGGGTCCCTCCACTTGATTGCCGCATGAGATGCCGCAGTATGTACGTCATCCCACAGCGCGTTCGATATACTGAACGCTGTCTCTGTAGATGAATGTACTTCGGAGACTATTTCCGGCGAACGAAGGGGTCAAGGGCGATGTCGGCTGGCGAGACAGGCGGCGGGGCGCAGGTCAAGTCCGCGGTGCGGACCGTTGAACTGCTCGAATACTTCGCCGGGCGCCCCGGCATGCACTCCCTGGCGGCGGTCCAGGAGGCCGTCGGGTACCCCAAGTCGAGCCTCTACATGCTGCTGCGCACCCTCGTGGAGCTCGGCTGGGTGGAGACGGACGCGACGGGCACGCGGTACGGCATCGGCGTCCGGGCGCTGCTGGTGGGCACGTCGTACATCGACGGCGACGAGGTCGTCGCGGCCGCCCGGCCCACGCTGGACCGGCTCTCGGACGACACCACCGAGACCATCCACCTCGCCCGGCTCGACGGCACCAACGTCGTCTATCTCGCCACCCGCCAGTCCCAGCACTACCTGCGCCCGTTCACCCGGGTCGGCCGCCGGCTGCCCGCGCACTCGACGTCGCTGGGCAAGGCGCTGCTGAGCACGTACGCGGACGAGCAGGTGCGCAAGATGCTCCCGGAGACGCTGCCCGCGCTGACCGAGCACACCATCACCGACCGGGAGCGGCTCATCGAGGAGCTGCACCAGGTACGGGAGCAGGGCTTCGCGGTGGACCGCGAGGAGAACACGCTGGGGCTGCGCTGCTTCGGTGTGGCGATCCCGTACCGCACCCCCGCGCGGGACGCGATCAGCTGCTCGGTGCCGGTGGCCCGGCTCACCCCCGCGCACGAGCAGCTGGTCAAGGACGCCCTGTTCGACGCCCGCGACCGGCTCGCCCTGGCCACCCGGAGGCTCTGACCCGTGGACATCGCCCTGCGACCGGTGCACGACAGCGATCTGCCGGTCTTCTTCCGGCAGTCGAACGACCCGGAGGCGCTGCGCATGGCCGCCTTCACCCCGCAGGACCCGGCCGACCGGGACCGCTTCGACGCCCACTGGGCACACATCCGCAGCTCCCCGGAGATCGTGGCGCGCACCGTGCTCGGCGACGGGGACGTGGTGGGGAACGCGGCGGTGTACGGGGAGGCGGGTGAGCGCGAGGTGACGTACTGGGTCGACCGCGCCTACTGGGGCAAGGGCATCGCCACGGCCGCGCTGCGCGCCCTGCTGGCCGAGGTGGACGAACGCCCGCTGTACGCGCGCGTGGCCGCCGACAACGCCGGGTCGCGGCGGGTGCTGGAGCGGTGCGGTTTCGTGGTCTCCGCGCGGGCCACCGCGTACGCCCCCGCGCGGGGGACGGAGATCGAGGAGCTCGTGCTCACTCTGGAGGGCTGACCCGGCCCTCCCCCGCGCGGCGGAGGCGGATCGTCACCGTGCGGGACGTGGCGGCAGGCCCCCGCGCGGGACCGTGGGGGGCATGTCGCAGACACTCGCCCCCGCCGTCACCGAGCAGATCCTCGCCGGTCTCGACCCGCCGCCCCGGATCGTCGTCGTCACCACCTTCGAGAACGACTCCTACGTGTACGACGCCCTGCGCGCCGGAGCCGCGGGGTTCCTCCTCAAGCGGGCGGAGGCCGACGCGCTGGTCGGGGCGGTGCGGCTGGTGGCCCGCAGCGACACGCTGCTGTTCCCCGCTGCCGTGCGCACACTCGCCACCGAGCACGCGCGGACCCGCCCCGCGCCTCCCGCCTGGGTGGCGCGGCTGACCGGACGCGAGAGCGAGGTGCTGCGGCACATGGCGGGCGGGCTGACCAACGCGGAGATCGCCCGGCGGATGGAGGTCGGCGCCGCAACGGTGAAGACCCATGTCGCCTCGGTGCTGGCCAAGACGGGCACCCGGGACCGCACCCAGGCCGTCATCGCGGCGTACGAGGCGGGGTTCCTGCGGGAGGGACGAGCGGCCGGCCGGCTTTTATGAACGCCCGATGAGAAATCGGCCGGAAGGGAACGATTCATCCCCTCCCGTTCGTCTGTCCGAACGCGATGAACAAGACGATCAGGCGTGCCTCGGTCTTCACGCTGCTGCTGGTGTTCACCCTGCTGATCAGGGCGACCTGGGTGCAGTTCTACGAGGGCCGGGCACTGGCGGACGACAGGGGAACCGGCGCAACGCGATCGAGACGTACGCGGAGCCGCTCGGGAACATCGTCGTGGCGGGCGAGTCGGTCACCGGCTCGGCGCGCACGGAGGGAGGCGACCTCACCTACAGACGCACGTACGAGAACGGCCCGCTCTACGCGGCGGTGACGGGCTACGCCTCGCAGGCCTACGCCCCGACGCAGCTGGAGGGCATCTACGCCGGTCTGCTCAACGGCACGGACCCCCGGCTGAAGACGGTGATGGACACCGTCACCGGCCGGCGCGCCGACCCGGGCAACGTGGTGACGACCATCGATCCGGCCGTGCAGAAGGCGGCGTACGAGGCGCTGGGCGACAAGAAGGGCGCGGCGGTCGCCATCGACCCGCAGACCGGCCGGATCCTCGCGGTGGTGTCGACCCCCTCGTACGACCCGGAGTCGCTGACCGACGCCAACACGGCGGGCGAGGCCTGGGAGAGGCTCACCGGGGACCCGGACAAGCCGCTCACCAACCGGGCACTGCGGCAGCCGCTGCCGCCGGGCTCGACGTTCAAGCTGGTCGTCGCGGCGGCCGCGCTGGAGGAGGGGCTGTACGCGTCGGTGGACGAGAGGACCGACAGCCCCGACCCGTACACGCTGCCGGGCACGGTCATGGACCTCACCAACGAGAACCCGAACGCCCCCTGTGAGGACGCCTCCATCCGGGTCGCGCTGCAGTACTCGTGCAACAACGTCTTCGCGAAGATGGCCGTCGGCCTCGGCGAGGACACGGTGCGGGAGACGGCCGAGAGGTTCGGCTTCAACGACGGGACGCAGGACGTGCCGGTGCGCGCCCACACCAGCGTCTACCCCTCGGACATGGAGCCGTCGCAGACCGCGCTGACCGGTATCGGCCAGTTCGACGTGACCGCCACCCCGCTGCAGATGGCGATGGTGTCCGCGGCGATCGCGAACGGCGGCGAGCTGGTCTCGCCGCACATGGTCGGGCAGATCACCGACAGCGGCGGCGATGTGCTGAGGGACTACGACGACGCGGCGGGGACCGAGCGGATCGTCAGCTCCTCGACCGCGGAGCAGCTCCGGTCGGCGATGGAGACGGTCGTCGACGAGGGCACGGGGTCGAACGCGCGGATCTCCGGCGCCACCGTGGGCGGCAAGACCGGCACCGCGCAGCACGGCGAGAAGCCGGTGCAGGGGACGACCACGCCGTCGGCGACGGAGAGGATGTGTGCCGGGTCGACGCCCGCGTTGGCGCCGCAGTGGTAGGAGACCGCGTCCGCGTGCAACAACACCTGGAAGCCTTCGGGTGCTTCCTCCCGTACGGCGGTGACCGCCTGCTCCTGGAGTGTGCGGGCCGTCTCGTCGCGCCACGCGCGGGTGACGGTCGCCGGGGTCTCGCCGAGGAGGCTCGCGACGCGCGCCCAGCCGCCGTCGGAGGGCGCTCCCTGCCACACCGGCTCCAGCGCGGTACGTACGGAGGCGGCGAGTTCGTCGGCGTCCAGGCCGCGGGCCCCGTAGCCGTCGCGGCAGGACGGGCAGAAGCACAGGGACATCAGGTACTGCCCGGCGTCCCCGAGGCCGACGCCGGCGGTCTTGTCGTGGGCGTGCAGATGGGCGAGCCCGTACCAGCCGAGGGACTCCAGTTCGGCGCCGCGGGCGCCGGGGCGGACCGCCGCCTCGGCGGCCAGGCCGGTCAGGTAGGCGCGCGTGGCGGGCTGGGCGATGCACGGGGCCCAGGGGTAGCGGTCGCCGTAGGCGTTGACCACCGAGGTCGACGGATGCTCGGCGCCGAGGCGGGAGTTGTGGGCGAGTACCACCCAGGTGTGCACCTCCAGGCCCGCGTCCGTGAGCGCGGCGGCCGCCTCGCCGAAGGCGTCGCCGGGTGCCCAGTCACCGGCCGCGTAGGGACGCAGGGCGCGGCCCGACCAGCGGTCCTCGCCCGCCGGGTAGAGCACGGCCGCGTGTTCGGCGGTGACGACGCCGTGGCGCGGGTGACGGGGGGGGGTGCCTCTATGTCCTTCGTCAAGGCACCCTTGTCGGGTTTGGGGTGGTTCGGTGTTGCTGGGGTTATGCGGCGAGCTCGACGTCTTTCGGTGTCCGGGGTTCGTAGAAGGTGCCGTCGCGGAGCATGGCGAACAGGACGCTGATGCGCTGGCGGGCGAGGCGGAGGAGGGCTTGGGTGTGGGTCTTGCCGCGGGCTCGCTGGCGGTCGTAGTAGGTGCGGGAGGCCGGGTCGGCGTTCATGCAGGCGAAGGCGGACAGGAACATCGCCCGTTTGAGTTGCCGGTTGCCGCCTCGGGGTGCGTGTTCGCCGTGGATGGAGGTGCCCGACTGCTTCGTGGTGGGGGCCAGTCCGGCGTAGGAGGCGAGG
>NZ_NEUB01000927.1 GCF_002910825.1 Streptomyces sp. SM1 | reverse complement strand
GGCTGCATGGGCCCCGGGCCCCCCGGCTCCTACCGTCGAGAGGTCCCGCGAAAAGCTCCACCCGGAAGGCGCCCCGAACCATGTCAGTGACCCCGGCCGACGTCGCCGTCAGCCTCGACCATGTACACAGGACGTACGGCGGCGACCAGCCGGTGGTGGCCCTGGACGACGTCAGCGCGGTGTTCACGCGCGGCACGGCGACGGCCGTGATGGGACCGTCCGGATCCGGCAAGAGCACCCTGCTGCACTGCGCGGCGGGGCTGGACAGGCCGGACTCCGGGCGGGTGCGGATCGGGGACGCGGACCTGTCGTCGATGTCCGAGAAGCAGCTCACCGAACTGCGCCGCGGCCGGGTCGGGTTCGTGTTCCAGGCGTTCAACCTGGTCGGCGCGCTGAACGTGGAGCAGAACATCATGCTGCCCTCGCGGCTGTCCCGCCGCAGGCCGGACCCGGCCTGGGTGGACGAGGTGATCGGCAGGGTCGGACTGGGCGACCGGCTGCGGCACCGGCCGGCCCAGCTCTCCGGCGGCCAGCAGCAGCGGGTCGCCATCGCCCGGGCGCTCGTCACCCGCCCCGAGGTCATCTTCTGCGACGAACCCACCGGCGCACTGGACACCCGGACCGCGGCCGACGTCCTCGCCCTGCTGCGGTCGGCGGTCGACCAGACCGGACAGACCGTCGTGATGGTCACCCACGACCCGGTCGCCGCGTCCTGCGCCGACCGCGTGATGGTCCTCGCCGACGGGCGGATCGTGCGGGACATGCCCCAGCCCGGAGCCGAGCGGATCGCCGAACACCTGGCCCTGCTGGGCCGCCGGCAGCCCGTCGCGACCCGGGAGGGCTGAACGGTGCTCCGACTCGCGGCGCAGATGGTGCGCTTCCGCAAGGGCAGTTTCGTTGCCACCCTCGTCGCGCTCACCGCGGGCGTCGCCATCCTGATGACCTGCGCCCTGCTCGTGGAGTCGGGATGGCGCCACCAGGGCCAGCCGCAGCGCTACGGGGCCGCACTCGCCGTCGTCGCCGACCGCGAGATGACGGTGGCCGGTCCGACGATGTTCGGCGAGACCGAGTACACCACGCTCGCACTCCCCGAACGCGGCAGCGTCGCCGGGGAACTGACAGCCCGACTGGCCGAGGTGCCCGGCGTGGCACGCGCCGTGGGCGACCGCTCGATCGCGGTCACCACGAGCGCCGCGCCCGAGGTGCCCACGACGGGCCACGGCTGGGCGAGTGCCGCCCTCGCCCCGTACCGGCTGGTGTCCGGCGGGCCGCCGCGCTCCGGCGGGGAGATCGCCGTCGACACCCGGCTCGCCGACCGTGCGGGCCTCGCTCCCGGCGACACCACGGACATCGTCACCGCGGGGGAGAGCCGGCCGTACCGGGTCGGCGGCGCCGCCGACCCGGCCCTCGACGCAGCGGTCCAGAAGGCCATCGCCTCCGGGGTCACCTTCGCCGTCGCGGCCGGCAACGAGTCCGCCGACGCCGGACAGGGCTCACCCGCCCGCGTACCGGAAGCCCTCGCCGTCGCCTCCAGCACCGAGGACGACGCCCAGTCCGACTTCTCCAACTTCGGAACGGCCGTGGACCTCTACGCGCCCGGCTCCGACATCACCTCGGCCTGGAACGACAGCGACGAGGGCACCAGGACGATATCCGGCACCTCGATGGCCTCCCCCCACGTGGCCGGCGCGGCCGCCGTGTATATGGCGGGCCACCCCGACGCAGGCCCGGCGGCGGTGGCGGCGGCGCTGACCGGCGGGGCCACCGCGGACAGGATCAGCGATCCCGGCACCGGCACCCCGAACAAGCTGCTCAAGATCACGGAATAGTGTGCCGCGGCCCGGGTAGGGGCCACTGACACGCGCGAGGGGCCGCACGGGGGAGAAACGTTCCTCTCGCGGCCCCTCACACACCTCGGCGGCCAGGTGTGAGTGGCCCGGCTCACATGGCGTACCGGACCTGCCACCGACACGATGGTCTTCGTCAGAGGCAGGCTGAAGGGATCGAGAATGTTCCGCAAGGTGCTGGTCGCCAACCGCGGTGAGATCGCGATTCGGGCGTTCCGCGCGGGCTACGAGCTGGGCGCCCGAACCGTCGCCGTCTTCCCCCACGAGGACCGCAACTCGCTGCACCGCCTGAAGGCGGACGAGGCGTACGAGATCGGCGAGCCCGGGCATCCGGTGCGGGCCTACCTCTCCGTGGAGGAGCTCGTCCGCGCCGCGCGACGGGCGGGAGCCGACGCCGTCTACCCGGGCTACGGCTTCCTGTCCGAGAACCCGGAACTGGCCAGGGCCTGCGAAGAGGCGGGCATCACCTTCGTCGGGCCCAGCGCCCAGATCCTGGAACTGACCGGCAACAAGGCCCGCGCCGTGGCCGCCGCCCGGGAGGCCGGCGTGCCGGTCCTGGGCTCCTCGGCGCCCTCCACCGACGTCGACGAACTCGTCCGCGCGGCCGACGACATCGGCTTCCCCGTGTTCGTCAAGGCCGTCGCGGGCGGCGGCGGGCGCGGAATGCGCCGTGTCGAGGACCCCGCCCAGCTGAGGGAGTCCATCGAGGCGGCCTCCCGGGAGGCCGCGTCCGCGTTCGGCGATCCCACGGTGTTCCTGGAGAAGGCCGTCGTCGAACCGCGCCACATCGAGGTGCAGATCCTCGCCGACGGGCAGGGCAACGTCATTCACCTGTTCGAGCGGGACTGCTCGGTGCAGCGCCGCCACCAGAAGGTGATCGAACTCGCGCCCGCGCCCAACCTCGACCCCGCGCTGCGCGACCGCATCTGCGCCGACGCCGTCCGGTTCGCCCGGCAGATCGGCTACCGCAACGCCGGCACGGTCGAATTCCTCCTCGACCGCGACGGCAACCACGTCTTCATCGAGATGAACCCGCGCATCCAGGTCGAGCACACGGTCACCGAGGAGGTCACCGACGTCGACCTGGTCCAGTCGCAGCTGCGCATCGCCGGCGGCGAGACGCTGGCCGACCTCGGTCTCTCGCAGGACACGGTCACCCTGCGGGGCGCCGCGCTGCAGTGCCGTATCACCACCGAGGACCCGGCCAACGGCTTCCGCCCGGACACCGGACAGATCAGCGCCTACCGCTCGCCCGGCGGCTCCGGCATCCGCCTCGACGGCGGCACCACCCACGCCGGTACGGAGATCAGCGCCCACTTCGACTCGATGCTGGTGAAACTCACCTGCCGCGGCCGGGACTTCGCCACCGCGGTGGGCCGTGCCCGGCGCGCGGTGGCCGAGTTCCGCATCCGCGGCGTCGCCACCAACATCCCCTTCCTGCAGGCGGTCCTCGACGACCCGGACTTCCAGGCCGGACAGGTCACCACCTCGTTCATCGAGCAGCGTCCGCAACTGCTCACCTCGCGCCACTCCGCCGACCGCGGCACCAAGCTGCTCACCTTCCTCGCCGACGTCACGGTGAACAAGCCGCACGGCGAGCGGCCCGAGCTGATCGACCCGCTGACCAAGCTGCCCCCGCTGCCGGCCGGTGAACCGCCGGCCGGCTCCCGGCAGCGGCTCGCCGAACTCGGCCCCGAGGGCTTCGCGGGCTGGCTGCGCTCCTCGCCGACCATCGGTGTCACCGACACCACGTTCCGCGACGCCCACCAGTCGCTCCTCGCCACCAGGGTCCGCACCAAGGACCTGCTCGCCGTCGCCCCCGTGGTGGCGCGCACCCTGCCCGAACTGCTCTCCCTGGAGTGCTGGGGCGGCGCCACCTACGACGTCGCCCTGCGCTTCCTGGCCGAGGACCCGTGGGAGCGCCTGGCCGCACTGCGGGAGGCCGTACCGAACATCTGCCTGCAGATGCTGCTGCGCGGCCGTAACACGGTGGGCTACACCCCGTACCCGACCGAGGTGACCGACGCCTTCGTCCAGGAGGCGGCGGCCACCGGCATCGACATCTTCCGCATCTTCGACGCGCTCAACGACGTCTCCCAGATGCGGCCCGCCATCGACGCGGTGCGCGAGACCGGTACGGCCGTCGCCGAGGTGGCCCTGTGCTACACCGCCGACCTGTCCGACCCGTCCGAGCGGCTCTACACCCTCGACTACTACCTGCGGCTGGCCGAGCAGATCGTCGAGGCGGGGGCCCACGTCCTGGCCGTCAAGGACATGGCGGGACTGCTCCGGGCACCCGCGGCGGCGACCCTCGTGTCGGCCCTGCGCCGGGAATTCGGCCTGCCGGTGCATCTGCACACCCACGACACCGCCGGCGGCCAGCTCGCCACCTACCTCGCCGCGGTCCAGGCGGGCGCGGACGCGGTCGACGGGGCGGTGGCGTCCATGGCGGGCACCACCTCCCAGCCGTCGCTGTCGGCACTCGTCGCGGCGACCGACCACTCGGAGCGGCCCACCGGCCTGGACCTGGCGGCCGTCGGCGACCTGGAGCCCTACTGGGAGAGCGTCCGCAAGGTCTACGCCCCCTTCGAGGCCGGCCTCGCCTCGCCGACCGGCCGCGTCTACCACCACGAGATCCCGGGCGGCCAGCTCTCCAACCTGCGCACCCAGGCCATCGCGCTCGGCCTCGGCGACCGCTTCGAGGACATCGAGGCGATGTACGCCGCCGCCGACCGGATGCTCGGCCGTCTGGTGAAGGTCACCCCCTCCTCGAAGGTGGTCGGCGACCTGGCCCTGCACCTGGTCGGCGCGGGCGTCTCGCCGCGCGACTTCGAGGAGGAGCCGGACCGCTTCGACATCCCTGACTCCGTCATCGGCTTCCTGCGCGGCGAGCTGGGCACGCCGCCCGGCGGCTGGCCGGAGCCCTTCCGCAGCAAGGCCCTGCGGGGCCGCGGCGAAGCCAAGCCCGTCGAGGAACTGTCCGCCGACGACCGCGAGGGCCTGGCGAAGGACCGCAGGCCGACCCTCAACCGGCTTCTCTTCCCCGGTCCCACACGGGAGTTCGAGACGCACCGGCAGTCCTTCGGTGACACCGGTGTCCTGGACAGCAAGGACTTCTTCTACGGGCTGCGCCCGGGCAAGGAGTACAGCGTCGACCTCGACCCCGGTGTCCGGCTGCTGATCGAACTGCAGGCCGTGGGCGACGCCGACGAGCGGGGCATGCGGACCGTGATGTCCACGCTGAACGGCCAGTTGCGCCCGATCCAGGTCCGCGACCGGTCGGCGGCCTCCGACGCTCCGGTCACCGAGAAGGCCGACCGCGCCGACCCCGGGCACGTCGCGGCGCCGTTCGCCGGTGTGGTGACGCTCGCGGTCGCCGAGGGTGACGAGGTGGAGGCCGGAGCCACGGTGGCCACCATCGAGGCGATGAAGATGGAGGCGTCGATCACCGCGCCGAAGTCCGGCACGGTCTCCCGGCTGGCGATCAACCGGATCCAGCAGGTGGAAGGCGGTGACCTGCTGGTGGAACTCGGCTGAGGGACGGAGCCGGAGCCCGTCCGGCTCCCGCGGTCCGCATGGGACATCGGGCCATGGGCCGTCACGAGTCGCCCGCAGCTCACTCGCATGTCGGGGCCGAAGGGGCGGTGCCTCTTGAGGACGGGACGGGACGGGACGGGACGGGCGGTGGGGACGGTCACCACCACCGACTCGGCGTGGGCCGCGTCCCCGGACCCGCCGGCGCCACTGCGCGAGGGTGGTGGAGGGGAGCTGCCGGGATCCGCCACGGCGGACGGCGCGACCCCGCCCGTCGCGCAGGCCGGGCGGTGTGAAGTCGCGCGGTGTCCCTGTCGAACAAGCCTGCGCCGACGAGCTGTGGGAACGTAGATTATGCGTTGGCCAGAACAGCCCTCGAACAACTACGGACGGTACTCATGACCGACCCCGCCGCGGCGCCCGGATCAGCGCAGCAGAAGATCGACACCTCGGTGCCGCACTCGGCCCGGATCTGGAACTACTGGCTGGGAGGGAAGGACAACTACCCCGTCGACGAGGAAGCCGGCGACGCCTACACCGCCGTCTTCCCCGGCATCGTCACCATCTCCCGCAGCAGCCGGGCCTTCCTGCAGCGCAACATCACCTATCTGGCCGCCGAGCGGGGCATACGGCAGTTCCTCGACATCGGTACCGGGCTGCCCACGGCCGACAACACCCACCAGGTCGCCCAGCGGAACGCGTCGGACTCCCGCATCGTCTACGTCGACAACGACCCGATGGTCCTCGCCCACGCCCGCGCGCTGCTCTACTCCACGCCGGAGGGGGCCACGGCCTACGTCGACGCGAACGTCCTGGAGCCCGACCGTATTCTGGAAGCGGCGGCCCAGACGCTGGACTTCACGCGTCCCACCGCCCTGATCCTCAGCAACATCCTGGGCCACATCGCGGACTACGACCAGGCGCGGTCCATCGTCACCCACCTGATGGCGGCACTGCCGTCCGGCAGCTATCTCTCCATCAACGACGGCTCGCGCGGCATCGACCCCGACTTCGAGCAGGCCCAGGACGGCTACAACGCGAGCGGCGCCGTGCCCTACAACCTGCGTACCGTGGAGGAGATCACCTCCTTCTTCGACGGGCTCGAGCTCGTCGATCCCGGCGTCGTCTCGGTACAGATGTGGCGTCCGGACGCCTCTTCGCCCCCGCCGGTCGTCATCGCCGAGCACGGCGGCCTCGCCCTCAAGCCCTGACCCAATTCACTGGACAACGCCCCGGCCCGCGGGCGAGCGTTGACGGTATGAAACAGGAGGAGATCTGGAACGCGGACGCCGCCCGGCGCTATGACACGCCGGGAACGGGCATGTTCGCGCCCGAGGTTCTGGGGCCGGCCGTGGACCGGCTGGCCCGTCTCGCGGGGGAGGGCGCGGCCCTCGAGTTCGCCGTCGGCACGGGCCGGGTGGCCGTTCCGCTCGCTGGCCGCGGCGTGCCCGTGACCGGTATCGAGCTGTCTCCGCCGATGGTGGCACAACTGCGCACCAAGGCCGACGAGTCGGCGATCCCGGTGGTCATCGGAGACATGGCGACCACCACCGCTCCCGGTGAGTACACCCTCGTCTACCTCGTGTACAACACCATCTCCAATCTGCTCACCCAGGCCGAGCAGGTCGAGTGTTTCCGCAACGCCGCCCGCCACCTCGGGCCCGGCGGGCGGTTCGTGGTCGAGTTGTGGGTGCCCGAACTGCGCAAGCTCCCGCCGGGCCAGGAGGCCACGGTCTGGGAGTCCGCCCCCGGCTACATCGGCCTGGACACCTACGACGTACTGCGCCAGTACGTCGTCTCGCACCACTTCCGGTTCGACGAGGGCGAGCAGGCCCGGCTGCTGCGCAGCCCGCACCGCTACATCTGGCCGGCCGAACTCGACCTCATGGCCCAACTGGCCGGTTTCGACCTGGAGTCCAGGCATGCGGACTGGGAAGGCTCCGCGTTCACCGCCGAGTCGCGTTCCCACGTGTCCGTCTACCGCCTCCCGCCCTCCCCCTGACCGGACACCGGTGTCCCACAGCCCCATTACATCGATGAATACTGCCCACCGGAAGGACTTTGAACTCATCGATGACAAAGTATGGACGAGTTCAGTAGAAGTCTCCTAGCGTGTCGGCCGCAACCGTTGGCGTTTCGCCTATTCGGCACCGGAGTTGTCCGGCCCTCCGGTCGACTCGGCAGGAGGAAGCATGGACGCACGGCTGTACCGGCGTGCCCGAAGATGTCTGGCAGGGCTCGTCGTCGGCACGTTCGTCGCGGGTGGGCTCTGGGCGTCTCCCGCGGCATCGGCCCGGCCCGGCTCCGCGCAGGCGGCCGATGTGCCGTCCCAGGAACCCGGTGTCACCCTGCGCGTCTTCGACGTCCAGGTCCCGCTCGACGAGATCTGCACCCTCAAACCCGGACAGACCCCCAACGTCGACAAGCTGATGCCCGTCGTCGACTGGAAGTCCACCGCCGACTTCGGCGGATTCAGCGACAACTTCGTCACCCAGGTCACCGGCAACGTCGATGTGCCGGCCGACGGTTCGTACGTCTTCCGGCTGACCAGTGACGACGGCTCACGGCTGCTGATCGACGACCGGGTCGTCATCGACCACGACGGACTGCACGGCGCGGAGCCCAAGGACGGCACCGTCCAGCTCACCGAAGGCATGCACGCGCTGCGCATCGACCACTTCGAACGCGGCGGCGGGGAGCAGCTCACCCTCGCCTGGCAGCCGCCGGGCGCCGACGGATTCGCGACCGTGCCGAACGCGGCACTGAGCACCGACGCCGACGTGGTCCGCGTCACCGCCCCGGGTCGCAAGGAGTGCGAGGGCATCACCGACTCACCGGGTGACGGCCTCCCGCTCAACGCGGTGCGCCCCGACCACACCCTCACCGACCTGCGTCCGGAGGGCTTCGAACCGCAGGTCACCGGCATGGACTGGTTGCCCGACGGCCGTCTGGTGGTGAGCACCTGGGGCGGCACCGGCAACGCGGCCGGCGAGGTCTACGTCATGGACGAGGTCACCGGCACCACCGGCCCGGACAAGGTGACGGCCACGAGAATCGCCGAGGGCCTCAAGGAGCCGATGGGCCTCAAGGTCGTCGACGGCACCATCTTCGTCTCCCAGAAGCATGAGCTGACGGAGTTGGGCGACAGCGACGGCGACGGCGTCATGGACCGGTTCAAGACGATCGCGACGTGGCCGTACGGCGGCAACTTCCACGAGTTCGCGTTCGGGCTCCTGTACCGCAAGGGCCACTTCTATCTGAACCTGTCCGTCGCCATCGACTACGGCGGCGCCACCACGGACCCGCAGCCCGCGCCCGGCCGTGGAGCGACCATCAAGGTGAACAAGAAGACCGGCAAGGTGAGTTACCTCGCCGGCGGCCTGCGCACCCCGAACGGCATCGGCTGGGGCCCCGGCGGTGACATCTTCACCACCGACAACCAGGGCGGCCGGCTCCCTTCGTCGAAACTGGTCCACATCAAGCAGGACCGCTTCTTCAACCACTACACCAACCCCGCGGGCCCCTTCGACACGGAGCCGGTGACCCGGCCGGTGCTCTGGCTCCCGCAGAACGAGATCGCCAACTCGCCCAGCACGCCCCTCTACCTGACCAAGGGCAGGTTCAAGGGGCAGATGCTGTTCGGCGACGTCACCTACGGCGGGCTGCAGCGCGCCTATCTGGAGAAGGTCGAGGGCCAGTACCAGGGTGCCGTCTTCCGCTTCACCCAGGGCCTCGAAGCAGGCGTCAACCGCATCACCATGGGCCCCGACGGCGCGATCTACGCGGGCGGCCTGGGAGCGGACGGCAACTGGGGACAGGAGGGCAAGCTCCGGTACGGCCTCCAGAAACTGTCACCCAACGGCAGGAACACCTTCGACATCCAGGCCATGCGGGTGAAGAAGGGCGGCTTCGAGCTGGAGTACACCCAGCCCCTGTCGCAGGAGACCGCTGACAACCTTGTCAGCCACTACGAGGCCGAGCAGTGGCTCTACACCCCGACACGCGACTACGGCGGACCCAGGGTCGCCGAGGAGACCCTGGAGGTGACCTCGGCGAAGCTGTCGCGCGACCGCAAGAAGGTGACCCTGGCCGTCGAAGGGCTCCAGCCGGGCCGCGTCGTCCACGTCCGCTCCCCGCGCCCGTTCAGCTCGGCGTCCGGCGAGAGTCTGTGGAGCACCGAGGCCTGGTACACGCTGAACGCCATGCCGGGCAGGCAGCCCGCCCCGGGCCCGCTGTACGAGGCGGAGGAGGCGTCCCTCACCGGCGCGGCCGGCATCGACACCGACCACCGGGGTTACTCCGGCAGCGGCTTCGTCGACCGGTACGGCACCCAGGGCGCCGCCACGACCTTCGACGTCGAGGTGGACCGGAGCGGAACGTACGACCTGGGCCTGCGCTACTCCAACGGCCCGGACCCCTTCCGGGGCACCAAGTCACTGTCCGTGTACGTCAACGGGAAGAAGGTGAGGCAGACCGGGTTCCGCAGCACCGGTGACTGGGAGACCTGGTCGACGCAGACCGAGGCCCTGAGGCTGCGGGCCGGGCGCAACACGGTCGCCTACCGGTACGACGAGGGCGACACCGGACACGTCAACCTCGACCTCCTCAGCGTCGACCGGCACGGCAGAGCGGTCGGCCTGTTCGACGGCGACGGCCTCGACGGGTGGCAGCACACCGACGGGCGGCCGGTGGAGTGGCCCGTCACCGGCGGGGCGACGGAGGTCTGCTGCGGGGACATCCGCACCAAGAGCAGCTTCGACGACTTCAGACTGCACCTGGAGTACTGGCTGCCGAGCTGCCCCCGGACGTGACCGGCCAGGACCGCGCCAACAGCGGCGTCTACCTCCAGGACCGTTACGAGCTCCAGATCCTGGACTCCTACGGCGACACCACGCTCGACACCGACGAGGCGGGAGCGATCTATCTGAAGAAGGCCCCCGATGTGAACGCCGCCCGGGCCCCGGAGACCTGGCAGTCGTACGACATCGTCTTCCGCGCGGCGCGCTACGACGCCGAGGGCGGGAAGACGGCCGACGCGCGGGTCACCGTGGTGTGGAACGGCAAGAAGATCCACGACGACGTCGCGATCGACGGCCCGACGGGAGGCGGAACGCCCGAAGGTCCCGCAGCCGGGGCCATCCGGCTGCAGGACCACGGGAACGCGGTGCGCTACCGCAACATCCGTATCGAACCGCTGAGTTAGCGCGCGGTGACCGGGTCCGGCGTCCTGCCGTCCGCAACGGACGAGGGGACGCCGGACTCGGCGTCGTCGGCCCCCTGCGCACCCTTGAGGCCGATCATGCCGAACGCGGTCAGGACGGCGGCGGCCACGGCCGCCACGGCGCACACCATGTACGCGGTGCGAGGCGGCGGACGAGGGGTAGCCGGCCCGCGCACCCCCGGACGGCGAAGCCGGAGGGCGGGTGTCAGTGCCCGGTGGCACGCTGAGGCCAAAGGGAATCAGCGAAAGGACATCGCGGTGATCACCACTGACTTCGCCCACGGCTCGCCCTGCATGCTCGACCTCGGCGTCCCCGACGTCCCGGCCGCGGCCGCCTTCTACGGTGCGGTCCTCGGCTGGGACTACGACCCCATGGGGGAGGGGGACGACGGGGAGGAGATGGAAGGCGGCATGTTCAACAAGGACGGCAAGATGGTCGCCGGGCTGGGCAAGCTCACCGAGGAAGGCGCCCGCCCGGCCTGGATGATCTATTACACGGTCGACGACGCGGACGCCACGACCCGGGCGGTGGAGAGCGCCGGCGGCACCGTGCGGGTGCCGCCGATGGATCTCGAGCAGTGGGGGCGGATGGCACAGTACAGCGACCCGCTGGGTGGCCAGTTCGCCGTCTGGCAGCCGGGGGAGAGCAAAGGCGTCGACCTGGTGGACCAGCCGGGCTCACTGTCCTGGACCGAGCTCTACACCAGCGACGCGGCGGCCGCGAAGGAGTTCTACGGAGGAGTCCTCGGCTGGCGGTTCAGCGACATGGAGATGCCGGGCGGCGAGGGAACGTACACCATGATCACCCCGGCCGGGCTGCCCGAGGAGCGCATGCACGGCGGACTGATGGAGCTCCCGAGCGAGGACCTCGCCCTGGCGGGCGGGCGGCCGTACTGGCACCCGGTCTTCAACGTCACCGACTGCGACGCGGCGGTGGCCGGGGTCACCGAGAACGGCGGCAGCGTGCAGATGGGGCCGGTGGACGCGGAGGGCGTCGGCCGCATGGCCGTCTGCCTCGACCCCTTCGGCGCGGACTTCGTGGTGCTCACCCCGTCCGGGAGCTGAACGCCGGGCCTGCCGGACCGGCCGTCACCGGGCCGATCGCTGCGCGTACACCTCGATCTCGATCTTCATCCGGGGATCGGCGAGACCGCACACGAGCATGGTGGCGGCCGGCCGCACCTCGCCGAAACAGCCGCGCAGGACCGGCCGGCAGGGCTCGAAGTCGGCCCGGTCGGGCAGCAGACAACGCACCCGCACCACATCGGCGAAGGTGCACCCCGCCTCCTTCAGCGCGGCCTCGATGTTCCGCAGGCACTGCCCGGCCTGCTCCACCACGTCCTCGGAGATGGTCATGGCGGTGTAGTCGAACCCGGTGGTACCGGACACATGCACCGAGTCGCCGTGGACCACGGCGCGGGCGTAACCGATCTCTTCCTCGAACGTCGAGCCGCTGAGGATCGCACGTCGCTGCGTCATGCGCCGCACGCTATGGCGACCGGCACGGAAACGTCCAGCACGGCCGCGGTGACGACCTGACACCGGGGGCGGCGCCTAGCCGGCCGGGTGCCGTTCCCGCAGGGCGTCCAGTACCTCCTGGTCGGAGACCGGGTGGAAGTCGGAGTACCACTCGCCCACGGAGCGCAGCTGCTCCGGCTGGTGCAGGGCGACGACGTCGTCGGCGTCGTCCCGCAGTGCCGCGGCGGTCCGCGGAGGGCACACCGGGACCGCCAGGGTCAGGCGCAGCGGACCGCCGCGCCGCACATGCCGCAGGGCCGCGCGGGCCGTGATCCCCGTGGCCAGTCCGTCGTCCACGACCACGACGCTGTGACCGCGTACGTCCGGGGCGGGGCGTCCGCCGCGGTACACATGCTCACGACGGTGCAGTTCGGCACGGGCCTGGGCCACCTCGGCCCCGAGTTCGTCCTCGGAGAGGTCCAGGGCACGCAGCCCCGTGCGGTCGAACACCGGGGGGTCGTCCCCGGCGATCGCCCCGATGCCCACCTCGGGGGCCCCGGGGACCCCGATCTTGCGGACGACGAGGACGTCCAGCGGCACGGCCATCACCCGGGCGATCTCCGCCCCGACCGGGACACCACCGCGCGGCAGCGCCAGCACGGTCACATTCGCGAGATCGCCGCTGCTCGCCCACTCCAGCAGCCTGACGGCCAGCTCCTGGCCGGCCTCCTCACGGCTTGGGAATCGCACGGCTCGCTCCCTTCCTCGGCCCCCGGTGCCGGGTAACCGCCGGTGGCCGCGCCACTCACGCCGGCCTGCGGCACAGTGGGAGGATGAACGCCCACGACGAGAGGCCTCTGGCAGGGGCCCGCACGGCGGCCAGGCTTCCTGCCCAGGACCTCGACCGAGCCCGGCGCTTCTACGCCGAGCGGCTCGGCCTGGAGCCCGTCGACGAGCGGCCGGGAGGGCCGCTGTACCGGTGCTCGGGCGTCGAGTTCGCCCTCTACCGGTCGACGGGAGCGTCTTCGGGCACCTTCACCCAGATGGCCTTCGAGGTCGACGACCTCGGGAGCGTGGTGGCGGAGCTGAGACGGCGCGGCGTGGTCTTCGAGGAGGCCGACACCCCCGGCTTCCACGCCACCGACGGCATCGCCGAGATCGAGGGCAACTACCCGACGAAGGGATACCGCGCCGAACGGGCCGCGTGGTTCCACGACAGCGAGGGGAACCTGCTCGGCGTGGGCGAGCCGGTCGCCCGGGCATGAGGAACCGGCCCGCCGGGGACGGAGGAGCCGCACACCGTCTCCGGCGGGCAGCGTGTCCGGGACAGGCGCAGGAGGCCGGCGAAGGTGAGCACTCCGCCTCCAGCGGCCGCGGCGGCCCTGCGTTACGGCGTCACGGGCCGCCCCGGGCGCACTGCCGCCGGATCGGCAGGGGCCCCGCCCTCCCCTGACGCCACGCCACCGGTGTGCGTACACGGGCCGGCCGGTCCGTGTACGGACGCGCGCCCGGCCTCACGGCGTGCCCCCGGAGCACCGCTCCTCCCAGGTGGACCGTACGATCGCGTGGGCGCGCCGGAAGCGGTGGTCCGGGTTCTCGGCCAGGTCGACGGGTGCCCGGAGTGTCACGGCACGGCTGTCCTGGCGTATGAGCTGGATGAAGGTGCGGGCGCTGGGTCCTCGGCCCACCCGCACGGGTGACCGCCCTTATCTCCTCCCAGCGGCACGACTGCCGACCGGGCCAGACCCCGGTGGTGACCCCGTCGTCATCGATGCGGGTCCCTCCGGCGGCCTTGCGCCACGAGTGCACCGCCCCCGCCATGACCGGCAGACAGACGAGGGCCGCCACCCACATCGGCAGAGCGGCACCGCTGCCCGCCCCCATGTACAGGGCGGTCAGGGCGTACGTCACCACACACCCTGCGGCAACCCACCGCCACAGCCTGCGCTGCCCGGGCAGCACGGCGTACTCCAGCGGGAGACTCTCGTCCTCCTCCGCCGCCTCGTGTTCACCCCAACGGTTCGTCATCCACCGGCCCCCGCCCCCGTGATGCCCTGTCTTCAGCGTTGTTCAGGTCCTGCCGAGTATCGCGCACAGCGCTGACAACCGTCGCGGGGGTGTGGGCCGGGGGCCTTCGGCCACCTGACGCGGTCAGACGGCCGTGCGGGCGCGGAGGCGGCGCAGCATGCGCGGGTCCTCGAAGCCGGCCGAGCGGGCGGCGGCGTCGATCGTCGCGCCGTGGCTGATGAGGTGCTGGGCGTGTTCGAGGCGGAGGGCCTGCTGGTAGCGCAGCGGAGTGAGCCCGGTGGCGCGGCTGAAGAGACGGGTGAGGGTACGTTCGCTCACGCCGACGGCCGATGCCAGGGCGGGCAGGGGGAGCGGTCGGTCGAAGCGGGCGTCGATCAGGTTCTGGACACGGTGCACGGTGTCGTCGAGGTGGGACCGGTGCCGGAGCATCGCACTGGACTGCGGCTCATGCCCGTTGCGGCGGGTGTGGACGACCATGCCGCGGGCCACCTGGGCGGCGACGGCCGGGCCGTGCCGCGTCGCGACCACGTGCAGGGCCATGTCGATGCCGCTGGCGATGCCGGCCGAGGTGATCACCCGGTCGTCGACGGTGAACAGGACGTCTCGGACGACCACCGCCGCGGGATGGCGTTGGGCCAGCTCGTCCTGCACGTCGTGGTGGGTGGTGCAGCGGCGGCCGTCGAGCAGACCGGCCCGTCCGAGCGCCTCGGCTCCGGCGCAGACGCTGGCCACCGTCCCGCCCCTGGCATGGTGGTCCCGGAGGACCTGAAGGGTGGCGGTGCCGATGACGGGACGGCCGTCGACGGCGCCCGTCCGCCAGCCGGGCACCACGATCAGATCCTCGGGACCGAGCTCGGGCCAGTCGGCCCCGGCCACCAGCGGCAGCCCCTGGGCGGTGGGGACCTGTGGCTGCTCGGCGACGTAGGAGAGCGTGTAGGGGTGCCCGAAGTCGGCGGCGGTGGAGAAGACCTGCGCGGGGCCGGCCAGGTCCAGCAGATGGACTCCGGGCACGAGGAGGAAGACGATACGGCTCACGATCCGGTCATCATGCCGCAAGCCCTGCCGCGGCCTCCAACTGGTCGACCGTCGCGATCGTCGCGAAGCGTCCGGCGAGGGCGTACTCGGTGCGCCTGATGACCTCTTCGGCAGGCAGTGTGCGGGGGTCGGCCAGCAGCTCCGCGACGCTCCGGCCGGCGGGGGCGTCGCGGTGCGGGATGGGGTTGGTCGCGGTCGCGTCGATGGCGACGGTGACCCGGTAGCCGAGGTCGGCGGCGAGGCGAGTGGTGGTCTCCACGCACTGCTCGGTGCGGATGCCGCAGACGGTGAGGTCGGTGATACCGCGCTCGGTGAGGAGTTGCTGCAGGTTGGTGGTGGTGAAGGCGTTGTGCGAGGTCTTCTGGATCAGCGGCTCCCCGTCCGCTCGCTCCAGCTCCTCCATCAGCCGGACATGGCCGAGGGCCGGGTCGAAGACGTCGCCGGTGCCGGGCTCGGAGTGCAGCACCCACACCACCTGCTCGTTCGCCCGGCGGAAGAGCCGGACCAGACGGTTCACCCGGTCCGCGATCTTCAGGTCGGAGGTGGTCTCCCACAGCGGACGGGCGCGGAAGGATTCCTGGACATCGATGACGATCAGTGCTCGGGTCATGTCCCCCAGCCTGAGCCGCGCGGGCGGGGCGACGACAGGCCGCATCGGGTCCGGGAGCGGACCGATCCGGTCACCGGGCCCGCATCGGCAGCCGAAGGAGGCCACACCGCGGTCGAGGCGCCGTCACCGGTCAGCGCGCGTTGTCCTGACGGACGCGCTGCCGCGGCCGTGACGCCGCCCCGTGAGCTCGGTGTCGAGCGTCGCCCGAGCCACCCGCGTGCCCTCGGAGTTCCCGGGGGCCGGGAGCCGCTTCCGGCGGGCGGCGGCATCCGGAGGATGTGATCGGCTTCCTGCTGGAGGCGTACGGGAACACGCCCGACGTGGCACGCACGGTCGTCGACACCGTGGAGAAGGCCACCGGCCGCCCGGCCCGCACCTTCGGCCCGTGGGCCGGGGAGGCACGCCGCCGCCTTCACGGCGTCCGGCCCGGCGTGACCGACGCGGCGCGGGGGGGGTGCCTCTATGTCCTTCGTCAAGGCACCCTTGTCGGGTTTGGGGTGGTTCGGTGTTGCTGGGGTTATGCGGCGAGCTCGACGTCTTTCGGTGTCCGGGGTTCGTAGAAGGTGCCGTCGCGGAGCATGGCGAACAGGACGCTGATGCGCTGGCGGGCGAGGCGGAGGAGGGCTTGGGTGTGGGTCTTGCCGCGGGCTCGCTGGCGGTCGTAGTAGGTGCGGGAGGCCGGGTCGGCGTTCATGCAGGCGAAGGCGGACAGGAACATCGCCCGTTTGAGTTGCCGGTTGCCGCCTCGGGGTGCGTGTTCGCCGTGGATGGAGGTGCCCGACTGCTTCGTGGTGGGGGCCAGTCCGGCGTAGGAGGCGAGG
>NZ_NEUB01000926.1 GCF_002910825.1 Streptomyces sp. SM1 | reverse complement strand
GAGGCCGGCGGCCAGGAAGCCGGCGGCGGTCAGCCCGGCGGCCAGAACGCGGTTGACGGAGCGGGTGACGGAGCAGGAGCAGGGCAGCACACCGGGGACGACTCCGGTCTGACCCAGACGCGCTGACCCTCCTCACCTCCGAGGCAACCACCCCGGCCCGGCCCCGCCACCCAGCTGTGACGGAGCCGGGCCGTTGCCGTCGCGGCGCGGAGTCCCGCCCCCATGAGGCGATCCCCGCCGAGGGGTCGGTCCGTCCGACGGGGCGTCGGTCACATGCCCGGGTGCCTGCGGGGGAGCGCCGGACGGAGCGCGGCGGGCCCCCTCGTACACCGGGCCCTCGTACACCGGGCCCCTCCCTGCGCGGGGCCACCCCTCTCCGCGGGCGCACGGCTTCCGCCCCGGCATGCCCCGTGTCACCGGCCCCGGCGGGCCGTGTCAGTCGTCCGGCAGGGCCCTGAGCAGCAGCACCGCTATGTCGTCCAGGCGTCCCTCCGCGTCCCCGCCGTGCCGGACCAGCGCGTCGGCGAGCTCGTCCAGCGGCAGGTCACCCAGGTCGGTGAGACGCCGGCCCAGGTCGGCCAGGGCGTCCTCGAAGTCCGTACCGGGGGATTCCACGAGACCGTCGGTGTACAGAACCAGCAGCGAACCGGGGGCGAGATTCACCTCGGTCGACGGATAGGCCGCCGAGCCGTCGATCCCCAGCAGCGGGCCGCCGGCCAGATCGAGCACCCGGACGCGCCCGTCCGGCCGGCGCAGCAGCGGCGGCGGATGACCCGCACGTGACATCACGGCCCGCCCGTGCGCGGGATCGAGGCGCAGATACAGACAACTCGCGAACAGTTCCGAACCCAGGTCCAGCATCAGCCGGTTGGTGCTGCGCATGACCTCCTCGGGTTCCTGCCCCACGGCCGTGTAGGCGCGCACTGCGGTGCGGACCTGCCCCATCAGCCCGGCCGCCGTCACGTTGTGGCCCTGCACGTCCCCGATCACCGCGGCCGCCATGCCCTGCGTCGGCACCAGGTCGTAGAAGTCGCCGCCGATCTCCATTCCGTGCGTCGCCGGAAGGTAGCGGGCCGCCGCCTCGATCCCGGGCAGCGACGGCAGCGTGTGCGGCAGCAGCGCCTCCTGAAGCCCGTGCGCGAGCCGGTGCTTGGCGTCGTAGAGCAGGGCACGTTCCAGCGCCTGGGCGATCAGCCCCGCCAGACTGGTCAGCACCGCCCGCTCCTCCGTCGCGAAGTGGTGCGCCGCCGTGTACGACAGCACACACGTCCCCACCGGTCGCCCCGAGGCGATCAGCGGCAGATACGCCCACGCCGCGAACTCGGACAGGTACACCAGCGACGGATAGAGACGCTCGAGCTCCGCGCGGTTCTCGAAGAACGCGGGGACACCCGTACGCAGTACCTGGCTGCCGGGGGTCGGTTCCGACAGCGGCATACCGTCGTACCGCTCCACGACCCCCGGGTCCGGGTACCCGCGGTGCCCCAGCACGCGCAGCCGGCCCGCCCGGGACCCGAGGACCACCAGCCCCTGGCTGCCCACCACCGGCGCGACCTCGTCCGCGACCAGCTGCACGACGTCCTGCACCCCGACCGTCTCGGTCAGCGCGCCGGCCAGGCTCAGCACCTGGCTGATGGTGACCAGCCGGGTCCCCGCCCGCCCGGACGGCGGCGCCGAGCGGTGCATCTCGGTGACCCCGCGCGCCCGGCTGATCCGGACACTGAGTCCGTTCGTGCTCGGATACAGCCGGAAGGACAGCCACTCGCCCGGCGGACGCAGCGCGACGAACGAGGTGACGTGCTGGCTGAACATCGCGGCCCGGTAGCGGTCCTCGTACACGGGATCGTTCAGCCACGGCACCGACGCCCACAGCTGGGCGCCGAGCAGCCGGCCCGTCGGGACGCCCAGCAGTTCGGTGGCGGCCGCGTTGGCGAAGCCGACCCGCCCGTGCACGTCGAGCGAGCACAGACCGTACGGCAGCCGGGACACCAACCGCGCCGCCTCCACCGACCCGAGCGTGCCGGCCATGCCGCCCACCAGAGGCGCGGCCAGCAGATCCGGCTCGGGTGCCAGCGGCAGGCTCTGCTCGGCGGCCCGCTCCAGCCGCACCGCCAGCCGGTCGCAGGCGGCGGTCAGGTGATCCCGCTCCCAGTCGGACAGGTCCGGCGGATGCGCGCCGGGCCAGGTCACGAACACCGCCCCGTAGGCCCTGGCCGCGGTCGCCACCGGCAGCGCGGCCAGCGCGAAGGGATACGGCAGCACCATGGCGATCCGGGGGTAGTGGCGGGCCATCTCCTCCTCGCCGCCCACCCAGACCAGCCGACGCTCGCGCACCGCGTCGGCGACGGGGATCGGCGCGCTCAGCCCCACCCGCTCCCACGGGGCGGCGAAGGCGCGCGGCAGCCCGGCCATCACCGCCATCTCCAGCACCGGATGATCCGGCGAGAGCAGATACACCGCCCCCGAGTGGGCGTGCACCTCATCCATCATCGCGGCCAGCGTCAGCGACAGCAGCGGGCGGCCGACCGGCGCCTGCGTCGGCGTCTCGGCGTCCGCCGGCGCCCGCGCGGACGACTGTCCCTCGGACACGCCGACCACCTCCTCGCACGGCCGCGCCCCGCGACCCAATCTCCCCCCTGCCGGGCCGTCGCGCACGACGGGCGGTGAGGGGACGGGCCGTACACCGGGGGGCGGGAGCGGGGCCCGCCCCCGGCCCGCTGCCACGGCGCACCTTTCGGCTACCCCTCCACCCGGGCTCCATGGCCCGCCGCCGTTGTCTCCGGGGCGAACGGGGGCAGGCTGTCCGGCCGCCGGACCCGGAGAAGGGGGAGTCCGTCCGGCCGCCGGACCCGGACGTGTGGGCGGCCCGTCCGGCGGCCGGGACCCGCACAGGGAGAGAGTCCGTCCGGCCGCCGAACGCGCACAGGGGCTGCGCCGGTGTCCTATTAGCGTTGTAATGGCCAACGTGGTCAGTGAGGGCGCTGCGGGACGCAGCACGAGAACGCTGCGTGCGGAAGGTGCCCTGACGGCGATCGCGGTCGACCCGGATGCACCCGAACGGGTGCGCAGGGTCCTGGAGCAGGCTCTCGTCTTCGCCGGGGCCGCGTTCGCCGCCGTGTTCACCCCGGGCGCGGACGGGGAGCTGCTCTTCCTGACGGAGTCGGCCGGGATGCCGAGGACCCTGTGCGGGGTGCGCGACAGCTATCCCGCCGCGGGGCGGTCCCCGGTGGCCGAGGCCCACCGCGGCCGGCCGGTGTGGCTGGCGCCCGAGGATCTCGCCGCGCAGGCCCAGTCGAGGCGCGTGCCGAGCCGGGACTTCCACCTGGCGGCCCTGCCCGTGCGCCGGGGCGGCGGCTGTCTCCTGGCGGTCAGCGAGCGCCCCGGCGGTTTCGGCGCCGACGACCGCGTCTGTCTCGGCCTCGTCGCCGACGCCCTCGTCTTCCCCCCGCCGCTCGCGCTCACCGAGGGCGGTGAGCTGCCGCCCGGTGGCTTCAGCCTCGCCATGGACACCGGCCGGGTCCGGGTCGACCCGGGCACCCTGGAACTGTTCGGTCTCGCGCCCGGCGACTTCGACGGGCGGGTGGAGACCCTGCTGGCCCTGACGGTGCCGGAGGACCTTCCCTCGCTGATGTCCGTCGTCGAGGCCGACCACATGTCGATCGGCGAGCGGGAACTGGAGTTCCGGGTGCTCCAGCCCGCCGGACCGCCCAAGTGGCTCCGGCTGCGCGGCCGGCTGCTGCCCGGTGGAGAGGGGCGCCCGGCCAGGCTCGTGGGTTCCGTCGCCGACGCCGCGACGCTGCGCTCCGACATCACCGACGTGGCCCGCGTCCAGCGGCTCGCCGCCGCACTGGCCACCGCCGTCACCGTCCGCGACGTCGGCAAGGCCGTCGTGGCCGCGTTGCGCCGGCCGCTGCGCGCCGACCGCATCGCGCTGGCCGAGCTGGAGAACGAACGCCTCGTCGTCACCGTCCTGGACCCGCCCGAGCCGGAGGCGTGGCCGGAGCTGTGGCGCGCGGAGTGGCGCACCGAGTGGCCCGAGGCGCCCGTGCGCACCATGCCCACCCTCGCCGCCGCCCTGCGGGAGGGCCGCGCCAGTATCTGGCCGGCGAACTCCCCGCTGGAGACCGCCCTCGCCGAGGTCGGCCCCGGCGGTCTGGCCGTGCTGCCCCTGCCCGCCGGCAACCGCATGGCCGGCGCCTGTCTGATCGGCTGGGACGCCCCGCACGACTTCGGCGCCGACGAGCGGGCCCTGCTCACCGCGGCCGCCGGCCTCGCCGGCCAGGCACTCATGCGGGCCCGCGCCTTCGACGCCGAACACGAACTGGTCGGCATGCTCCAGCGCCAGCTGCTGCCCCGCCGGCTGCCCAGGCTGCCCGGCGCCGTCGCCGTCGCCCGCTATCTGCCCAGCACCGCCGGACTGGAGCTCGGCGGCGACTGGTACGACGTGATCCCGCTGCCGGACAACCACGTCGCCCTCGTCATCGGCGACGTCCAGGGCCACAACGCCGGAGCCGCCACCCTCATGGGCCAGATGCGCACCGCGTTGCGCGCCTACGCCGTCGAGGGACACCCTCCGGACGTGGTGGTGTCCCACGCCAACCGGCTGCTCATGGACATGGAGACGGACCTCTTCGCCACCTGCTGCTATGTCGACGTGGACATGGAGGAGGGCCTGGCCTGGTGCGTGCGCGCCGGTCATCTGCCGCCGGTGCTGCGTCACCCGGACGGGCGTACGGAGATCGCGGAGGCCGAGGGCGGTCCGCCGCTCGGGGTGGTCCGGCAGAGCGACTTCCCCATGAGCCCGCTGCGGCTCCAGCCCGGCGCCGTGGTCGCCCTGACCACCGACGGTCTGGTCGAGTCGCACGAGGCCGACATCGACGAGGGCATGGACCGCTTCGCCCGGCAGCTGGCCGGCTCCGACCCCGCCCGTCTCGGGCCGGTCGCCGACAGCCTGCTCGGCAAGGCCCCGCGCAGCGACGACGTCGCCCTGCTGCTGATGCGCTACGACGGCATGACCTCTCGCCCGCTGCGCGAGAGCTGGACGGTGTGGCGGGTGCCCCAGGCGGTCGGACACGCCCGCCGCTTCACCCGGCGGACCCTGCGTTCCTGGGGCGTGACCGAGGACATCGACGCCGCGCTGCTCGCCGTGTCCGAACTGGTGACCAACGCCCTGGTGCACACCGACGGCCAGGTCCGTCTCGATCTCACCCTGGTGGGCGGCCGGCTGCGGCTCGCGGTCGCCGACTCCTCGCCCCGCACCCCGGTGAAGCCCACCAGCATCGGCTGGGAGGCCACCGGCGGCCGGGGCATCCTGCTGGTCGAGGCCGTGTCGGCGACCTGGGGCACTCTTCCGGTCAGCGGCGGCAAACAGGTGTGGGCGGAGTTCGTCCTGGGCTGACGACACGCCGGGGACACCGGCATCCCCGGTACACCGGCCACCTCCACGGGGCGCCTTGCCACGCCCGGCTCCTGGACGAGCCTGCCCACGCCCGGCTCCCGGACGCCCGCACGCGCCCGGTGAGCAAGCGGCTCCGCCGGGTACCCGTGACGCTTCCCGAAGGCTCACGAGAGGGATACGTCATGGCACAGCACGTCCGCGACATCATGACCGCCGCACCGGTCTCGGTCGGGCCGCACACCTCCGTGGCGGAGGTCGCCCGCGTCATGCGTGACCGCGACCTCGGGGCCGTCCTCGTCACCGACGGGGACCGGCTGCGCGGGCTGGTCACCGACCGCGACCTGGTGGTGCGGTCGGTCGCACAGGGAGTGGACACCGAGGAGACCACCGTGGCCCGCGCGTGCAGCGAGGACCTGGTGACGGTGGCCCCGGACGACGCGCTGGACCACGCGGTGCGGCTGATGCGCGAGCACGCCGTGCGCCGCGTCCCGGTCGTCGAGCGGGGGCACGCCGTCGGCGTCGTCACGCTGGGCGACGCCGCCATGGAACGCGACCCGGAGTCGGCCCTGGGCGACATCAGCGTGGCCCGGCCCAACGCCTGATCCGCTCCGGGACCGTGGGCGCCCCCGGCCCGGCCGGCGAGCCCCCGGCACGGGTGCCCGCCCGGACTGAGGGTGTTTGCCCGACGCGGCACCGGGGACCCGAAGGCCTGCACAAGCAGAAGGAAGATGATGCGTCGTGACAACGGAGATCAGCCACATACCCAGGACCCGTCGGCCGGAGACCGGCTGGGCACGAGCCCGGCGACTACGCGGCAAGGACCCGCTGCGGACCTGCCTGCCCGCCGTGGAGCGCGGCACGCCCTCCACCCCCTCGGGCGCGGGAACGGGGACCGAGGAGAACATCGTCAGGGGCGACGACTAGCAGCAGGACGGACCGGTCGCGCCGCCCCCGGAGACACGGCGGGCACACGACCGCACGCCTAGGCTGGGGCCCATGCGGCTGCTCCTCGTGTCCGACACCCATCTGCCCCTGCGCGCCAAGCGGTTGCCCGATCAGCTGATCGACGAGATCCCCCGCGCGGACGTCGTGATCCACGCGGGTGACTGGGTCGACGCCGACACCCTCGATCTGTTGGAGAGCCGAAGCCGCAGGCTGGTCGCCGTGTACGGCAACAACGACGGCCCAGGTCTGCGCGCCCGCCTGCCCGAGACGGCGTACGCCGGACTCGGAGGGCTGCGCTTCGGTGTGATCCACGAGACGGGACCCGCCCAGGGCAGGGAGGCCCGGTGCGCCGCGCGCTTCCCCGAACTGGACGTGCTGGTGTTCGGGCACAGTCATATCCCGTGGGACACCACCGCGCCCAAGGGACTCCGTCTGCTCAATCCGGGCTCTCCGACGGACCGCCGCCGTCAGCCCCACCACACCTACATGACCGCCACGGTCGACGGCGGCCGGCTCACCGAGGTGGAGCTGTGCCGTCTGCCGCCGCGCTGACGGGCCGGGCCGCTTCGTCCGACGGAAGCGGCCCTGGCACTGTGAGTACGTGCGCTTTCACGGACCTCCTTCCCACGGTCGGAGGCGTCACCGGCCGACTACCCGGGCGCGCCGGACTCACACCCCCTTTCGTCCGAGCCCTTCGGCGGCCGTGGATGGACCGCTCCCTCCGTGCCGCTCAGCGGTGCGCCCGTACCGCCCCAGCGCAGCGCGACGATCTCCGCGGCCACCGACACCGCCACCTCCTCGGGCGTACGGGCGCCGAGGTCGAGCCCGAGCGGCCGAGCACCGGAAGAAAGTCACGCACGATCGGCCCTCCTTCCCCCGGTGACTTCCCCGCACCGCCCCCGCCATCCCGGCCGGATCGCCCGCTTCGCACGTCGCGGGCGCCCGCCGCGGGCCTGCCGTTGTCCACGGGGACGGCGCGGTCGGGGTCCGGGGGCCGGCCCGCTCAGCTTCCCGACGGGCCGGACCAGCCGGCCTCCACCTGCCCGAGACGCACCCGCTGCGGGTGGTCGCCGACGGGCACGGAGACGGTCTTCTCACCGGTGGCGAAGTCGATCGCGGTGACCCGGTCGGCGCCGCTCTCGGAGACCACACAGGACGCCCCGTCGCCGCTGACGGTCGCCCAGTACGGCTTGGACACGGTGACCAGCGGCCCTTCTTCCAGGGTGGTGCGGTCGACGACGGTCGCGTAGTCGTCCATGGTGCCCGCGACGCAGAGCTTGGTGCCGTCGGGCTTCATGGTGATGCCGTGGTGGCGGGAGTCGTTGACCCAGGTGGTGCGGTCGCTGCTGGTGGCGGGGTTCTTCGGCAGGGTCTTGGTGCGGGTGATCCGGTCGGTGGCGACGTCGTACTCGAGGAAGCCGTTGAAGAACGAGACCTGGAAGTACAGCTTCGACTCGTCGGGGGAGAAGGCGGCCGGACGGACCGCGTCCGAGTAGTCCTTCAGTCCGGCGGCGTCCAGCCGCTGGCGCATGTCGATGACCTCGACCTGCCGGAAGGTGGTCGCGTCGACGACCGTGATGCGGCGGTCGCCCTTCGTCCAGTCCAGCCAGGTCGCGTCGAGAGCGGTGTTCACCTCGCCGATGGACATGTTCCAGATGTGCTTGCCGTCCGCGCTGAAGACGTTCTCGTGCGGCTTGTCGCCGGTGGCGAACGAGCCGAGTTCCGCGCCGGTCTCGATGTCCAGTACGTGCACCTTGTTGGAGGTCGAGGCGGAGACCGCGACGCGCTTGCCGTCGGGCGAGACGGCCATGTGGTCGGAGCGGTAACCGGACACGCGGAAGCGCCAGTTGACCTCTCCGGTGGCGAGGTCGAGGGAGACCACGTCGGCGAAGCTGGGCCGGGAGACCACCACCGAGGTGCCGTCCGGGGTGGAGTACATGTCGTCGACGAACTGGTCGTGGCCCTCCCCGACGCTGTTGCGGATGGCCATGAAGTAGATCCAGTGGATCGGGTCGGCGTTGATCTCGGCCATCCGCTCGTCCCGGTCGGGGACGACGTCGATCCGTCCGATCCGCTCGAAGTCACCGGCGGATTCGATGACATCGGCGGTGCCGTCCCAGTTGTTGCCCACGAACAGCACCTCGCGCAGGGCGTCGGCGGAGGTCTGCCCGGCGTCGGCGGCGCTCGCGACGGAGGCGGGAGCGGTGACGGTCCGGGCGAGGGCGGCGGCGAGGACGCACAGGTGCCTGGTTCTGCGGAGCGGCATGGCTGCTCTCTCCTCTGCGGGTGGGGGGTGCGAGCCGAGCTGAGTGGGGCATGCCGAAGACGGAGCCCGGGAATCTGAACACACGTGCTTTCAGAGTCAACTTACTGAAAAGTAAGGAGAGGTGGCCCCTCTCCACAAGACTGCGGACACGACAAAATCGGCCGTGTGGACAAGGAGGGGAGGGCCAGCCGGTGCCGGGAAGTCCGAACGCCCCGAGCGGCCGTTACGCCGGGAAGTCCGCCGAGGAGCGGAGAGCCGAACGGCGCCGGCGCTTTCTCGACGCGGCGCTCGAACTGTTCGGTGCGGGCCCCGGCTACCGGTCGACCACCGTCGCCGCCCTCAGCGAGGCCGCTGGCCTGTCGACCCGTCAGTTCTACGAGGAGTTCCGCAACCTGGAGGACGTGCTCGCCGCGCTGCACCTCCAGGTCAACGACCGGGCGGAGGCGGCGGTGCTGGCCGCGGCGGCCCGTACGGCACACACCCCGGTCGCCGAACGGGCGGACGCGGTCTTCCGCGCCTACGCCGCCGAGGTCACCGGCGACCCGCGGCGGATCCGCATCGCGTTCGTCGAGATCATCGGCGTCAGCCCGCGCCTGGAGGAACAGCGCCTGGCCCGCCGTGCCCAGTGGGTCGAGCTGATCTGTGCCGAGGCCCGGGAGGCCGCTATGCGGGGTGAGGCGGCGCCCCGCGACCACCGGCTCGCCGCGACCGGCTTCATCGGCAGCGTCAACGGTCTGCTCCACGACTGGAGCGCGGGCTGGGTGGAGGCCACCCTGGACGAGGTCGTGGAGGAACTGGTCCGTCAGCTCCTGAGCATCCTCCGCCCGCCCGGCTGGACCCCGGAGCCGGACGGGCCGCCCGTCAGCCGGCCGGCGCGATGTCCCCGGCGAAGATGATCATCTGGTCGATCAGGTCCCGCCGCAGATGAACGACATCGGTGCCCGCCAGCCGCGGGCCACCGCCGGGCGTCGTGAACACCCACCGGTACCGGGCCCACTCGTCCGGCATGTCCACTCCGGAACAGCGCACCATGGTGCCCGGTCCCGCCGGGTGCCGCCGGATGTCCAGCACGAACCGCTCGACCGCCTCGATCCCCTCGCTCCTGCCGAGCGGACCCCAGACGATCACGTCCGAGGTGAGCGCCTGGGACAGCAGAGCGGTCACATAGTTGTCCTCCGACGCGTTGAACGCCGAGACGAACGTGTCGATGGCCGACCGAGCGGTGTCTGCGTGCATGGCCCCAGTCATACCAGCCGGGCCCGGTCACCGTCAGCGGTCCGGGCGGTGACCCTCCGGAACGGCGAACCGACGGACGGGCCGCATGGCCGGACGCCCGGGGTGGAGGAGCCGCCGGAGCGACGCACCGCCCGCCCCGGGACACCGGCCACCGGCCCGCTGTCCCGGTACGGCGCCCGGAGGCGCCGACCGTTTGCGCGTGTCTACTCGTCCCAGGCCTGGATCATCGTCTGCCCGGTGATCTTTCCGTCCCGCAGGGTGAGCATCGACTCCGAGAGCACCCGCACACCGTCCGGGTACCGGCAGCTCTCGCAGTACGCCGCGTGGTCGCCCTGGATGACACACGCCTCGAGCGAATGCGTCATGTCCCGGCTGTAGACGTCGTCGAGCATGGCGGCGATCTCGTCCCGGCCGTGCAGGACCTTGGGATGGCTGGGCCGGCTGTCGCGGTCGACGACGCGCAGCTCCGCGTCGTCCGCGTAGAGCGTGACCAGGTTCGCCGAGGTGTCCGCCTCGATGCCCCGGCGCAGGGTGTCCGTGCCGAAGCGGGACTGTGCCGCGGTTGTCATGATGACCGCCTCCTCCGAGGCTGCGGCCCGGACCTCCGGCAGGCCGAGACGGCCTCTCGTACGAGCCTCCTCCGCCCCGGCGGACAGGGCAAGCCGGGCCCCCGTACGTGCCGCCCCGGGCAGCCTGGTGCGCGCCGCGGGCAGGCAGGCCCCGTACGCGCCGCGCCCGCGGTCACCCGGCCGTCGCCAGGAACTGGGTCGCCGCCAGCTCCGCGTACAGCGGATCGGTGGTCACCAGCTCCCGGTGCGTGCCGACGGCGCGGACCCGGCCCGCGTCCATCACCACGATCCGGTCGGCCATCGTCACCGTGGAGAGCCGGTGCGCGACCACCAGGACCGTCGTCGTGCGCGCCACGTCGGCGACGGTGTCGCGCAACGCCGCCTCGTTCACCGCGTCGAGCTGCGAGGTGGCCTCGTCGAGCAGCAGCAGCCGGGGCCGGCGCAGCAGGGCGCGGGCGATGGCGACCCGCTGGCGCTCGCCGCCGGACAGCTTGGTGCCGCGATGCCCGACGAGCGTGTCGAGACCGTCCGGCATCCTCGACACCAGACCGTCCAGCCGGGTCGTCCCCAGCACCCGTGTCACCGTGTCCTCGTCCGCCCCGGGGCTGCCCAGCAGCAGGTTCTCCCGCAGGGATCCCGACAGCACCGGCGCGTCCTGTTCCACGTAGCCGATCGCGGCCCGCAGCCGCGACAGCTCCCACCCGGCCAGATCCCGGCCGTCCAGCGTGATCACGCCGGAGCCGGGGTCGTAGAACCGCTCGATGAGGGAGAAGACGGTGGTCTTGCCCGCACCGGACGGGCCGACGAATGCGGTCATGCCCCGCGCGGGCACGGAGAACGTCACGCCGTGATGGACGTACGGCAGATCGTCGGCGTACCTGAAGCGGACATCCTCGAAGGTGAGCGCGGCGGGCGCCGTGCCGGGCCCGGGCAACTCGACGGGCCCGGTGGCCGGTTCGGCGGGCAGCCGCAGCGCCTCCTGGATCCGGGCGAGGGCGGCGCTGCCCGTCTGGTACTGCGTGATCGCGCCGACGACCGCCTGGATCGGCGACATCAGATAGAACACGAACAGCAGGAACGCCACCAGCGTCCCGATGTCGATGGCGCCCGTCGCCACCCGCGCGCCGCCCACCGCGAGCACCGTGATGAACGCGATCTGCATCGCCAGCCCCGCCGTGTTCCCCGCCGCGGCCGACCACTTGGCGGCGCGCACACTCTGCCGCCACGACTCCTGCGCGGCCTCGTGCAGCGTGCGCTCCTCCCGGGGCTCCGCGCCCGAGGCCTTCACCGTGCGCAGCGCGCCCAGCACCCGCTCCAGCGAGGCACCCATCACACCGACCGCGTCCTGCGCCCGCCGGGACGCCCGGTTGATCCGTGGCACGATCACGCCGAGCAGTGTGCCCGCGACCGCGATCACACCCAGCGTGACGCCCAGCAGCACCGGGTCCACGAAGCCCATCAGCGCCACGGTCGCGAGCAGTGTCAGTCCGCCCGTGCCGAGACCGACCAGCGAGTCGGTGGTCACCTCCCGCAGCAGCGTGGTGTCGGACGTGATGCGGGCCATCAGATCGCCCGGCTCGCTGCGGTCCACGGCCGCGATGCGCAGCCGCAGCAGATACGACGACAGCGAGCGCCGCGCCCCGAGCACCACCGACTCCGCGGTGCGCCGGAGCACGTACGAACCCAGCCCGCCCAGCACGGCGTTGGCGACGACCAGGGCCGACATCAGCAGCAGCGGCCCGGCGATGCCCCGGTCGTCGGAGAGGTCGTCGATCAGTTCCCGGGCCACCAGCGGCAGCATCAGCCCCGTCGCCCCGGTCATCAGCGAGAGCAGGGCACCGCCCAGCAGGGCCCACCGGTGCGGTCGTACGTATCCGAGCAGCGCTCGCCAGGCGGGCGGCCCCGCATCCTCGGCTGTGATGGTCACGTGGCCCCCCTCGGCGACGGATGGAGCCCCAGGCTACGTCGGGGGCGCCGTCCCGCCGCACGGCGGGCGGCATCACCGATCTTTCCCGCGTAGGGTCGGAGTGACGGACACCGGCCGACCAAGGAGCAGCACCATGGCCCAGGAAGTACGCGGCGTGATCGCACCCGGCAAGGACGAGCCGGTGCGGATCGAGACGGTCGTCGTACCCGACCCTGGACCCGGCGAGGCGGTCGTACGGGTCCAGGCCTGCGGGGTCTGCCACACCGACCTGCACTACAAGCAGGGCGGGATCAGCGACGACTTCCCGTTCCTGCTCGGCCACGAGGCCGCGGGCGTCGTCGAGTCGGTCGGCGACGGCGTCACCGACGTCGAACCCGGTGACTTCGTGATCCTCAACTGGCGTGCGGTGTGCGGGAAGTGCCGCGCCTGCCTGCGGGGCCGCCCCTGGTACTGCTTCGACACCCATAACGCGAAGCAGCGGATGACGCTCGCCTCCACCGGCCAGGAACTCTCCCCGGCCCTGGGCATCGGCGCCTTCGCCGAGAAGACCCTCGTCGCCGCCGGACAGTGCACCAAGGTCGACCCCGCCGTCTCCGCCCAGGTCGCCGGGCTGCTCGGCTGCGGTGTGATGGCCGGCATCGGCGCGGCGATCAACACCGGCGACGTCGGCCGGGGCGACTCGGTCGCCGTCATCGGCTGCGGCGGCGTCGGTGACGCGGCCGTCGCCGGGGCCCGGCTCGCCGGAGCGGCGAAGATCATCGCCGTCGACATCGACGCGCGCAAGCTCGAGACCGCGCGTTCCATGGGCGCCACCCACACGGTCAACTCCCGCGAGAGCGACCCCGTCGAGGCCATCCGCGAACTCACCGGCGGCTTCGGCGCCGACGTCGTCATCGACGCCGTCGGCCGCCCCGAGACCTACCGGCAGGCCTTCTACGCCCGTGACCTGGCCGGCACGGTCGTCCTGGTCGGCGTGCCCACCCCGGAGATGAAGCTGGAACTGCCGCTCCTCGACGTCTTCGGCCGCGGCGGCTCCCTCAAGTCCTCCTGGTACGGGGACTGTCTGCCCTCCCGGGACTTCCCCATGCTGATCGACCTGCACCTCCAGGGACGTCTGGACCTCGGGGCGTTCGTCACCGAGACCATCCAGCTGGACGAGGTGGAGAAGGCGTTCGAGCGGATGCACCGCGGCGACGTACTGCGTTCGGTGGTGGTGCTGTGATGACCGCCCGCATCGAACGACTCGTCACCTCCGGGCAGTTCAGCCTCGACGGCGGCACCTGGGATGTCGACAACAACGTGTGGATCGTCGGCGACGACCACGAGGCGGTCGTCATCGACGCCGCCCACGACGCCGACGCCATCGCCGAGGCGGTGGGGGACCGGCGCCTGACGGCGATCGTCTGCACCCACGCCCACAACGACCACATCGACGCCGCCCCCGCCCTCGCCGAGCGCACCGGCGCCACCATCTGGCTGCACCCCGACGACCTGGGGCTGTGGAAGCAGACCCACCCGGACCGCGACCCCGACGCCTGGCTGGCCGACGGCCAGGTGATCGAGGCCGCCGGCGCCGACCTCACGGTGCTGCACACCCCCGGGCACGCGCCAGGCGCGGTCTGCCTCCACGACCCGGGGCTCGGAGCGGTCTTCACCGGCGACACCCTCTTCCGGGGCGGTCCCGGCGCCACCGGCCGCTCCTTCTCCCACTTCCCGACGATCATCGACTCGATCCGGGACCGGCTGCTCACCCTGCCGCCCGGGACCAAGGTCCTCACCGGTCACGGCGATCCCACCACCATCGGCGCGGAGGCCCCGCACCTGGAGGAATGGATCGCACGGGGCCACTGAGGAGGCCGCCCGGGTGACCGGCGCGAAAAGGCGACAGAAGATGTCCGGCTTACCCGTCACCCTCGAAGCGAAAGCCGAGCAGGGACGACGGGAGGCCGTACATGTCGGAGCAGTTGAAGGACAAGGTCGCGCTGGTGGCCGGGGCGACCCGGGGGGCCGGACGGGGCATCGCCGTGGAACTCGGAGCGGCGGGCGCGACCGTGTACGTCACGGGCCGGAGCACCCGCGCCCGCCGCTCCGAGTACGACCGCCCCGAGACCATCGAGGACACCGCCGACCTGGTCACCGAGGCCGGCGGACGGGGCATCGCGGTGCCCACCGACCACCTGGAGCCGGAGCGGGTGAAGGCGCTGCTCGACCGGATCGCCGACGAGCAGGGCCGCCTGGACGTCCTCGTCAACGACATCTGGGGCGGCGAGAACCTCTTCGACTGGGAAGCGCCCGTCTGGGAGCACGACCTGGACAAGGGCCTGCGCCTGCTCCGGCTCGCGGTCGAGACCCACGCGATCACCAGCCACCACGCCCTGCCGCTGCTGCTGCGCCGTCCCGGCGGCCTCGTCGTCGAGGTCACCGACGGCACCGCCGACTACAACGGCGAGCACTACCGCCTCTCCTTCTTCTACGACCTCGCCAAGTCCTCCGTCCTGCGCATGGCGTTCGCGCTCGGCCACGAGCTCGGTCCGCGCGGCGCCACGGCGGTGGCCCTCACCCCGGGCTGGCTGCGCTCGGAGATCATGCTCGACCACTTCGGGGTGCGGGAGGACAACTGGCGCGACGCCCTCGCAGACGTCCCCCACTTCGCCATCTCCGAGACCCCGCGCTATGTGGGGCGGGCCGTCACCGCCCTCGCCGCCGACCCGGACGTGGCCCGCTTCAACGGCACCTCCCTCTCCAGCGGCGGCCTCGCCCGGGAGTACGGATTCACCGACCTCGACGGCAGCCGCCCCGACGCCTGGCGCTACATCGTCGAGGTCCAGGACGCGGGCAGGCCGGCGGACGTGACCGGCTACCGCTGACCCCCTCCCGCCTCTGCCGTCGGGATCGGCCCGGCGGCTACCGTCACCCCATGACGACGGACACACGGCGTTTCGAGGGATACGGGGTTCTCATCACCGGCGCGGCACGCGGCATCGGCGCCGCCACCGCCCGGCGGTTCGCCGAGGAGGGGGCGCGGGTCCTGGTGGCCGACGCGGACCCGGACGCGGCGCGGAGGACGGCGTCGGCACGGCGGGGGCGAGGACTCGCCGCCGAGGCGTTCGCCTGCGACGTGACGGACCGGGCCTCGGTCGAGGCGGCCGTGGCGCACGCGGTGAGCGCCTTCGGTTCGCTCGACGTACTGGTCAACAACGCCGCCCACTGCACACCGGACGCGTCCCGCTTCGAGGACGAGGCGGACGAGGAGTGGGCCGCGGACCTCGACGTCACCCTCACCGGCGCCTACCGCTGCTGCCGCGCCGCACTCCCGCACCTCGCCGCCTCCGGCCGGGGCGCCATCGTGAACGTCGGATCCGCCAACGGCCTGCAGGACTTCGGCAATCACGCCTACAGCGCGGCCAAGGCGGGCCTGATCTCCCTCACCCGCACCCTCACCGGACACGCGGCCCCGCGCGGTGTCCGGGTCAACCTCGTCGCACCGGGGACCGTCCGCACCCGCGCCTGGGACGGCAGGGACGACGACCTCGAGGCGCTCCGGCGGGTCTACCCACTGGGCCGTGTCGGCGAGCCCGAGGACATCGCGGCCGCCGTCACCTTCCTGGCCTCCCGCGACGCATCCTGGATCACCGGGACCACGCTGGTCGTCGACGGGGGGGGTGCCTCTATGTCCTTCGTCAAGGCACCCTTGTCGGGTTTGGGGTGGTTCGGTGTTGCTGGGGTTATGCGGCGAGCTCGACGTCTTTCGGTGTCCGGGGTTCGTAGAAGGTGCCGTCGCGGAGCATGGCGAACAGGACGCTGATGCGCTGGCGGGCGAGGCGGAGGAGGGCTTGGGTGTGGGTCTTGCCGCGTGCTCGTTGCTTGTCGTAGTAGGTGCGGGAGGCGGGGTCGGCGTTCATGCAGGCGAAGGCGGACAGGAACATCGCCCGTTTGAGTTGCCGGTTGCCGCCTCGGGGTGCGTGTTCGCCGTGGATGGAGGTGCCCGACTGCTTCGTGGTGGGGGCCAGTCCGGCGTAGGAGGCGAGG
>NZ_NEUB01000067.1 GCF_002910825.1 Streptomyces sp. SM1 | reverse complement strand
CGGCGACGCCCGGCCGCGCTGCCGGGCCGCCGTGTACCGCCCGCCCCCGCGGACCGTGGTCCGAACCGGCTGGGCGCCGTTCCGAGGGCGCGTGCGGAGGTGCCGCACCGTACAGTGGGTAAGCGCTTGCTCGCCCGGTCTTGTGCCGGGTGGAACGTGTTCTTAACATCGCAGGTGTTACACCAGGAGTGTCACAGTCGATGGGGGCTCGATGACGGAGGCGAAGACGCCGGCGGGCGGCCCGCTCGCCGGCGTGCGTGTGGTCGAGCTGGCAGGGATCGGGCCCGGCCCGTTCGCCGCCATGCTTCTGGCCGACCTGGGCGCCGATGTCGTCCGTGTGGACCGTCCGGGCGGCCCCGGCCTGGGGATCGCCCCGGCCCGTGACATCACCCTCCGCAACAAGCGCTCCGTGATCGTGGACCTGAAGGCACCCGACGGCCCCGCCCGCCTCCTGGACCTCGCCGAACGGGCCGACATCCTCATCGAGGGCTACCGCCCCGGTGTCGCCGAGCGCCTCGGTGTGGGCCCCGGGGACTGCCACGCCCGCAACCCCCGTCTGGTCTACGGCCGGATGACCGGCTGGGGGCAGGAAGGCCCTCTCGCCGACCGCGCGGGCCACGACATCGCGTACATCGCCCTCACCGGCACCCTCGGCATGATCGGCGACCCGGACCGGCCCCCGGCCGTCCCGGCCAACCTGCTCGGCGACTACGCGGGCGGCTCCCTCTACCTCGTCGTCGGCGTCCTCGCCGCCCTGCACCACGCGCGCGCGACCGGTACCGGACAGGTCGTCGACGCCGCCATCGTGGACGGCACCGCCCACCTCTCCGCGATGATCCACGGCATGCTCGCCGCCGGAGCCTGGCAGGACCGCCGCGGCGCCAACCTCCTCGACGGCGGCTGCCCCTACTACGGCACCTACGCCACCGCCGACGGCAGGCACATGGCCGTCGGCGCGCTGGAACCGCGCTTCTACACCGAGTTCCTGCGCCTGCTCGGCCTCGAGGACCAGGCGGGCGCCCACACCGACGTCACCCGCTGGCCGGAACTGCGCGAGCGGGTCGCCGCCCGGTTCAAGGCCCGTACCCGTGACGCGTGGACGGCCGTCTTCGAGGGCACCGACGCGTGCGTGGCGCCCGTGCTGTCCCTCGGTGAGGCCCCGCACCACCCGCATCTCGCCGCCCGCGGCACCTTCACCGACCACGGCGGCATCACCCAGCCGGCACCTGCACCGCGGTTCTCCGCGACCCCCGCCGCGATCCGTACCGGGCCCGCCCGGCCGGGCGCCGGCGCCGACGACGTGGCCCGTGACTGGGACCTGCCCCGGCCCGCGGCCCCCTCGAACTCCTCCGAACCCCCGCCCCCTCAGTGAAAGGCCTCCTCGTGAGCACCGAAGCGTATGTGTACGACGCGATCCGCACCCCGCGCGGGCGCGGCAAGGCCAATGGAACCCTGCACGGGACCAAGCCCATCGACCTGGTGGTCGGTCTCATTCACGAACTCCGGCACCGCTTCCCGGACCTGGACCCGGCAGCCGTCGACGACATCGTGCTGGGCGTGGTCGGACCGGTCGGTGACCAGGGCTCGGACATCGCCCGCGTCGCCGCGATCGCGGCCGGGCTGCCGGACACGGTGGCGGGGGTCCAGGAGAACCGCTTCTGCGCGTCCGGTCTGGAGGCCGTCAACCTCGCCGCGGCCAAGGTCCGTTCGGGCTGGGAGGATCTGATCCTCGCCGGAGGGGTGGAGTCCATGTCCCGCGTCCCGATGGCCTCCGACGGCGGGGCCTGGTTCAACGATCCCATGACCAACCTCGCCGTCAACTTCGTCCCGCAGGGCATCGGCGCGGACCTGATCGCCACCATCGGGGGCTTCTCCCGGCGCGACGTCGACGAGTACGCCGCCCTGTCGCAGGAGCGTGCGGCCACCGCCTGGAAGGAGAACCGCTTCGAGCGGTCCGTCGTCCCGGTGCGGGACCGCAGCGGCCTGGTCGTCCTCGACCACGACGAGCACCTGCGCCCCGGCACCACCGCCGAATCGCTGGGCGGGCTGAAGCCGTCCTTCGCGGACATCGGCGAACTGGGCGGCTTCGACGCCGTCGCGCTGCAGAAGTACCACTGGGTGGAGAAGATCGACCACGTCCACCACGCGGGCAACTCCTCCGGCATCGTCGACGGCGCCGCGCTGGTCGCCATCGGTTCCAAGGAGGTGGGCGAGCGCTACGGGCTCACCCCGCGCGCCCGGATCGTTTCCGCCGCCGTCTCCGGCTCCGAGCCCACCATCATGCTCACCGGCCCCGCCCCGGCCACCCGCAAGGCCCTCGCCAAGGCCGGACTGACCATCGACGACATCGACCTGGTCGAGATCAACGAGGCGTTCGCGGCGGTCGTGCTGCGTTTCATGAAGGACATGGGCCTGTCGCCGGACAAGGTCAACGTCAACGGCGGCGCCATCGCGCTGGGCCACCCGCTCGGCGCGACCGGCGCGATGATCCTCGGCACGCTCGTCGACGAACTCGAGCGTCAGGACAAGCGCTACGGCCTCGCCACCCTGTGCGTGGGCGGCGGCATGGGCATCGCCACCGTCGTCGAACGCCTCTGACCCCCAGCGACCCGCCACCTACTCACGGAGAACTCCTCATGACCGAGAGCACCACCATTCGCTGGGAACAGGACCGCACCGGCGTCGTCACCCTCGTCATCGACGACCCCCGCCAGTCCGCGAACACCATGAACCAGGCGTTCCGCGACTCCCTGGCCGTCGTCACCGACCGCCTGGAGGCCGAGAAGGACACGATCCGCGGCGTCATCATCACCTCCGCCAAGAAGACCTTCTTCGCCGGCGGCGACCTGCGCGACCTGATCCGGGTCACCCCCGAGACGGCACAGGACCTGTTCGACGGCGGTATGGCGCTCAAGCGCCAGATGCGCCGCATCGAGACCCTCGGCAAGCCGGTCGTCGCCGCGATCAACGGCGCGGCCCTCGGCGGCGGCTACGAACTCGCCCTCGCCTGCCACCACCGGATCGCCCTCGACGCCCCCGGCTCCAAGATCGGCTGCCCCGAGGTCACCCTCGGCCTGCTCCCCGGCGGCGGCGGTGTCGTCCGTACCGTCCGCCTGCTCGGCATCACCGACGCCCTGCTGAAGGTGCTCCTCCAGGGCACCCAGTACAACCCGCGCCGCGCCCTGGAGAACGGCCTGGTCGACGAGGTCGCCGACACCCGCGAGGACATGCTCGCCAGGGCCCGCGCCTTCATCGACGCCCACCCCGAGTCGGCCCAGCCCTGGGACCGGCCCGGCTACCGCATCCCCGGCGGCACCCCCGCCCACCCCAAGTTCGCCGCCAACCTGCCCGCCTTCCCGGCCAACCTGCGCAAGCAGACCGGCGGTGCCCCCTACCCGGCCCCGCGCAACATCATGGCCGCGGCCGTCGAGGGCGCCCAGGTCGACTTCGAGACCGCCCAGGTCATCGAGGCCCGCTACTTCGTCGAGCTGGCCGCCGGACAGACGTCCAAGAACATGATCCAGGCGTTCTTCTTCGACCTCCAGGCCGTCAACTCCGGCGCCAACCGCCCCCAGGGCATCGAGCCCCGCAAGGTCACCAAGGTCGCCGTCCTCGGCGCCGGGATGATGGGCGCGGGCATCGCCTACGCGTGCGCCCGCGCGGGGATCGACGTCGTCCTCAAGGACGTCGCCCTGGAATCGGCCGTCAAGGGCAAGGGCTACTCCGAGAAGCTGTGCGCCAAGGCCGTCGCCAGGGGCCGTACCAGCCAGGAGAAGGCCGACGCGCTGCTCGCGCGGATCACCCCGACCGCCGAGGCCGCCGACCTGGCCGGCTGCGACGCCGTCATCGAGGCCGTGTTCGAGGACACCTCCCTGAAGCACAAGGTGTTCCAGGAGATCCAGGACGTCGTCGCCCCCGACGCGCTGCTGTGCTCCAACACCTCCACCCTGCCCATCACCGCCCTCGCCGAGGGCGTCGAGCGCCAGGGCGACTTCATCGGGCTGCACTTCTTCTCCCCCGTGGACAAGATGCCGCTGGTCGAGATCATCCGGGGTGAGCGCACCGGCGACGAGGCGCTGGCCCGCGCCTTCGACCTGGTCCGGCAGATCAACAAGACCCCGATCGTCGTCAACGACTCGCGCGGCTTCTTCACCTCCCGCGTCATCGGCCACTTCATCAACGAGGGCGTCGCCATGGTCGGCGAGGGCATCGAGCCGGCGTCGGTGGAGCAGGCGGCGGCCCAGGCGGGCTACCCCGCCAAGGTGCTCTCGCTGATGGACGAGCTGACCCTCACCCTGCCCCGCAGGATCCGCCTCGAGTCGAAGCGGGCCGTCGAGGAGGCCGGCGGCACCTGGACCCCGCACCCGGCCGAGGCGGTCATCGACCGCATGGTCGACGAGTTCGGCCGCCCGGGCCGCAGCGGCGGCGCCGGCTTCTACGAGTACGGCGAGGACGGCAAGCGCGCCGCCCTCTGGCCGGGACTGCGCGAGCACTTCACGCGGGCCGGACACGAGATCCCGTTCCGCGACATGCAGGAACGCATGCTGTTCTCCGAGGCGCTGGACACCGTCCGGCTGCTGGAGGAGGGCGTCCTGACGTCCGTCGCCGACGCCAACATCGGCTCCATCCTCGGCATCGGCTTCCCGGGCTGGACCGGCGGAGTGCTGCAGTACGTCAACGGCTACGAGGGCGGCCTGCCCGGCTTCGTGGCCCGCGCGCGTGAACTCGCCGAGCGCTACGGCGAACGCTTCGCCCCGCCGGCCCTGCTGGTGGAGAAGGCGGAGAAGGGAGAGGTGTTCACGGACGCGCGCTGACGCCGTCCCCGGGGTTCACCCCTCCTCGTCGAGCCACTCCCGCAGCTCATCCTTCAGCGACCGCTGGAAGGTCGTGAGCAGCGCCTGCACCACGAGCGGATGCATCCGGGCGGACAGGGACCGCACATCGCGCGCGTCCTTGTCCGCGACCGCGTCGCGCAGCAGCCGCGACAGCTCGTGGGCGGCCGCGCGGGAGTGCTCGGTGAGCGCCGTACGGGCGGCGAGGATCGTCTCGTGCGACAGCGGCACGTCCAGCAGTTCGACCCCGAGCCGCAGCAGCCCCGTGTCCACGAGAAAGGACTCGGACGCCTCGCCGTCCCGCCCGACGACGTCCATCGCGGCCAGCCGCTTCAGGTCCTCCCCGTCCAGCGGACGTCCCGCGCGGCGCTCGAGCTCCCCGCGTGACACCGTCTCCACCGTGTTCGGCGCCCAGGACGCCACCACCGCCCGCTGGAGGGCGAGGTCCCGCACACTCAGGTCCGGCGGCAGCTGTCCCAGATACCGTTCGATCGCCGCCAGCGTCATGCCCCGGCTCTGCAACTCCTCGATGAGCTCCAGCCGGGCCAGATGCTCCCGCCCGTAACGGCCGACCCGCCGGGGACCGATCACCGGCGGCGGCAGCAGCCCCCTGGTCCCGTAGAAACGGACCGTGCGCACGGTGACCCCGCCCCGGGCCGCCAGTTCGTCGATCGTCAGGCCCTCGGTCTCGGTCGTCATGTGCAGCAGTATCGCTGTACCACCAATGCTGTGACACCTCTCCTGTCACCTTCGGGCACCCGGGCCGGGCCCCCGACGGGACGACGGGCGGCCCACGCCCACTGTCAGTGCCGGCGCCTACGGTGGTGTCATGTCGGAGATCACCTGCATCAGGGGTGACGCGACCCTTCCGCCGGTGAAGGGCGTCAAGATCATCGCCCATGTCTGCAACGACATCGGGGGCTGGGGGAAGGGCTTCGTCCTCGCCGTGTCGCGCCGCCGGCCCGAGCCGGAAGCCGCCTACCGGGCCTGGCACCGGGGCCGCGCGGGCAACGACTTCGGCCTGGGCGCGCCGCAACTCGTCCAGGTGGAGCGGTACGTGTGGGTGGCCAACACGATCGGCCGGCGCGGCACAGGGTCCGGCGGCAAGGGTGTCCCCGTCCGCTACGAGGCGATCGACGCGGCCCTCGCCCGCCTCGCCGGCCCCGCGGCCGAACTGGACGCGTCGGTCCACATGCCCCGCACAGGCTGCGGCCTGGCCGGCGGCAGATGGTCCCGCGTCGAGCCGCTGATCACCGAGCGGCTGGTGCGGCACGGCATACCGGTGACGGTGTACGACCACGGTGACTGAGCGGACCCGACACCGCACCCGCATCCGGACCGGCGCTCCCCACCAGGCCTGATTTCAGCCACCAGTGGCTTCATGAGGTGTCAACGGCCCTCTTCTGCACCGGAGTTCACCGATGTACCGTCCGGCGCATGCCGAAACGCATGCGCTTCACGACCTGGAGAACGCTCGCGACGGCGGTCACCGCCGCCCTGACGGCCACCCTGCTCACCCCCGTCGCGGCCCACACCGCGCCACGCGAGAGCAGGCCCGTCCACGACTACGACACCGCCATCCGCGAGGCCGTCTGGGTGGACACCGGCCTCGACGAGGACCGGGACGGCGACACCGACCGGGTCGCCGTCGACATCGTCCGCCCCCGCGAACCCGCCCAGCGGGGCCGGAAGATACCCGTCATCATGGACGCCAGTCCGTACTACTCCTGCTGCGGGCGCGGCAACGAGAGCCAGAAGAAGACCTACGACGCGAACGGCGACGTCGTACAGATGCCGCTGTTCTACGACAACTACTTCGTGCCGCGCGGCTACGCCGTCGTCGGTGTCGACCTGGCCGGAACCAGCCGCTCCGACGGCTGCGTGGACGTCGGGGGACGCTCCGACGTCCGGTCCGCGAAGGCCGTCGTCGACTGGCTGAACGGCCGCGGCAGGGCGTACACCAGCCGCACCGGCACCGAGCGCGCCGAAGCCGACTGGACCAACGGCCGCACCGGCATGATCGGCAAGAGCTGGGACGGCACCATAGCCAACGGCGTCGCCGCCACCGGGGTCGAGGGCCTGGAGACCATCGTCCCGATCGCCGCCATCTCCTCCTGGTACGCCTACTACTTCTCCCAGGGCGCCCCGCTCTACGACTCCGGCCCCGACTGGCTGTCCCAGTACGTCGAGAGCCCCGAGGCCCGCGCCCACTGCGGCGCCGTCCAGCAGGAACTCGTCGAGGGCGCCCCGCGCACCGGCGACCGCACCCCGCTGTGGAGCGAACGCGACTACGTCCGTGCCGCGAAGAAGGTGAAGGCCAGCGTCTTCCTGGTGCACGGCATGCAGGACCTCAACGTGCGCATGCAGCACGTCGGTCCCTGGTGGGACGCCCTCGCGAAGAACGGCGTCGACCGCAAGATCTGGCTCTCCCGGACCGGTCATGTCGACCCCTTCGACTTCCGCCGCGCGGAATGGGTGCACACCCTGCACCGCTGGTTCGACCACGAACTCCTCGGCTACGACAACGGCATCGACCGCGAACCCATGGCCGACATCGAACGCGCGCCCGACCAGTGGACCACCTCGGCGACCTGGCCGCCGCGCGGCACACACGCCACGACCCTGCGTCCCGCCGAGGGCGACGCGGCCGGCGTCGGCACCCTGGGCCTGCGCAAGGGCAAGGGCACCGAGACCTTCACCGACGACCCGCGGCTGAGCGAGACCGACTGGGCCGCCCGTATCGACACGTCGACTCCGGACAAGACGGGCTTCGTCACCGGCCCGCTCACCCGCGACCTGCGCCTGTCCGGCGCCTCCGAGGTCACCGTCACCGCCACCCCCAGCACCCCGACGGCCCACCTCTCCGCCGTGCTCGTCGACCTCGGTCCCGACACCATCCGTGACTACGCCGACAGCGGAGAAGGCATCACCACCCTGCCCGACCGCACCTGCTGGGGCCCGGGCACCGAGGGCGACAGCTCCTGCTTCAAGGAGACCCGCGCCACCACCGCCGACGTCGGGTACACCGTCGTCAGCCGCGGCTGGGCCGACCTCGGCCACCACACCGACACCGGCAAGGGCGAACCGCTCACCCCCGGCGAGCGGTACAGGGTCACTCTCGACCTCGCGGCCACCGACCACGTCGTCCCCGAGGGGCACCGCCTCGCGCTGATCGTCGCCGGCACCGACCGTGGCCTGATCGACCCTCCCGCCGACACCCCGACGCTCACCCTCGACCTGGCCCGCACCTCCGCCCGGGTCCCGTTCGTCGGCGGAACGGCCGCGTTCGCCCGTGCCACGGCCGGTACGCGCGCCACAACCCCCGACGCCGTCCTGGACGGCGTGGCCCGGCCCGGTGCCACCGCCCACCGCGTTCCGGGAGAGGCCCGGTGAGACGCGCCTGACGGAAGGGAAGGACGACGCGTCCCGCTGGAGAGGTGAGTTTTGCGCCAAAAGTGGTAAGGGCCTATCGGGAGGAGTGCTCTCCACCCGACGGCTCGGACGAAAGGTGCGCCTGTGACGCAGGAGCAGCACAGCGACAAGGACCAGACGGCAGGCCCACTGCCGGGCTCCGAGGCGGGCCTGCCCGGCCGTGAACACCCACGGACCGACCGGGTGGTGTTCGGCGTCACCGCCGTGCTGACCCTCGCGTTCGTGCTCTGGGGGGCCATCGGGACGGACTCGCTCGAGGACACCTCCAGCAGCATGCTGGGCGGGCTGATGCACAACGGGGGCTGGGGGTTCATGCTGGCCGCCTCCGGCTTCGTGATCTTCGCCCTCTGGCTCGCCGCCAGCCGGTACGGCCGGATCCACCTCGGTGCCGAGGGCGAGGAACCCGAATTCCGCACGGTGTCCTGGATCGCCATGATGTTCAGCGCCGGCATGGGCATCGGTCTGATGTTCTGGGGCGTGAGCGAGCCGCTGGCGCACTACACCACGCCCCCGCCGGGCACCAATCCGGCCGACTCCGGCGACCGCATGGAGACGGCCATGGCCACCACCCTCTTCCACTGGACACTTCACCCGTGGGCGATCTACGCGGTGGTCGGCCTCGCCATCGCCTACAGCACCTTCCGCCGGCGCCGCCGGCAGACCATCAGCGCCGTGTTCACCCCGCTCATCGGTGAGAAGAACGCCAACGGCGTCGGCGGCCGGATCATCGACATGCTCGCCATCATCGCGACGGTCTTCGGTTCCGCGGCCTCGCTCGGCCTCGGCGCGCTGCAGATCGGCTCCGGTATGGAGAAGCTCGACTGGATGGACAAGGTCGGCACCGGGCTGCTGGTCGGCATCATCGCGGTGCTGACCGTGGCGTTCGTGGCCTCCGCGATCTCCGGCGTGGAGAAGGGCATCCAGTGGCTGTCCAACACCAACATGGTGCTGGCACTGGTCCTCGCCCTGTTCGTCTTCATCGCCGGCCCGACCATTCTCATCCTCGACCTGCTGCCGACGTCGGTCTTCGCCTACCTCGGCGACCTGCCCGAACTGGCCGGCCGCACGGAGATCAGCGGAGGCGAGGGCGTCGCCGACTGGCTGGGCAGCTGGACCGTCTTCTACTGGGCGTGGTGGATCTCCTGGACGCCGTTCGTCGGCATGTTCATCGCCCGCATCAGCCGGGGGCGGACCATCCGTCAGTTCATCGGCGGCGTCATCCTCGTGCCCAGCACGGTCAGCCTGGTCTGGTTCGCGATCTTCGGCGGCTCGGCGATGAGGCTCCAGGAGCAGAACCGGCTCGGCGACGAGACGACCCCCGAGGGCCGGCTCTTCGCCGTACTGCAGGAGTACCCCGTCGCCACCGCCACCAGCCTGCTGGTGATGATCCTCGTCGGCATCTTCTTCGTCTCGGGCGCCGACGCGGCCTCCGTCGTGATGGGCACCCTCTCGCAGAAGGGAGCGCTCGAACCCAGCCGCTGGGTGGTGGTGTTCTGGGGCGTGGTCACCGGAGGTGTGGCGGCGATCATGCTGCTGGTCGGCAGCGGCCAGGGCGACGCGCTGACCGGGCTGCAGAACCTCACGATCCTCGCGGCCGCCCCGTTCATCGTCGTGATGCTCTTCATGTGCGTGGCGCTCATGCGCGACCTGCGCCGCGACCCGCTCATCGTGCGGGGCGAGATGGGTTCCGAGGCGGTGCATCTCGCGGTCATCGAGGGCCACAAGAGGTTCGACGGCGAATTCGAACTCCGCGTCGGCCCGGGCCGCGGCCCGGACGTGGAGGGAGACCCCATCGGCAAACACTGACGCGCGCGGGCGGGCGCGTACCGCGGGGCGTGGCCCCCAGGGGCGCGGGGAACTGCGCGAACGGGGCCCGGGGCGGAGCCCCCGGGGAAGGGAAGGGAAGGGAAGGGAAGGGAAGGGAAGCGGCGGCGGGGGAGACACCAGGTCCGCAACGAGAACCCCGCCTGCCGGGCCGCGCCTCCCGCCGGGTGATCGTTCACCCGGCGGCCAGCGTCGCCGCCTCCTCCGCGCAGCCCCAGGCCACGGTGACGCCCGCGCCGCCGTGGCCGTAGTTGTGCACCAGGGCCCGGCCGTCGGGAAGCGCGCTGCGTTCCAGCCGCACCGCGTCACGGGCGGGCCGCAGACCCACCCGGTGCTCCAGGACGCGGGCACCGGCGATCTCGGGGCGCAGCGCCGCACACCGCCGCACGATGGCCTCGGCCACCGCCGGGTCCGGCTCCGTGGACCAGGCGTCCTCCTCCGCCGTGCCGCCGAGCACCAGCCGGCCCGGCTGCGGGAAGAAGTACGCCATCGCACCGTCCGCCCCGGTGGAGACCATCCATGTGTCGATCCCCGGGTTCTCCACCACGACCAACTGCCCCCGCACCGGCCGTACCGACGGATCCGGCACCAGCTCCCGCGCCGCCAGCCCCGTGCAGTTGACCACGACCGGCGCGTCCGTCTCCGCCAGGCCCGCCACCGTACGAGCCTCGACCGCACCTCCCGCCGCCAGCAACCGCTCCCGCAGCCACGGCAGATGGGCCGTCATGTCGATGAGCGGCAGCCGCGCCCGCACCCCCGACCCGGCGGGATACTCCTCGGCCGTCGCCGTCCGCAGCCCCGCCAGCCGCGCGGCGGCCCACACGCCGACCTCGTCCAGCGCGGTCTCGCCCAGTACTCCTTCGACCATCCGTACGCCGGTGGTCTCCGGCCGCGCCGCCAGCTCCTCGTACACCTCCAGCGACCGCAGCGCCCACGTGTACGCCGACGCCACCGGCTCGATCCGGTACGGCCACCACAGCGCGCCCGCGACCGCCGAGGTGGTCCGCCCGACCGGGTCCCGCGTCCACAGCCGTACCCGCACGCCGCGCTCGGCGAGGACCACGGCCGTGGTCAGCCCGATGACACCACCGCCGATCACGAGGACGTCGCCGTCCGGTTCGGTCTCCATCGGCCGGACGTTAGCGGAATATGTCATGCCGCGCGCGGGACGGGTTCGCGGTGGGAATACTCACGGCATGTCTGCCGAGTACGCGACCTTCGGCCTGGCACCGGCGACCCGAGCCGGTGGACTCCTCCCGGGCGGGGACTACCAGGTCCACCGCGACTTCGTCGACTTCGTCGTCGACGGACGTCCGCTGCTCCACCGCCTCTCCGACCTGGACGCCGTCTCCCCGCTCGCCTCCGACGTCCCGCCCTCCCTCTTCACCGCCCAGGTCCGGGGCCTGCTGCTGGAGGCCGGAGCACCCCTGCCCGCCGGGCGGTTCATCGTCTACGGCTGCCCCGAGTGCGAGGACCTGGCCTGCGGCGCCGTCACCGCGGTCATCGAACCCAACGGTGAGGACATCATCTGGCGCGATTTCGCCTGGCAGACCGACACGCACGCCGACCTGGAACTCAACGGCTACCACGGCATCGGGCCGTTCCGCTTCCGCGGCACCGAGTACCGCACGGCCCTCGCCGCCCTCCTGGACGGCCGTGCCCCCGGCGCCCGCCGCCGCGTCCTGCTGATCGGCGCCCGCGTCGCCCAGCTCGCCAGGCTCGCCGCCGCGCTGCGCACCATCGGTGTCGGTGCCGACATCGCGCAGAACGCCGACCGCGTCCCCGCCGACGAACTGCGGGCCTATGGCGCCGTGGTCTTCGGCCGGTCCGTCCGCCCCGGGGAACGCGACACCGTACGCCGTGCCTTCACCACCGCCGGTGTCGACGTGCCCTGCGTCGACGGTCTCGCGCCGGCCGTGCCCCTGCTGGTGGCCCAGACCGAACAGGCCCTGGACCGCGGCGCGCCGGGGCAGCGCCGCCTGACGGACCTCACCGCCCTCCCCGGCGCTGCGGAGTTCGGGGTCACCTCCTCCTGCCGGGTGCGCCTCACCGCCTACCGGGTCGACCGCCTCTCCCGCACCCACGCCCGGGACCTCTTCGACGCCGTCCTGGAACCCGGCCGCCACCGCGTCCCGCTGGACGCCGCAGCGGTGCGGGGCGAGGCGTACGTCGTGGCCCGCACGGCGGGGACCGTGCTGGTGACGGCGGTGGGGCGGCGGTGAGGACCGGGCGGGCGAGCGGTCCTGCACGGCCGTTAGGATCGGCGGTCTGATGACTGCCACCCTCGTCGCCAAGAACCTCGCCGCCGGACACGGAGACCGCTCCCTGTTCACCGGTCTCGATCTCGTCGTCGCCCCCGGCGACGTGATCGGCCTGGTCGGCGCCAACGGCGCGGGCAAATCCACGCTGCTGCGCCTGCTCGCCGGACTCACCGCACCGGAGCAGGGCGAGCTGCGCCTCTCCCCGCCCACGGCCACCGTGGGGCACCTTCCGCAGGAGCCGGAGCGCCGGCCCGGCGAGAGCGTGCGGGAGTTCCTGGCCCGCCGCACCGGTGTCGCCGAGGCCCAGCGGACGATGGACGAGGCGACCCAGGCGCTGGTCGACGGCGCGCCGGGCGCGGACGACGCGTACGCCGAGAGCCTGGAGCGCTGGCTGTCCCTGGGCGGCGCCGACCTCGACGAGCGCGCCGACGAGGTCGCCGCCTCCCTCGGCCTGGCCGTCGACCTGGACCAGCCGATGACCTCGCTCTCCGGCGGCCAGGCGGCCCGCGCGGGCCTCGCCTCCCTCCTCCTCTCCCGCTATGACGTCTTCCTCCTCGACGAGCCGACCAACGACCTCGACCTGGACGGCCTGGAACGCCTGGAACGCTTCGTGAGCGGACTGCGCGCCGGGACGGTCGTGGTCAGCCACGACCGCGAGTTCCTCACCCGCACCGTCACCAAGGTCCTCGAACTCGACCTCGCCCAGGGGCGGATCAACCTCTACGGCGGTGGCTACGAGGCCTATCTGGAGGAGCGGGAGGTGGCCCGCCGGCACGCCCGCGACGACTACGAGGAGTACGCCGACAAGCGGGCCGCGCTCCAGGACCGGGCGCAGACACAGCGCTCCTGGATGGACAAGGGCGTCAAGAACGCCCGCCGCAGGGCCGGCACCGACAACGACAAGATCGGCCGCAAGTTCCGCAGCGAGGCCAGCGAGAAGCAGGCCGCCAAGGCGCGCCAGACACAGCGCATGATCGAACGCCTCGACGTGGTCGACGAACCGCGCAAGGAATGGGAACTGCGGATGGAGATCGCGTCGGCCGCCCGCTCGGGCGCGGTCGTCGCCACCCTCCGGGACGCGGAGGTGAGCCGTGGCGGCTTCACCCTCGGCCCGGTCACCCTGCAGATCGACTGGGCCGACCGGGTGGCCGTCACGGGCGCGAACGGAGCCGGCAAGTCCACTCTGCTCGGCGCCCTGCTGGGCCGGGTGCCGCTGGACGCCGGGCACGCCGCCCTGGGCTCGGGGGTCCTGCTCGGCGAGGTCGACCAGGCCCGCGCGCTCTTCCACGGCTCCGAGGCCCTGCTCGACGCCTTCCGCCCGGCGGTACCCGATCTGGAACCGGCCGACATCCGCACACTGCTGGCCAAGTTCGGGCTCAAGGCGGACCACGTCATGCGCCCGGCGGCCACCCTCTCCCCGGGTGAACGCACCCGGGCGGCCCTGGCCCTTCTCCAGGGCAGGGGCGTCAACCTCCTGGTCCTCGACGAGCCGACCAACCACCTGGACCTGCCGGCCATCGAACAGCTCGAAGCGGCCCTGAACAGCTACGAGGGCACGCTCCTGCTGATCACCCACGACCGCCGCATGCTCGACGCGGTCCACGTGACCCGCCGCCTGGAGGTCGCCGACGGCAAGGTGACCGAGCGCTGACGCCCGTCCGCCGCAGTCGGCCTGGCGTCCGGGCCGCAGGTTCCTGCACGCCCTTCGCGAGGCCGCCGGTCCGCTCCCGCCCGGGTGCCTGCGGGCCGGGCACGGTATCGACCGCCGGACGTGGGACGCGGGATCCGGCACACCGTTCGTGAGGCCGTCCCCGCCCTGCATCCGAGCGTGTGAGGCGGTGTGGGGCACCCCGACCGGCGGCTACGGCGACCGGATCGGCCGAGGACGCGCCGCCCTCGACGGTGGCCGACTCTCCGTCGTCGTCGACGACGGAGACGACCGCCCGCCCGGCGGAGCCCACGCCGCGGAGGACTCGGGAGGAACCGTGCGTGGTCCAGGCGGTGTGTGCGGGCCGGGTCACGTCGCCGGGGAGAACACGCGGGCCCGTCTCCGCCGCCACGGCGGGGGAGACGGGCCCGGAAGGAAGACTCAGCGCCTGCCGCCCTTCGGGTCG
>NZ_NEUB01000925.1 GCF_002910825.1 Streptomyces sp. SM1 | reverse complement strand
ACGGCCTCACGGTCAGCGGCGCCCGGCCGTCCCTCGGCGCGTACGTGCGTCAGCTCTGGGGGCGGCGGCACTTCATCGTCGCCTTCTCGCAGGCGAAGCTCACCGCCCAGTACAGCCAGGCCAAGCTCGGCCAGTTGTGGCAGGTGGCGACGCCGCTGCTGAACGCGGCGGTGTACTTCTTCATCTTCGGTCTGCTGCTGGGCGCCAACCGGGGCATTCCGAGTGATGTGTACGTGCCGTTCCTGGTGACGGGCGTGTTCGTGTTCACGTTCACGCAGAGCTCGGTGCTGGCCGGTGTGCGGGCCATCTCCGGCAACCTGGGCCTGGTGCGGGCGCTGCACTTCCCGCGGGCCTCGCTGCCGATCTCGTTCGCGCTCCAGCAGCTCCAGCAGCTGCTGTTCTCCATGATCGTGCTGGTCGTCATCATGCTGGCCTTCGGTAACCTCCCGGGCCTGTCGTGGCTGCTGGTGGTGCCCGCGCTGACGCTGCAGTTCGTGTTCAACACCGGTCTCGCGCTGGTCTTCGCGCGGATGGGCAGCAAGACGCCCGACCTGGCGCAGCTGATGCCGTTCGTGCTGCGTACCTGGATGTACGCCTCGGGCGTGATGTTCAGCATCCCGGCGATGCTGCGCGACAAGGACGTCCCCGGCCGGCTGGCCGACGTGCTGCAGTGGAACCCGGCGGCGGTCTACATGGACCTGGTCCGCTTCGCGCTGATCGACGACTACGGAACCTCCTACCTGCCCCCGCACGTGTGGGCGTTCGCGGTGGGCTGGGCACTGCTGGCCGGCGCGGCCGGTTTCGTCTACTTCTGGAAGTCCGAGGAGAGGTACGGCCGTGGCTGACGACAGGACGGGCGCACGCGTGCCCACCGTCATCGCGGACGAGCTGCACATCGTCTACCGCGTCAACGGCGCCAGGACGGGCAAGGGCAGTGCCACGTCGGCGCTGAGCCGCATCCTGAGGCGGGGTGAGGAGCGTGGGGTGCGCGAGGTGCACGCCGTGCGCGGCGTCTCCTTCGTGTCCTACCGGGGCGAGGCCATCGGCCTGATCGGCTCCAACGGCTCCGGCAAGTCCACCCTCCTGCGGGCCATCGCCGGACTGCTGCCCGCCGAGAAGGGCAAGGTCTACACCGACGGCCAGCCCTCCCTGCTCGGCGTCAACGCCGCCCTGATGAACGACCTGACCGGCGAGCGCAACGTCATGCTGGGCGGGCTCGCGATGGGCATGTCCCGTGAGGAGATCAGGGACCGCTACCAGGAGATCGTCGACTTCTCCGGCATCAACGAGAAGGGCGACTTCATCACTCTGCCGATGCGCACCTACTCCTCCGGCATGGCGGCCCGGCTGCGCTTCTCCATCGCGGCCGCCAAGGACCACGACGTCCTGATGATCGACGAGGCGCTGGCCACCGGCGACCGCAAGTTCCAGAAGCGCTCCGAGGCGCGCATCCGGGAACTGCGCAAGGAGGCCGGCACCGTCTTCCTGGTCAGCCACAACAACAAGTCGATCCGCGACACCTGCGACCGCGTGCTCTGGCTGGAGCGCGGTGAGCTGCGCATGGACGGGCCGACCGACGAGGTGCTCAGGGAATACGAGAAGTTCACGGGGAAGTAGCCCGATCGGCCGGTGGGCCTGCCCCGGGCCCCGGCGGAACCGTCCGGCGGGGGCCCGGCGTCCGCAGAGGCATCGTCAACTCCCGCCGCCGCGGGGCATCCTGACACCGGCGGGCGTGTTGCCATGGCACCCGGTGACCCCCGACGACGCGCGCCGCGTTGTACAACGTAAGCTGTACCGGTCCCGAAAGACGGCAATCAGGGCCATAATGCCCGACACCATCCAGCGATACCGCCGGGCGGAAACCTGGGCGGCGTGTCCGAAATAGTGTGCATTGGGTCAGCAGTGTAGAACGGGAGATGTGACGGCAATGGCTACGGAAACTCCCCGGGTGAACGCAGCGCGTGCCGTCCTCGCCCCGGGCAGTCCGCGATGACGCCCACCGGCGCGGCGTCCGCCGTCGACGTCGAGCGTGCCACGCTGGGCAAGGCCGCCGCCGAGAACTTCCCCGTGGCCCCCTTCTTCCTGCCCGGGTCCTGGCGCGACGACCTCATGGCCGTGTACGGCTTCGCCCGTCTGGTCGACGACATCGGCGACGGCGATCTGGCCCCGGGCGGCGCCGACGCCCGCCTCCTCGGGGTCGCGGCGGACCGGGCCGAGGACCGGACGGTGCTCCTCGACGCCTTCGAAGCCGACCTCCGCCGGGTGTTCGAGCCGTCCGGCCCGGAGCCCGGCCACCCGCTGCTGCGCCGGCTGCTGCCCACGGTCCGCCGCCACGCGCTGACCCCCGAGCCGTTCCTCGGCCTGATCGCCGCCAACCGCCAGGACCAGCTCGTCAGCCGCTACGAGACCTACGACGACCTGCTCGCCTACTGCGAGCTGTCGGCCAACCCCGTCGGCCGTCTCGTCCTCGCCGTGACCGGGACCGCCACCCCGGAGCGGATCCGCCGCTCCGACGCGATCTGCACGGCCCTGCAGATCGTCGAGCACCTCCAGGACGTCGCCGAGGACCTCGGCCGCGACCGCATCTACCTGCCCGCCGCGGACATGAAGCGCTTCCACGTCCAGGAGGCGGACCTCGCCGCACCCACCGCCGGCGCGTCGGTGCGCGCACTCGTCGCGTACCAGGCGCAACGCGCCCGGGACCTGCTGGACGAAGGCGCTCCCCTGGTGGGCAGCGTGCACGGCAGGCTGAGACTGCTGCTCGCGGGGTTCGTTGCGGGAGGACGGGCGGCCGTCCGGGCGATCGCCGCCGCCGAATACGACGTACTTCCCGGCCCGCCCCGGCCCGGCAAGATCCAGTTGCTGCGCGAGGCGGGCGTGACTCTGCGAGGAAAGGGGTGATCCGGGCCGTGGAGTCGCAACCCGCGTCCGCGCCGGTACTCGCCGCCTACAGCTACTGCGAGACCGTCACCGGACAACAGGCACGTAACTTCGCCTACGGCATCCGGCTGCTGCCGGCGCCGGAACGGCGCGCCATGTCGGCGCTGTACGCGTTCTCCCGCCGGGTCGACGACATCGGCGACGGCACGCTGGCGGACGACGTCAAGGTCGCCCGGCTCGAGGACACCCGGGCGCTGCTCTCCCGGATCCGCGACGGCGCCGTCGACGAGGACGACACCGACCCGGTCGCGGTCGCCCTCGCGCACGCCGCCGCCCGCTTCCCGATCCCGCTCGGCGGCCTGGACGAGCTCATCGACGGCGTCCGGATGGACGTACGCGGCGAGACCTACGAGACCTGGGACGACCTGAAGGTCTACTGCCGCTGTGTCGCGGGCGCCATCGGACGGCTCTCGCTCGGCGTGTTCGGCACCGAACGCGGCGCGCGGGGCGCCGAGCGCGCCCCCGAGTACGCCGACACGCTGGGACTCGCGCTCCAGCTGACCAACATCCTCAGGGACGTCCGGGAGGACGCCGAGGGCGGGCGCACCTATCTGCCCGCGGACGACCTCGCCAAGTTCGGCTGCTCGGCCGGGTTCGACGGGCCGACGCCGCCGGAGGGCTCCGACTTCGCGGGCCTGGTCCACTACGAGGTGCGCCGGGCCCGCGCCCTCTTCGCCGAGGGCTACCGGCTGCTCCCGCTGCTCGACCGGCGCAGCGGCGCCTGCGTCGCCGCGATGGCCGGCATCTACCGCCGCCTCCTGGACCGCATCGAGCGCGAACCCGAGGCCGTGCTGCGCGGCCGGGTCTCGCTGCCCGGCCGCGAGAAGGCGTACGTCGCGGTGCGCGGCCTGTCCGGTCTGGACACCCGGCACGTGACCCGGCGGACCGTCAGGAGGCGTCCCTGATGGGCACCGGGCTCCCGGCCGCGAAGCGGCGGGCAACCCTCCGCAGCTGACCATCGTCCCAGCGTTCCCGCCACATCGGCGTTCGGGCG
>NZ_NEUB01000924.1 GCF_002910825.1 Streptomyces sp. SM1 | reverse complement strand
GCCGGCGCCGGACGCCGTCTGCGCCCCTACACCGACACCCTGCCCAAGGCGCTGGTGCCGGTGGGGCCCGCGGGCATAGAAGGCGAGCCCACGGTCCTGGACCTGACCCTCGCCAACTTCGCCGAGATCGGGCTGACCGAGGTCGGTGTCATCGTCGGCTACCGCAAGGAAGCCGTGTACGAGCGCCGGGCGGCCCTGGAGGCGAAGTACGGGCTGAAGCTGACGCTGATCGACAACGACAAGGCCGAGGAGTGGAACAACGCCTACTCCCTGTGGTGCGGGCGTGACGCCCTCGCGGACGGGGTGATCCTGGCCAACGGCGACACCGTGCACCCGGTGTCGGTGGAGAGGACGCTGCTGGCCGCGCGCGGTGACGGCAGGCGGATCATCCTGGCGCTGGACACGGTGAAGAAGCTCGCGGACGAGGAGATGAAGGTCGTCGTCGATCCGGAGAAGGGGATGACGAGGATCACCAAGCTGATGGACCCGGCGGAGGCGACCGGTGAGTACATCGGTGTCACGCTGATCGAGGGCGAGGCGGCGGGTGAGCTGGCGGACGCGCTGAAGACGACGTTCGAGCGGGACCCGCAGCTGTACTACGAGGACGGTTACCAGGAGCTGGTGAACCGCGGTTTCCGGATCGACGTGGCGCCGATCGGTGACGTTGCGTGGGTCGAGATCGACAACCACGACGACCTCGCCCGCGGACGGGAGATCGCGTGCCAGTACTGACCCGGCTCATTCCGTCGCCGGTCGTCGTCGACATCCGCCCGGGTGCCCTCGACGACCTGGCGAGTGTCCTCGCGGACCAGCGGATCTCGCAGTCGGGCAGACTGGCGGTGGCGATCAGTGACGGCTCCGGCGCCCGGCTGCGGGAGCGGCTGGCGCCGGCCCTGCCGGGGGCCGACTGGTTCGAGGTGGGCGGCGGCACCATCGACGCCGCGGTGCGGCTCGCCGACAAGATGAAGTCCGGCCGCTACGACGCGGTCGTCGGACTCGGCGGGGGCAAGGTCATCGACTGCGCCAAGTACTCGGCGGCGCGCATCGGGCTGCCCATGGTCGCCGTGGCCACCAACCTCTCCCACGACGGCATCTGCTCGCCCGTCTCCATCCTGGACAACGACGCGGGCCGCGGTTCGTACGGCGTGCCCATGCCCATCGCGCTGCTCATCGACCTCGCGGTGATACGCGAGGCGCCGATCCGGTTCGTGCGCTCGGGCATCGGGGACGCGCTGTCCAACATCTCAGCCGTCGCGGACTGGGAGCTGTCCCACCGCGTCAACGGGGAGAAGGTCGACGGGCTCGCCGCCGCCATGGCCCGCCAGGCGGGTGAGGCCGTGCTGCGCCACCCCGGCGGCTGCGGCGACGACGGCTTCCTGACCGTGCTGTCCGAGGGGCTGGTGCTGTCCGGCATCGCCATGTCGATCGCGGGGCACACCCGGCCCTCCTCGGGGGCCTGCCACGAGATCAGTCACGCGCTCGACCTGCTCTACGCCGGGCGGGCCGCCGCCCACGGCGAACAGGTCGGCATCGGCGCGGCGTTCGCGACGCATCTGCGGGGCGACCGCGACGGTTCCCGGACCATGGCCGACGCGCTGCGCCGGCACGGACTCCCGGTCGTGGCGCGGGAGATCGGCTTCAGCGACGAGGAGTTCGTCCGCGCCGTGGAGTTCGCCCCGGAGACCCGCCCCGGCCGTTACACGATCCTGGAGCATCTGGGGCTGTCACCGGAGCGGATCAGGGAGGCGTACGGGGACTACGTCGCGTCGGTCACCGGCTGATGGAGGGGGTCCGGTTTGACCCCATGGGCCGGGCCCCGTAACCTTGACCGTCGGCGTGTCCATCTGGACCGCCACACCCCCGTAAACCTTTTTCCTCCCGGACGCGGGTTCGCGACCGGGAGAGGTTGTCCGCGTGTGTGCGTGGGCGGCTGGCCTGCGGGGTGCCGTTCTTCGAATGAGAGAGTGAGATCCGCTTGTACGCCATCGTGCGCAGCGGTGGCCGCCAGCACAAGGTTGCTGTCGGCGACATCGTTGAGGTTGACAAGATTTCCACCGCCCAGGTCGGCGACACGGTCGAGCTCTCGACCCTGCTCGTCGTCGACGGCGACGCCGTGACCAGCGACCCGTGGGTGCTGGCCGGCATCAAGGTCCAGGCCGAGGTCGTGGACCACCACAAGGGCCAGAAGATCGACATTCTGCGCTACAAGAACAAGACCGGCTACCGCCGTCGTCAGGGCCACCGCCAGCAGTACACGGCGATCAAGGTCACTGAGATCCCCGCGGCTGCGAAGTAAGGGACTGAGGAGAGATGGCACACAAGAAGGGCGCATCGTCCACCCGTAACGGTCGTGACTCCAACGCTCAGCGCCTCGGCGTGAAGCGCTTCGGTGGTCAGGCCGTCAACGCGGGCGAGATCCTGGTCCGCCAGCGAGGCACCCACTTCCACCCGGGCGCCGGCGTCGGCCGTGGCGGCGACGACACCCTGTTCGCACTGCAGGCCGGTGCGGTGCAGTTCGGCACCCACCGTGGCCGCAAGGTCGTGAACATCGTTCCGGTCGCCTGATCCAGGCATATCGACCGTACGTTTCGCGAGGCGGACCTCACTTCCCGGTCGGGAAGGCGGGTCCGCCTTTCGCGTGTTAACCAAGAAGCACCGAAGTACATACGCACGCTGCGTCACACCGTCTCTGGAGGCACCCCTCATGACCACCTTCGTGGACCGCGTCGAACTGGATGTCGCCGCGGGTAGCGGAGGTCACGGCTGTGCCTCCGTCCATCGCGAGAAGTTCAAGCCGCTCGGCGGACCCGACGGCGGGAACGGCGGGCGCGGCGGCGATGTGATCCTCACCGTCGACCAGTCCGTGACCACCCTGCTCGACTACCACCACTCGCCGCACCGCAAGGCCACCAACGGCAAGCCCGGCGAGGGCGGCAACCGCTCCGGCAAGGACGGCCAGGACCTGGTCCTGCCCGTGCCGGACGGCACCGTCGTGCTGGACAGGGCGGGCAACGTCCTCGCCGACCTCGTCGGCCACGGCACCTCGTACGTCGCCGCCCAGGGCGGACGCGGCGGGCTCGGCAACGCGGCCCTCGCCTCCGCACGGCGCAAGGCGCCCGGGTTCGCGCTCCTCGGCGTGCCGGGGGACCTCCAGGACATCGTGCTGGAGCTCAAGACCGTCGCGGACGTGGCACTCGTGGGCTACCCGAGCGCCGGCAAGTCGTCCCTGATCTCCGTGCTCAGCGCCGCCAAGCCGAAGATCGCCGACTACCCCTTCACCACGCTCGTGCCCAACCTCGGCGTCGTCACCGCCGGTTCGACCGTGTACACCATCGCCGACGTACCGGGGCTGATCCCGGGCGCCAGCCAGGGCAAGGGGCTGGGCCTGGAGTTCCTGCGGCACGTCGAGCGGTGCAGTGTGCTGGTGCACGTGCTGGACACCGCCACGCTGGAGTCCGAGCGCGACCCCGTCTCCGACCTCGACATCATCGAGGAGGAGCTGCGGCAGTACGGCGGCCTGGACAACCGGCCGCGGATCGTCGTCCTCAACAAGATCGACGTCCCCGACGGCAAGGACCTCGCCGAGATGGTGCGCCCCGATCTCGAGGAGCGCGGCTACCGCGTCTTCGAGGTGTCCGCCGTCGCCCACACCGGGCTGCGCGGGCTGTCCTTCGCCCTCGCCGAGCTGGTGGGCGAGGCGCGTGCCGCCAGGCCGAAGGAGGAGGCGACGCGGATCGTCATCCGGCCCAAGGCCGTGGACGACGCCGGCTTCACCGTCACCCGGGAGGAGACCGACGGGGAGCTGGTGTTCCGGGTCCGCGGCGAGAAGCCCGAACGCTGGGTGCGGCAGACCGACTTCAACAACGACGAGGCCGTCGGCTATCTGGCCGACCGGCTGAACCGCCTCGGTGTCGAGACGGAGCTGATGAAGGCCGGTGCCCGCTCCGGCGACGGGGTGGCCATCGGACCCGAGGACAACGCCGTCGTCTTCGACTGGGAGCCGACGGTCACCGCCGGAGCGGAGATGCTCGGCCGCCGCGGTGAGGACCACCGCTTCGAGGCCCCTCGCCCGGCCGCCCAGCGCCGCCGGGACCGGGACGCCGAACGGGACGAGGCCCAGCAGGAGTTCGACGGCTTCGAACCGTTCTGACACACACGGACGAAAGGGCCCGCCCTCCCGGTGCGACCGGGGGAGCGGGCCCTTTCGTGTGCGGGTTCAGGCTCCCGGGCGCCGGCTCAGGTCCGCTCCGTAGAGGCGGAGCAGCTCGTCCTCCACGACCGGGGTGAGGGCCTCGATGAAGCCGTCCGCCAGGTGACCGTAGTCCCGGTAGACCATGGTGTTGCCCACCAGGACCGGGCAGTTGCCGGACGGGGCGCAGACCCAGTCGTAGGGGTCGATGACCGTCACGTCCTCGGCGGCCGCGGCTGCCCGGATCGCCTTGGTGACAGCGGGCTGGGGGTCGGCCTCCGAACGGTCGCGGGCGCACTCGCTCAGGTTGTCCGGGTGCGCCACCGCGCAGTCCACCGCGTTGTTCTTGGGCCAGGGGTTGTCCAGCAGGGTGAGCACCCGGGTGGGGCCCTGCTGGAGGATCCGGTACGTCTCGGCCTGTCCCTTGCCCCACTCGGTCGCCGTGTCGCCCTCGCCCCACAGCTTCGCCGAGTTGGAGCTCGACACGATGACGAGGTCGGGCTTCATCTCCTGGATCTTGTCGATCGTCGTCTCCCGCCAGTCGTCACAGGTCGAGTACGGGCCGCCGTTGTACGCGATGGTGATCTGGGAGACCTTGCACGCGTTCTTGGTGAGCGAGTAGAGCCGCCAGTGGTGCTTGCGGGCGATCGCGTCGAGTGCCGGGAACCACTGGGCGACGTGCGAGTCGCCGAAGAGGACGACGGTCCGGTCGGCTGTGGTGTCCCCGTACAGACAGGGCTGTGTCTGCTTCTCGTCGGCCATGGTGAGGGCGCAGTCGTCGGTGTAGACCGCGGTCCTCTGGTAGGCCACGTCGTGCATGCTCGGCTCGAGGTTGGCCGGGATCTTCTCCGCCGGGTGCTCGAGCAGCTCCACCAGCGCGGCGCGGGGGTCGGACGCGCCGGCGATGGCCTTACGGGTGTCCTGCTGCGCCGCGCCCGGGTCCAGTACGGGCGGGAACTGCACGGTCACCACCGCGGCCGCGGCGGTGACGGCGGACAGCCCCAGGCCCATCGAGAGGCCCCGGCCGGTGTGCGCCTTGAACGCACGGTGGAAACGCATCGGGTTCTCGACCAGGTGCAGGGTCCCCCACGCCAGGACGAGACCGCCCAGGGCGGCGATCAGCCGGAGGGGACCGTCGTGCTCGCCGAACCCGGCCGCGGCCGGGACGATGACGATGAGCGGCCAGTGCCAGAGGTACCAGGCGTACGAGACGCCGCCGACCCAGACGGCGGGGCGCAGGGAGAGGGCCGCGCCGGCCCCGTAGCGGCCGCCCGCCGCCCCTCCGGCCAGCACCGCCGCGGCGCCGGCGACCGGGATCACGGCGTTGTGGCCGGGGAAGACGGTGCTCTCGTCGAAGGCCACGGCCGCGTAGCCGATGGCGGCCAGACCGGCCCAGCTCAGCACGGCCGCGACCGGGCGCGGAATGCTGTCGAGGCGGTGCGCGACCAGGGCCAGCAGGGCGCCCACCGCGAGCTCCCAGATGCGTCCCTGCGAGCCGAAGTAGGCCCAGGAGGGGGCGGTCTCGGTGAGGTGGAGGTTCAGGGCGAAGGAGCCGGCGGCCAGGGCCAGCAGGGGGAGCGCCAGGAGGGCCCGGCGCCGGAAGAGCTTCAGGGCGACGATCAGGACGATGGGCCAGACCAGGTAGAACTGCTCCTCCACCGCCAGCGACCAGAAGTGCTGGAACGGCGAGGGCGGCACGTCCGTGTTGAAGTAGTCGGTTCCCGCCTCGGCCAGCCTGAAGTTGACCACGTACCAGGCGGACGCGATGGCGTCCTTGGCGTAGTCCGCGAAGCGCAGCGGCCCCAGGAACAGCCAGGACCCCGCGAGCGTCGCCAGGACGACGAGGGTGGAGGCCGGCAGCAGGCGCAGTGCCCGGCGGGCGTAGAAGCGGCCCAGCGCGATCCGTCCCTCGCGGGCGTGTTCGCGGAGCATCAGCGAGGTGATCAGGAAGCCGGAGATCACGAAGAAGACGTCGACACCGACGTATCCGCCGGCCACGTGGGACACCCCGGAGTGGCCGAGCACCACGAGGGTGACGGCGACCGCGCGCAGGCCCTGGATGTCCAGTCGCAGCGCCGCGCCCCCCGTTGCCGGAGCGGATCCTCCGCCACCCTGTCCGGAGCCGCCCCGTGGTTCCGGGACGCTGTCTGGCGTGCTGCGCGGCGGGCGGGCGAGGGGGCGGACGGCCACCGTGAGGATCTCCTTGTTTCGTGGGATGTCACCGGACGCGGACACACGTCTGCGACACGGCCCGGGGCGCGACGCCGCCAGGACCGGCCGGCACCGGTGATCGCCACGGGGCCGGACGGTCCAACATATCCCGGTCCGGTCCGTATGCGATGTCACTTCTGTCGCATCGTCATAACGAATGCGTGGAGAGGGTTTACCGCGTGTCCGGAGGTGTCTTCCGCTTCGGGGCGGTGAACACCTCCGGGCACCGGTCGGTCAGCGCGACCTGCCCAGGAAGAGGCTCCCCGCCTTCTTGGTGAACAGGGCTCCTCCGGTACTCATCGAGATGTGCATCCGGTACCGGCCGGCCGGTACCGCCGAGACATCGACTCCCGCATCGTCGGGCGTGCTGAAGTAGCCGGAATGGTAACTTCCGATGTCTCCCGGGCCCACGTGTGGACGCACCACCTTGGCGTTCTTCCTCACTTCCAGGGGAAACGAGAAAATTCCGCGCCGACCCCGCAGGACGAGGTAGTACAGGGCGTGGTTCTTCTTGTCGGCGTTTCGTCCCGGGAGGAAGAAAACGCCCTCGGTGTGAAGCCGGCGGTCCCGCTTCCAGGAGGTCTTCAAAGAGAAGCGAACGCCCTCGGACTCGGGTGAGAGAATGCGCCGCTTGGTTATCTTGACGCCGTTCCTGCTGCCCCTGACGAGCACTTCCGAGTCACCCACGGCCTGGCGCGTGTCGATCGCCCGCTGAGCGATCAGACGGGTTCTCCGCTCGATCTTCTCGTCCGCACTCGTCAGGCACACGGAGACCTCGTAGGTGCCGCGGGGCAGCGATTCCAGGGTCAGGTCGTCCGGAGTCCTGAAACCGCCCTGACCGTATTCACAGAAGTACTCGTCGAAGTACTCCCGGTAGAGGCGGATCTCCCTGGTCGAGGTCAGCGGGTAGGTCCAGGTCCTGCCCCGCCGTTCCAGGACGAGCCGCTTCTCCTCCTTCACCTCGCCCTGCCGGGGGAGGCCCGGGATGAAGCCGTGGCCGCTCAGCCGCAGACGGCCGTCCGCGACCTCCGCCCGGGTGAGCACCGCCAGAGCGGTGTCCGTCTCCCGGAGTTCCGCGAGGTGGGTGGCCGCCGCCTCCTCGTCCTCGGGTGCGGCGGGTCCTGTCCGGACCTCCCCCCAGCGCGGTGCGGCGCCCTCGGTCAGCGCGTACACGATGCTCAGGATCGAGGGCAGCCCCTGCCGGACCACTTCCTCGTGCCGCCGCACGGTGGGGGAGTCCACGAAGAGGAAGTTGAAGTTGCCGTACGCCCTGAGGGCGGGCAGGTAATGCTCCACTTCCTGTTCGTACTGGTAGTCCCCGGGCGAGGAGACGAGATACACGTTCCGGTCGAAGTCGGTCTCCTTCGCGAGGAGGTCCTTCATCACGGAATCCATGATCGCGACGTTCTCGGCCGACTGCCCTTCACCGAGCACCGCGTCCCCGAGCTGGCCGTGACCGTGCGAATAGCTTCCCAGGAAGTACTGCGGTGTCGACGCCACGATGTTCTTGTAGCCGTACTTGACCCCGTAGTAGAGAGCGGCGCTCCCTCCCTTCGAGGCGCCCAGCAGCGTCACCTGCTCCCGGGACACGCCCAGCCGCTCCATGAAACTCTCGATGAGCGCCTGGATGGACTCCGTGACGGTGAAGTCCATGTTCCTGGCGACGTAGTACGAGGCACCCGAGTCGAAGTGGTCCCGGATCCGCAGGATGTTGCACTGGACGCTGTCGAGGGCGTTGCCGAACCCGTACTTGCTCCCCACCGACGAGAAGACCACAAGGAGGTTGCGGTGGTCTCCGCGGGCCGGGCGGAACTGGAATTCGACGGGCCACTTCCCGTGCACCTCGGTCGCTTCGGTGAAGACGTGGGCTCGCTGGGAGGCGTAGTTCGGGGAAAGCGCCGGGAGGGTCTCGTTCATGCTGCTCCGCAAACTCTCTGTCCGGTGTTCAGACCATGGAGGCCTGTTCGGACGGGTCCACCTGGTGCGACTTCATCTCGAGTTCCACCCGGTCGTACCGGGCCATGGTGCGCTCGAAACTGCGCGTGGCGAGAAGGAGCCGGTAGACGACGAGGACCTCGAAGAGGAGAAGGAGGACGCCCGCGGCCACTGTCGGCCACAGGATGGAGTTGACCAGCGGCGCGACGATGAAGATCGTCATCTGGAACTCGATGCCGCTGAACAGATGGATGCGGATGCGGTGCCCGACCAGGAAGTCACGGAGCCGCACGTAGCCCGGGAGCCGGGTGACGAACGACCGCTGCTGGTCCGCCACGGGCGCCACGGGCCCGGGCTGGGCGGGCACCTCGGCCGCCGGCGCGACCGAGTCGTCCTGGTCGTCCTCCGTCGAGGCCACCGCCGTGGAGGGCGTCTCGCCGAGACCGAGTTCCTCCGCGCGCTCCCGGAGCTTGCGCCTCATGTTGAGGCGTACCTTCCAGATCTCCAGAGCGTCCATGTACCTCAGCATGTCGAGGAACACGACGGCCACGGCCAGCCATATGAAGGTGACGTCCTCGGTCAGCCGGTACTGCCCGCCCATCAGGGCAATGGCGCATATGAGCACACGGACGCGGTCGAAGATGTAGTCGAGCCAGGCGCCGAACGCCGAACCCTTTCCTGTCAGACGGGCGAGCTTTCCGTCCATGCAGTCGAGGATGAAGCTGACGTGGTAGATGACGGCGCCGGCCACGAGCCACTGCCACTCACCCTGCGCGAAGCAGGCCGCGGCACCGATCCCCAGTACCAGAGCGGCCCAGGTGATCTGGTTCGGAGTCACCCGTGTCCACATGGCGGTCCAGCGGACCAGGGGGGTGGCGACGGGGTCGACCAGGAGAACAGTCCACCAGGCGTCTCGCTGCTTCTCGGTGAGGCGGCGGACTTCGGGGAGTGAAGGTACACGCATGACCGTAAGTCTGCATGCTCTCCCGAACGTTGTGCTCCCAAACGCGAGTGTGTGCTACATCACGGCCGGATGAAGTCGGGGTGAATAACACGCGGCGAGCGATATGCCCCAAGAGTGGGGAGTGGGAGGGTTCGCTGCCGGAGTGGCGCGCACGGGCCCATGTGACGATTGGGGAAACTCCACTGGTGACGTCGAGCAACTTTGTCGAACAGGGGTGTGGTCGCTTTGCTGTAAACTCCCGCATCGCGGCATGACCCGGGAGGAGCTCGGTGAGCTTCGATGTGGCGCCGTATATAGGGGTGCGGCGGTCGTCGCCGCTGGTTGTCGCGCATGTCCCACTGTGCAGACCGCGTCGGGACTCGCCGAGAGGTATGGGATTGAAGTGAGTGTGCGTACCCGCATCGGAAGCGGTCTGAAGTCGAGGACCAAGAGCGCGATGCAGGCACAGAAACACCGCGCGTGGCTGTTGCGGGTGACGCGGCAGCGGCAGGTGTTGTTGCGGTCGGATGCGCGTGTGCGGCAGGTGGCGTTCGACGGGGAGCCGTTGTGGGGGCGGGTGGTCGAGGAGTTCTCGGCGGCCGGTGCGGCCGCGGAGAATCTGGGTCTGGTCGCGGATGCCCTGGAGCGGGCGGGTGTGGCGTATTTCGTGGTGCCGGGTGTGTCGCGTACGTCGTGGGCCGTGGGTGTGCGTGAGGCGGACCGGGAGTCGTTTCTGGCGTCGATGCGTGGGTTGTACGGGGGGAGTGTCGTTTTCGCGGCGAGGCCCCGTTCCGGTGGGGTGACTGATTTCTCGCTGTTCGCGGACGATGTGTGGCCGAAGGCGTTGTCGTCGGCTCCGGTGATGCGTTTCGGTGTGGTGCGGCTGGGGCCGGTGGGTCAGGTGCTGGCCGGGCCGCAGCTGGGCTGTGATGTGGAGTTCTGGCAGGACGGGGCCGATGTGCTGGCCGGTCCTTCCGCGGAGGAGGAGCTGGCGCGGGTGTCGCCGCAGGCGTCCGAGGATGTGCTGGCGGATTCGCTGGTGGCGCCGCGCCGCAACCGCGTCGCCGACGTCGTCCCGGCCAGTGAGCAGAAGCCGGCGACGATCACGGTCGAGGGCCGTGCCTTCCCGACCTTCGCACCGTTCACGGTGGCGACCGTCGACGACGTGACCTTCCCCGTCGACGTCGTCTACACCTGGGTCGACGGCCAGGACCCGGAACTGCGGGCC
>NZ_NEUB01000923.1 GCF_002910825.1 Streptomyces sp. SM1 | reverse complement strand
TCGACGTCGTCTACACCTGGGTCGACGGCCAGGACCCGGAACTGCGGGCCAAGCGGAACAAGTACAAGGGCCAGGGTGTCGCGGACATCCTGGACAAGGAGACCAACGAGTCCCGGTACACCAGCCACGACGAGCTGAAGTACTCCCTGCGCTCGCTGCGGATGTACGCCGACTTCGTGCGGCACGTGTACATCGTCACCGACGGCCAGACGCCGGAGTGGCTGGACACCGAGGCGCCCGGCGTGACGGTCGTCGACCACCGGGACATCTTCCCCGAAGGGGTCCTGCCGGTCTTCAACTCGCACGCCATCGAGACGCGGCTGCACCACATCCCCGGGCTGTCGGACCACTACCTCTACTTCAACGACGACGTCTTCGTCGGGCGCCGCGTCACCGCACAGCACTTCTTCTACGGCAACGGCATCGCCCGTATCCCGTTCTCGCCGCTCAAGGTGGGGGTCGGACAGCCGCACGGCGGCGAGACGGCCACCAACTCCGCGGGCAAGAACGTGCGCGAGCTCCTGCTCAAGGCGCACGACCGCTTCGTCACCCACAACTTCATGCACACGCCACTTCCGCAGGTGCGTTCCGTGCTGACGGAGCTGGACGAGATGTTCCCCGAGGACATCGACCGGACCATGCGGTCGCGCTTCCGGTCGCCCGACGACATCGCGATGACGGCGTCGCTCCACTACAACCACGCCTATCTGACCGGCAAGGGCATCCCCGGGAAGTTCCGTTTCCGGTACGTCAACATCAGCCGGGAGGACGCGGAGCTCCGGCTCGCGGGCATCGCCGCCAAGCGGAACTACGACTTCTTCTGCCTCAACGACGTGGATGTGCCGCCGCACCGGCGCGAGGAAGTCACGGCCCGCATGTTCTCCTTCCTCGAGGAGTACTTCCCCTTCCCCAGCTCGTTCGAGAAGGCACCGCGGAGCGACTCTTCGGGGACCCGCTGATGGCTCAGGGCGCTCGGCGCGTGCGCAAGCTCGCGGTCAGAGGCGCGAGGGCCGGGCGAAGGGTGGGGGACCGGGCCCGGTCCCTGCGGGTGACGCGGCAGCGGCAGGTGTTGTTGCGGTCGGATGCGCGTGTGCGGCAGGTGGCGTTCGACGGGGAGCCGTTGTGGGGGCGGGTGGTCGAGGAGTTCTCGGCGGCCGGTGCGGCCGCGGAGAATCTGGGTCTGGTCGCGGATGCCCTGGAGCGGGCGGGTGTGGCGTATTTCGTGGTGCCGGGTGTGTCGCGTACGTCGTGGGCCGTGGGTGTGCGTGAGGCGGACCGGGAGTCGTTTCTGGCGTCGATGCGTGGGTTGTACGGGGGGAGTGTCGTTTTCGCGGCGAGGCCCCGTTCCGGTGGGGTGACTGATTTCTCGCTGTTCGCGGACGATGTGTGGCCGAAGGCGTTGTCGTCGGCTCCGGTGATGCGTTTCGGTGTGGTGCGGCTGGGGCCGGTGGGTCAGGTGCTGGCCGGGCCGCAGCTGGGCTGTGATGTGGAGTTCTGGCAGGACGGGGCCGATGTGCTGGCCGGTCCTTCCGCGGAGGAGGAGCTGGCGCGGGTGTCGCCGCAGGCGTCCGAGGATGTGCTGGCGGATTCGCTGGTGGCGCCGCGCCGCAACCGCGTCGCCGACGTCGTCCCGGCCAGTGAGCAGAAGCCGGCGACGATCACGGTCGAGGGCCGTGCCTTCCCGACCTTCGCACCGTTCACGGTGGCGACCGTCGACGACGTGACCTTCCCCGTCGACGTCGTCTACACCTGGGTCGACGGCCAGGACCCGGAACTGCGGGCC
>NZ_NEUB01000922.1 GCF_002910825.1 Streptomyces sp. SM1 | reverse complement strand
CCGGCCTACGCCGTGAAGGCGTCCTCAATGTCGCCTTCCGGCCGGGTGTTCGTCACCCCCGGCGTCGAGAGCGGCGCACGTGGCACGTCGAGGGGTCATCGGCCCCTGGTCAGGGAGGGCACCGGCGACGCGTCGGCGAGTCCCGCGCGCAGTTCGCGCAGGATGGCGTCGAACGCGGGTGCGGACGCTCCCGCGCGGCGGGTGAGGGCCTCGGCGCGGCGGTCGCGGCCGGAATCGTCGTCCGGTTCCGGCGGCAGACCCGCGGCGGTGGCCAGGGACAGGGCGGTCGCGGTCGGCTCGGGCACACTCTCGGCCGGTACGGACCCGGCCAGGATCGAACGGGCCTCCCGGTGCAGGGCGTCCGCGCGGGCGGTGTCGGCCAGGACGTGTTCCACGGACGGGAACACTCCGAGGACCCGGTGCTTCTCGGCACGCAGGATGCCCTCGGCCACCATCTGCTCCCGGACCGCGTCCAGGGTGTGCCGCGCGTGCAGCGTCACCCAGGGACGCCAGCGGTGCGGGAGGGATTCGCTGACCAGTTCCAGCAGACCGTCCAGAACCGGGTCCCCGGTCCTGGAGTCCAGGTCGAGCGGGGTGACGATGCCGTCGTCGTCGGTCAGCAGACCGCGCCGGGCGAGCTCGGCGAGGGCACCGGACCGCACCAGGGGGGCGAGCCGCCCCGGGTCGGTGTCCCAGCCGAGCAGACAGAGACAGGCCGGCAGTGAGAGCGGGCCGTTGAGCACGGTGCCTCCTCGGGTGCGGTGACGTCGTGGTCCGTAAATGACGTTGACAGCCGGTCCGGGCCGCTCGTAGCGTCTGGAACGGTTCTGTTGCCGCCGAATGGAGAAGGACGTTGCTCGTCTGAGGTTCTGAGACACCGCGTCACACCGGTCAGGTGTGTACGCAGCGTGCGACCTCGGCGTTCGAGCCGTCCTTGCGGTCCCTTCGGAACAGGGCCTTCTCCGTTCCCTCGGTTTCCCTCCCGGCTGCCGGTCGTCGCCCCGCGGTGTCTCGATACGCGTGTGCCCCTGATCGCCCCGAGCAACCGCGGAGGCCCGTATGTCACCGTCCCTCACCTGTACCTCCCTCGCCTTCACCTGGCCCGACGGCACCACCGTCTTCGAAGGCCTCGATGTCGCCTTCGGCCCCGGACGCACCGGGCTCGTCGGCGTCAACGGGTCGGGCAAGTCCACCCTGCTGAAGCTGATCGCCGGCGAGCTCACCCCGTCCGACGGCACCGTCCGGGTCGCCGGGGAGGTGGGGTACCTGCCGCAGAACGTGACGCTCGACACCACGCTGAGGGTCGACGAGGCGCTCGGTGTCGCCGCCCGGCGGGCCGCGCTGCACGCCATCGAGACGGGCGACGTGGCCGAGGAGCACTTCGAGACCGTCGGCGACGACTGGGGCGTCGAGGAACGCGCCCTGGCCACGCTCGGCGAGCTCGGCCTCGGACACATCGGGCTCGACCGCACGGTCGGCGAGGTGTCGGGCGGCGAGTCGGTGCTGCTGCGACTGGCGGCGCTGCTGCTGCGACGCCCGGACGTACTGCTGCTGGACGAGCCCACCAACAATCTCGATCTGTACGCCCGCAGGCGGCTGTACACGGCCGTAGCCGGCTGGCCGGGTGTCATGATCGTGGTGAGCCACGACCGTGAACTGCTGGAACTGGTCGACCAGATCGCCGATCTGCGCTCCGGAGAGGTCACCTGGTACGGCGGCAACTACTCGGCGTACGAGGAGGCCCTGGCCGTCGAACAGGAGGCCGCCGAACGCATGGTGCGCGTGGCCGAGGCGGACTTCCGCAAGCAGAAGCGCGAACTCGTCGACGCTCAGGTCAAGTTGGCCCGCCGCAAGCGCTACGGCCAGAAGATGTGGGACCAGAAGCGCGAACCGAAGATCGTCATGGGGGCGCGCAAGCGCGCGGCACAGGAGTCCGCGGGCAAGCACCGCATCATGCACGAGGAGAAGGTCGCCGAGGCCAGGGAGCGCCTCGACGACGCGGTGGACGCCGTGCGGGACGACGACGAGATCCGTGTCGACCTGCCGTACACGGCCGTACCGCCGGGTCGCGACGTCCTCACCCTCCGCGACCTCGGACTGGCGTACGGCGCCCGGGTGGACGGCGGCCTCGATCTGCGCGGCCCGGAGCGGGTGGCGCTGATCGGCCGCAACGGCGCGGGCAAGACGACGCTGCTGCGCACGGTCGCCGGGGAGCTGGAGCCGGCCTCCGGCGAGGCGCGGGTCCATGTGCCGCTGCGGTTCCTGCCGCAGCGGCTCGATGTCCTCGAGGCGGAGCTGAGCGTCGCCGAGAACGTGGCACGGTTCGCCCCGGGCGCCACCAACAACCGGGTCCGGGCCCGGCTGGCCCGCTTCCTTTTCCGGGGCGCCCGCGCCGACCAGAAGGCGGAGACGCTCTCCGGTGGCGAGCGGTTCCGGGCGGCACTGGCCGCGCTGATGCTGGCGGAGCCCGCACCGCAGCTGCTGCTGCTGGACGAGCCGACCAACAACCTCGACATGGCGAGCGTCCGGCAGCTGACCACGGCGCTGGAGTCGTACGAGGGGGCGCTGATCGTGGCCAGTCACGATCTGCCGTTCCTGGACTCCATCGGCATCACCCGGTGGCTGCTGATGGAGGAGGGGGAGCTGAAGGAGGTCGGAACGGAGGCCGTCGGCCTGCGGGAGGACTGAAGGCGGTCCGCCCGTTACCGGTGGTACATCTCATCTCCGCCGGGAGTGGTCCTGTCCGGATTCGCCCTGCATGATGGCTGCGCCGACGCCCGTGGGAGGCAGGCCGCCGCACGGGCTCCCCGGCTCCGGCGCAGCCATGCCCGTCCCGTTCGAAAGGCGCAGCCGTGCCCAGCAGGAAGGCCCTCGTCCGCCGTCCCGCTCCCCGTCTGGCCGAGGGGCTGGTGACGCACGTCGAGCGGGAGGCCGTCGACGTCGACCGCGCGGTGGAGCAGTGGGAGGCGTACACGGAGGCGCTGCGCGCCCACGGCTGGGAGACGATCGAGGTGGACCCGGCCGACGACTGCCCCGACTCCGTGTTCGTGGAGGACACGGTGGTGATGTACCGGAACGTGGCGCTGATCGCCCGTTCCGGTGCCGAGTCCCGGCGCGGGGAGACGGCCGGGGTCGAGGAGGCGGTGGCGTCACCGGGCTGCTCCGTGAACTGGGTCTGGGAGCCGGGTACGCTGGACGGCGGCGACGTGCTCAAGATCGGCGACACCGTGTACGTGGGCCGCGGTGGGCGCACCAACGCGGCCGGGGTGCGGCAGGTACGGGCCACGTTCGAGCCGCTGGGGGCACGGGTGGTCGCCGTGCCGGTGGCCAGGGTGCTGCATCTGAAGTCGGCGGTCACGGCGCTGCCGGACGGGACGGTCGTCGGGCACATCCCCCACATGGACGCGCCGTCCCTGTTCCCGCGGTTCCTTCCGGTGCCGGAGGAGTCCGGGGCGCATGTGGTGCTGCTCGGCGGGGACAGGCTGCTGATGGCGGCCAGCGCGCCGAAGACGGCGGAGCTGTTCACGGACCTCGGATACGAGCCCGTACTCGTGGACATCGGCGAGTTCGAGAAACTCGAGGGCTGTGTGACGTGCCTCTCGGTGCGGCTGCGGGACCTGTATGCCTGACCGGCCGCCATGTCACCCGTACGGCGCAACGACCTGCGGATCCCGAGCATCCGGCGGCACCTCGTCCACCCGGATGGACCCCCGCTGATCAGCGGTCTTTACGGCAGCCTTAACCTACGGCATCGTAACCTACGGATACGTAGCCTACGATGGCGTAGGTTTCTGGCACCGCTCGCCGGACCGCCCCGTGTCCCCGTCCCCCTGGAGTCACCCGTGTCGCTCGCTTCTCCCCACCTGGGCAGCCCTTCGGTCTGGACCGACGCCCGGCTGTTGTACGCACTGGAGGAAGTGGTCGAGAAGGAACTCAACCGGCATCTGCAGGTCACCAAGGACTGGATGCCGCACGAGTACGTGCCGTGGAGCGACGGCCGTAACTTCCCGGGCTTCTTCGAGGACGGCGAGGCCTGGGACAAGGAGCAGTCGAAGGTCACCGAGGTGGGCCGGATCGCCCTGGTGGTGAACCTGCTGACCGAGGACAACCTGCCCAGCTACCACCACGAGATCGCCACGCTGTTCGGCCGCGAGGGCGCCTGGGGCACCTGGGTGCACCGCTGGACGGCCGAGGAGGGCCGGCACGGCATCGTGATGCGGGACTACCTGCTCGCCTCGCGGGCGGTGGACCCGGACAAGCTGGAGCAGTTCCGCATGTCGCACATGAGTGAGGGCTTCGAGTCGGACAACCGGCACTCGATGCTCCACTCGATCGCCTATGTCGCCTTCCAGGAGCTGGCCACCCGCATCTCTCACCGCAACACCGGACACCAGTCGGGTGACCCGGTCTGCGACCGCATGCTGGCCCGCATCGCGACCGACGAGAACCTGCACATGGTCTTCTACCGCAACCTGCTGAAGGCGGCGTTCGAACTCGCCCCGGACCTCACGATGCAGGCGGTCCGCGATGTCGTGGTGAACTTCCGGATGCCCGGCCACGGCATCCCCGGGTTCGAGCGGGCGGCCGCGCAGATGGCCATCGGTGAGGTGTACAACATGCGCATCCACCACGACGACGTGCTGCAGCCGGTGCTCCGCTTCCTGAAGATCATGGAGATCGACGGGCTGGGCCCCGAGGGCATCAAGGCCCAGGAGGAACTGGGCCTGTTCATGGGCGGCCTGGACGCGGAGGCCTCGAAGTTCGACGAGAAGCTCGCGGCCCGCAAGGCCCGGATGGCGGCCCGCGCCGCCGGCTGAGCACCGGCCGGGGGCCGAGGAGGCGGAGCGGCCGGATGCGAACCGGCGTGTCCCGGTGACCACGACCCGTCGCGGGTGACGAAGCCCGCGGCGTCGCGTCGTACGGCGAAGGGCCCGGCCGGACGCTGACCGGTCCGATCCGCCCTCCGCGCGGGATGTGCCGGCGGCAGCGCACCGCGCGGTCACCCCGGACGACCGGACATGAACCGCGAACCGGCGCTTCCGTCGTCAGGGCGAGGCGGTGGACTGCCCTCACTTCCCGTCCGGCCGACGGTGCGGTCGGCCGGTACCGGCGCACCCGGGTGCCGCGGGTGCGCCGGGCGATCATCATCTTCCGGTGCGCCGCAGTTCCAGGCGTTCCTTCTCCGACAGGCCGCCCCAGACCCCGAAACGCAGGTCGTTGGTCAGCGCGTACTCCAGGCACGTGGCGCGGATCGGGCAGAGACCGCAGATGCGCTTCGCCTCGCGGACCGAGCTGCCGGGGTCGGGGAAGAAGAAGTCTCCGCCCGTCTGCGCGCACAACGCCTCTTCCTGCCAGGCGAGGTCGGGCGACGGGAATGTGTCGATGTGCATGGCCGGAAGCGTGCCGGATCGCGAAAAACGTTCGATCAACGCCGGATCAACGCGTGATGCGCGCGGCGTCGCCGCGGCGTTCTCCCGCTTCCTTCCCGCCTCGCGGCTGTCTCCCGTGACCGCTTGATGATGGCGCCGGCCGGCCCGCCGCGCACGGCGGCGCGCCGGTGGTCAGATCTGGTGCGGATCGCCCTTGAGGACCGCGAAGCGCGCGCCGTGGGGATCCGCCAGACGGGCGAGCCGGCCGACGCCGGCGAGGGAGGTGGCGGGCATCCGCACCGTGCCGCCCAGCTCGACGGCCCTGGCGACGACGGCGTCCGGGTCCTCCACTCCGATGTACGGCAGCCAGTAGGGCTGTCCGCCGACGGCCTCGACGGGGTCGTCGGCCAGCGGGACCATCCCGCCGAACCTGCCTCCCTCCTCCGTCCCCGCGGGGTTGACGGAGGTGTAGACGCCGCCGGGGAAGGTCACCGCGGAGGTCTCCCAGCCGAGGGCCGAGTGGTAGAAGGCGGCGGCCCGGGCGATGTCCGGGGTGTAGAGCTCGGCCCAGCACAGGGCGCCGGTCTCACCGGCCGCCTCGACGCCCTTGCGCAGCGCCGGTTCCCAGATACCGAAGGGGACGCCCGCGTGGTCGGCGAGGATCGCCGTTCTGCCCTGGTCCATCACCTCCATCGGGGGCATGCGCACGCTGCCGCCGGCCTGCCGCGCGGCCTCCGCGGTCGTCTCGGCGTCGGGGCTCTGGAAGTAGACCGTCCAGGCGGGCGGGCCCTGCTCGGGCGTGATCTCCATGCCGCCGGCGACGGTCCGCCCGGCCAGCTCGAAGAAGCCGTAGCCCCCGGCGTCGGGCCCCGCCGAGCGGAACTCCCAGCCGAACAGGCCGCCGTAGAAGGACGCTGCCTCCTCGATGTCGGACGTACCGACGTCGATCCAGTCCGGGCCGCCGTCGACGAAGCGGGTGGTGAGCATGGTGCCTCCTCCGGGAGCTCCCGTCGCCTGCTCTGCCGAGTCTTCCACCGCCCACCGGCAATCACCGCCACAGCACCCGAACGGGGGTGTGCCCCCTCCCTTGCGGTCCTGGACGGGCCCCGTCCCCGGGCTCCCTCCGGGGGGGGCCGGTTCTCAGTGCCGTCCGGCAGGGCGGCTCACGCGGACGACCGGCGGATCAGCGTCGTCGGGAGGATCAGGCCGTCGGGGCGGGCGCCCGAGGTCTCCTCCGGCGTGCCGGTGTGGTCGAGGTCGCGCAGGAGGAGACGGGCCATCAGACGGCCCATCTCCTCGATGTCCTGGCGGACGGTGGTGAGCGGTGGTTCGGTCTGCTCGGCGATCGGCAGCATGTCGTCGAAGCCGACGACCGCCACGTCCTCCGGCACCCGCCGTCCGTGTTCGCGCAGCACGCGCAGGGCGCCCGCCGCCATGAGGTCGTTGGCGGCGAAGACCGCGTCCAGGCCGGGGTGCCGGCCGAGGAGTTCCCGCATCGCCCGCTCACCGCTCGCGGGAGTGAAGTCGCCCCGCGCCACCAGCCGGGGGTCGGCGTCGGCCATGACGTCGCGGTAGCCGTCGTGCCGGTCCACGGCCGAGGTCTGGTCGAGGGCTCCGGTGATGTGGGCGACGCGGCGGCGGCCGAGGCCGAGCAGATGCCGTACGGCGTCCCGGGCGCCGCCCCGGTTGTCGCTGTCGACGTAGGAGACGCCGCCCCGGCCGCCGTTGAAGTCGGGCCGGCCGCCGAACACGGTCGGCAGTCCGGCGCGCTGGATCAGTTCGGGCAGCGGGTCGTCGATGTGGAGCGAGAAGACCAGCGCGCCGTCGACATGACCGCCGGCGAGGTAGCGTCCGACGCGGACGTGGTCGGCGCGGTCCTCGGTGAGCAGCAGGACGAGCTGGTTGTCGTGGGCCGTCAGTTCCTTGCTGATGCCGCGCAGCTGGCGGGCGAAGAAGGGGTCGGCGAAGACCCGTGTCTCCGGTTCGGCGACGATGACGGCGACGGCGTCGTGCCGCTTGGTCACCAGGCTGCGGGCGGCCTGGTTGGGGACGTACCCGAGTTCGTCCACCGCCTGCCTCACCCGCTCGGCCAGGGGTTCGCGGACCCCGTCGGAACCGTTGACCACGCGGGAGACCGTGGCCCGGGAGACCCCGGCCCGCGCGGCGACCGCCTCCAGGGTGGGGCGCGGTACTGTCTCGGTCACTTCGGCGCTCCTCACCTGCGGCTGCGGGAAAGGATAGCCCCGGCCGCCGCGGGTGGGAGAGCGCTCTCGGATCAGGTCCGGTACGTCAGTGCCCGTGCTCCGGCTCCTCCTCGGCGGCCGGACCGTGGGCGTGCTCGTGCGGGTCGTACCCGGGGATCGTGCCGTCCGGCTTCTTCACCAGGAACAGTCCGACCATGCCCATGTCGGAGTGGCTCTGGACGTGGCAGTGGTACATCCAGGCGCCCGCGCCGACGCCCTCCCCCGCGATGATCTGGAAGCCGAAGGAGTCGGCAGGGCCGCAGATCTTGTTGTCGATGACCTGGCTGGGGTCGTCGGGGCCGGTGACCATGCCGGTGCGGTTGTCGGCCCAGCGGTGCCCGTGCATGTGGAACGTGTGGTAGTACTCGCCGTGCGTGATCATGACGATCTCGACGCGGTCGCCCACGGTGGCCTCGAAGTCGGGGCCGGTGTGGGCGGGCCTGTTGTTGATCGTCATGTCGTTGAAGACGATCGTGTGGGTCGCGTCGGGGAGTACGTCGCCCTTGCGGCGCACGATGACCGGTCCGTACAGGCCGTTGCGGATGCCGCCGGTGCCGTGCGCGGTGCCGACGACATGGTCGTGGTAGTGCCAGTAGCCCGCGCTGCCCGCCCGCCAGGTGCCGTCGGCGCGCCGGCCGGGCCTGTGGGTGCGCCAGGTGTAGGTGCGGGTGCCGCCGGGTTCGACGTGGCTCCTGTTCTGCTTGGTGCCGTCGCTGGAGATCTCGTAGTCCAGGCCGTGGACGTGCAGGCTCACGGGCACGTCCACGGTGTTCTCGAACTCGACGTGCAGCGTGTCGCCCTCGTTGAGCTCGATCAGCGGGCCCGGGATCGACGCCTTGCCCTTCTCGAAGCCGTAGCCCATCTGTCCGCCGGCCAGGCGCTCGGCGTACATCTTGACGCGCCGTACCTCGCCCCCGGCGGGCGCGGCCCTCGCCGGGGCGGCGGCGCTCACGGCTTCGGGCGCGCTCACGGCCTCCGGTGCGACGGACAACGATGTCGCGACGGCCGCGCCGCCCAGCAGTACCCTCCGGTTGAACCCGCGTCTGTCCATGCCGAACTCCCCAGTTGGCTGTCATGAACCTGTGAAACCGTAGCGGCCCACCCCTGGTTTATCCACACTCAGGACAAAGTTCGGTTCATTGCTGCGATAGGTATTGGCGTGTGACGCAAAGAGGTCTAGCTTCCATGACGCTGTTGCTGCGACCGAGGAGGGGTGGGTGGCCACGTGCGGTCCACATCACGTCAAGAACCCATGCGCTTACGAGGGTTGAGCACGTCAGGCGCCACGAACGCACGAAGGGCGAGAACGGGACGACGTCTCTGGGCGGCCACCGTGACCGCCGGTGCCGTCACCGCCGGGCTGCTGTCAGGTCCCGCCGCCAGCGCGCGACCGGCTCCGGATCCGTCCCTGACAACGATGTCCATCAAGTCGCCCCCCGGCGGCGCGAACGTACGGGTGCTGCTGTTCTACGGTTCGGCGGCCGGCGGCGACGAGTCACCGCTGGTGAACGCGGGGATCGCGGCGATCGAGCGGATCGGGCTGACCGGCCCGGAGGACCAGCGTTTCGCGGTCACCGCCACGGACAACGCCTCGGTCTTCACCAACGCCAAGAAGCTGGGCCGCTTCAACACCATCGTGTTCCTGACCGGCGGCGGGGACGTCCTCGACCCGGACCAGGAGGCGGGCCTGGAGGCGTACATGGAGGCCGGCGGCGGCTTCGTCGGCCTGCACGACGCGGCCCGCGCGGAACCGTACTCGGACTGGTTCACCGGCCTGATCGGTGCTCGCCCGGCCGCCTCCGGTCCCGGCGACGTGCAGCGGGCCACCGTCGAGGTCGGCGACCGGACGCATCCGGCGACCAAGGGCCTGCCGACGCAGTGGAAGCGGCCCGACAAGTGGCTGAACTGGGCGAAGAACCCCTCCGGCGACGTGCACACGGTCGCCCGGGTGCGGGAATCGACGTACCGGCCCGGCGCGGGCACCAACGGCTGGGACCACCCGGTCAGCTGGTGCCGTGACTACGACGGCGGCCGGTCCTTCTACACGGGCATGGGCGGCACGGTGTCGTCGTACGACGAGACCGACTTCCGCGACCATCTGCGCGGCGCCCTGCTGTGGACCAACCGTCTCGCGCAGGCCGACTGCAAGGCGACGATCACCGGGAACTACAAGGCCGAGCGGCTCACCCGGCCCAACCAGGCGGGTCAGAACGACCAGATCGGCGAACCGCACGGCCTGGTCACCGCCCCCGACGGCCGCGTGTTCTACATCGGCCGGGGCGGCGCGGACTCCTCCCAGCCCGTCGTCACCGACTGGAACGACCCCGACATCGGCAAGGGCAAGGGCGAGATCCACGTCTACGACCCGGAGACCGGGAAGGTCACCCTCGCCGGGGCGCTCACCGTCTTCGGCAACAAGGGCGGCGGCGACGAACTGCGGAAGGTCGAGGAGGGCCTGCTCGGCATCGAACTGGACCCGCGGTTCGAGCAGAACGGGTGGGTGTACCTGCACTACACGCCGCACTCCGAGATCAACCGGGACACGCACATGGGCGAGCGGCGGGTCTCCCGCTTCACCCTCGACCACGCCACCGACAAGCTGGACCTGAGCAGCGAGAAGGTGCTGCTGAAGTGGCCGGTGCAGATCCACAGCTGCTGTCACGCGGGCGGCGGGATGGCCTGGGACTCCGAGGGCAACCTGTACATCGCCACCGGTGACACCAACTCCAGCGGCTTCAGCGGCGGTTACTCGGGCAACAACCCGGAGCCCAACTTCAAGGGCGTGTCCTTCGCGGACGCGCGCCGCACCGCCGGCAACACCAACAACCTCAACGGCAAGATCCTGCGCATCCACCCGGAGCCGGACGGCACGTACACCCTCCCCGAGGGCAACCTGTTCACCGGCGAGGAGACCGCCGAGGGCGGCGGGAAGACGCGCGGCGAGATCTATGTGATGGGTGTGCGCAACCCCTCGCGCATCTCCGTCGACCGGACGACCGACATCCTCTACGCCGGCTGGGTCGGCCCGGACGCCGGTTCCCCGTCGACCACCTGGGGTCCGGCGAAGTACGACACGTTCGCCGTGATCACCGAGGCGTCCAACCGCGGCTGGCCGTACTGCATGGGCAACAAGCAGCCCTACCGGGACCGGAACCTGCCCGACCCGTCCAAGCCGCTCGGCTGGTACGACTGCGACGCCCCGAAGAACGAGTCGCCGAACAACGACGGCCTGGTCAATCTGCCGCCGGTGACCGCCAACAACATCTGGTACTCGCCGCAGGGCGGCGCCCCGGACTACCCGCGCGACGAGAACGGCGTCCCGTCGTACGTGCAGGACGAGGCCACTTACCGGCTGCCCTGGCTCAAGGGCGGCGGACAGGCCGCGATGAACGGCCCGGTCTACCGCTACGACACCGCCGGCGCCAGCGAGGTCAAATGGCCCGCGTACTGGGACGGCAAGTGGTTCGTCGGTGACTTCTACGACGCCGACCAGCCGCGCAACGCGGTGCTGATGGACCCGAGGACACAGGGAGACGGCGGTCTTCCGGTGCACTCGGAGTCCCTGAAGAAGATCGTGCCGGTCGGCAACGACGGCATCAGGAACCTGATGGACTGGAAGTTCGGCCCGGACGGGGCACTGTACGTCCTCGACTACGGGCGCGGCTTCTTCACCTCCGACGCCAAGTCCGCGCTGTGGCGGGTCACCTACACGGGCGGCGGCCCCACCCCGGCCGCCGGCAAGCTGGCGAGGAAGGCCGGATGAAACCAGTGATACGGCAACGAAGAATGTGGGCCGGCCTGCTGGCCGCCCTGCTGATGACGCTCGGTCTGCAGACGCCGACGTCCGCGGCCGGCGAGTCCGGGTCCCCCGCGGCCGAGGCGGCGGAGCAGGTCCTCACCTGGACCGCCGGTGACGGCATCACCGCGTACACGTCCGCGCCGGCCACCGCGGTGGCCGGTCCGGCGACGATCGTCTTCGAGAACAGCGCGGCCACCGGCAACACCACCGGCATGCCGCACACGCTGACGTTCGTGACCTCCGACCCGGAGTTCAACAACGACGTCCAGCTGAACATCCTCGCCAACCCGGGCGACGCCCAGGGAGGCCGGCACACCGCCGAGGTGGTCCTCACCCCGGGCCGGTACTTCTACCACTGCACCATCCCCGGTCACGGCGAGATGCAGGGCATCCTGACGGTGACCGAGGGCGGCGGCGAGGACACCACGGCGCCCGAGGCCACGGCGAAGGTGACCGGCTCGCAGAACGACCTGGGCGAGTACGTGGGTTCGGCGAGTGTGAGCGTCGAGGCCACCGACGAGGGTTCGGGCGTGGACCGGATCGAGTACGCCCTCGGGGCCGACGAGGCCTGGCAGCCGTACACCGCCCCGGTCGTCGTCGACCAGGTCGGCACCCACACGCTGCGCTACCGCGCGCTGGACAGGGCGGGCAACGTCTCGGCGGAGCGGAGCGTGGAGTTCACGGTCGTCGCGCCGCCGACGGACGACACCACGACGCCGGAGACCTCGGCGACGGTGGACGGAGAGAAGAACGGCGACGGTGACTACATCGGCATGGCGACGGTCACCGTCACCGCGTCCGACACCGGCTCCGGCGTCAACGGCATCGAGTACGCCCTCGGGGCCGACGGCGCCTGGCAGGCGTACACCGGCCCGGTGATGGTCCACCAGGTCGGGACGCACACCGTGCGCTACCGCGCCACCGACAAGGCGGGCAACACGGCGGCGGCCAAGAGCGTGCAGTTCACGGTGGTCGCCGCTCCCCCGCAGGACACCACCCCGCCGACGACCGGCGTGACCGTCGGGGGCGTCAGGAACTCCGACGGCGCCTACGTCGGTGACGCCACGGTGACCGTCAGCGCCGACGACGGGCACGGCGGTTCCGGCGTCGCCGGTATCGAGTACTCGCTCGACGGCGGGCCGTACCTGGCGTACGCCGCGCCCGTGGTCGTGGACCGGGCGGGGCGGCACACCGTCGCCTACCGGGCGAGCGACGAGGCCGGCAACACCTCCGCGCCGCTCACGGTGAGCTTCACGGTGGTGGCCGACGGCGGGGTGCCCGCGCCCGACTGCCCGGAGTACGACGAGCGGTCGACGGTGATCGTCGGCACGGTCGACTCGGGTGTGCCGAACCGGGTCACCGACAACCGGTGCCGGATCGGCGAACTGATCGAGGACGAGAAGCAGTGGACCTCGCGGGCGCTGTTCCTGAAGCACGTGAAGAGCGTCCTGGACCGGCTCAGGAGTGAAGGGGTCATCGACAAGCGGGAGCGGAAGGCCATCAACCAGGCGGCCGAGCGGTCCGGTGTCGGCACGCCCGGACAGACCGACGGCTACCGCAAGATCCTGGACGGCACCGAGGCGACGTTCGCCAAGTGGGAGCAGGTGGGCGGCGGTTCCTTCGCGCTGAACCCGGACGGGTCGATCACCTCCGGCACCACCCGGGGCGGGCTCGGCATGCTGTGGTTCCCCGAGCGCGCGTACGGCGACTTCTCGCTGAAGCTCCAGTGGCGTGACGACGCGCCGGGCACCGGCAACGCCAACTCCGGTGTGTTCGTGCGGTTCCCGCAGATCCACGACCACCCGGAGGAGCCGCGTCCGGAGTGGGCCGCCATCAAGTACGGGCACGAGGTGCAGGTGTTCGACTCCCCCACCGGGGACATGTACAAGACGGGCTCGGTCTACGGCTTCGACCGGGTGGGTCTGGCCGGTGCGGGCGTCACGCAGAAGGGCACCTGGAACGACTACGAGATCCGCGTGGTGGACCAGCACTACTCGGTCTACCGCAACGGCACGCTGATCAACGAGTTCGACAACACCGGCGGTCAGGACTTCACCCCGCCGCGCTCGGACGACCCGGGCACGGACGGGCGGCGGTTCGCCTCCGGCTACATCGGACTGCAGGTGCACGGCACGACGGACGTCGTCTCCTACCGGGACGTCCGGATCAAGGACCTGTAGTTCCGCGCGGGTCCGGCTGACGAGCCGGGTCAGGAGGCCGGGGGTTTCGGCTTCCTGGCCCGGCTCGGCTGCACCCGGCTGGGCTCTCCCGGCATCTTCGGATATTCGGGTGGGTACGGCAGATCGCCCAGATCGTGGTCGTGTTCGTCGCGGCGGGCGAGTTCCAGCAGGGGCTCCAGGGAGAACGCGTGACCGTCCATGTCCGCGTGCACGTCGCCGAGTTCGGCGAAGCGCGCGGGCATGGTCGTGATGTCGAAGTCCCGCGGACGGGCGACGCCGACCTCCTCCCAGCGCAGCGGCGCCGAGACGGGCGCGTGCGGGCGGGGGCGTACGGAGTAGGCGGAGGCGATGGTGCGGTCGCGGGCGGTCTGGTTGTAGTCGACGAAGATGCGCTCCCCGCGCTCCTCCTTCCACCACTTGATGGTCACCTGCTCCGGCATCCGGCGTTCGAGTTCCCGGCCCACGGCGATGGCGGCGCGGCGGACCTGGGCGAAGGTCCAGCGCGGTTCGATCGGCACGAAGACATGGATGCCGCGCCCGCCGGAGGTCTTGGGCCAGCCGCGCAGCCCGCCGAACTCCTCCAGTACGGCCCGCAGTTCGTGGGCGGCGCGGGCGGCGTCGGCGTAGTCGGTGCCGGGCTGCGGATCGAGGTCGATACGGAGTTCGTCGGGGTGGTCGACATCGGCGCGGCGCACCGGCCAGGGGTGGAAGACGAGCGTGCCGTACTGGGCGGCCCACACCACGGCCGCCTCCTCGGTGGGGCACATCTCGTCGGCGCTGCGGCCGCTGGGGAAGGTGATGTGCGCGGTGGGGATCCAGTCGGGCATGCCCTTCGGTGCCCGCTTCTGGTAGAACCACTCGCCGGTGACGCCGTCCGGGTAGCGCTGCAGGGTGGTGGGCCGCTCGCGCAGGGCCCGCAGGATGCCGGGGGCGACGGCCTGGTAGTAGCGGGCGACGTCCAGCTTGGTGTAGCCGTGCTCCGGGAAGAAGACCTTGTCCGGGCTGGACAGCCGTACGGTCCGGCCGGCCACTTCGAGTTCCACCGCGTCACCCATGCGAGCCACGGTAGGCCGAGCGCACATCCCTCGCACACCGGGCGGTAACGGGCACCTTCGCGCAGAATCGGAGCATGGATCTTCCCGTGATGCCGCCCGTGAAGCCGATGCTCGCCAAGTCGGTGGCGAAGATCCCGCCGGACATGCACTACGAGGCGAAGTGGGACGGCTTCCGGGCGATCGTGTTCCGCGACGGCGACGAGGTCGAGCTGGGCAGCCGTACCGGCAAACCGCTGACCAGGTATTTTCCCGAGGTGGTGGCGGCGGTTCGGGAGCGGTTGCCGCAGCGGTGCGTGATGGACGGCGAGATCGTCGTCGCGCGGGAGGGGCACCTCGACTTCGACGCGCTCACCGAGCGCATCCACCCGGCGGACTCGCGGGTGCGGATGCTCGCCGAGCGGACCCCGGCGTCGCTCGTCGCCTTCGACGTGCTGGCACTGGGGGACGAGTCACTGCTGGACACGCCGCTGTCCGACCGGCGGGAGCTGCTGGTCCGGGCGCTGGAAGGGGTCACCCTGCCGGTGCACGTGGCCCCGGCGACCCGGGACATCGAGGTGGCGCGGGGCTGGTTCGAGCAGTACGAGGGGGCAGGTCTTGACGGGGTGGTCGCCAAGCCGCCGGCGCTGCGCTACCGGCAGGACGAGCGGGCCATGTTCAAGATCAAGCACGAGCGCACGGCCGATGTGGTGGTGGCCGGGTACCGGCTGCACAAGAGCGGCCCGGTGGTGGGCTCGCTGCTGCTGGGCCTGTACGACGAGGCCGGCGTCCTCCAGCACGTGGGCGTGGCGGCGGCCTTCTCCATGAAGCGTCGCGCGGAGCTGATCGAGGAGCTGGCTCCGCTGCGGATGGACGAGGTGTCGGGCCATCCGTGGGCGGCCTGGGCGGAGGCGGAGGCGCACGAGACGGCGCGGCTGCCGGGCGCCCCGAGCCGCTGGTCCGGGAAGAAGGACCTGTCGTGGGTGCCGCTCAGGCCGGAGCTGGTGGCCGAGGTGGCCTACGACCACATGGAGAACGGGCGGCGTTTCCGGCACACCGCCCGTTTCCGACGCCGGCGCCCCGACCGGACTCCCGAGAGCTGCACCTTCGCGCAGTTGGAGGAGCCGGTCCGCTACGACCTGGCCGAGATCCTCGGAGGTCCCTGAGTCAGGGCCGGAAGACGACCTTGACCAAGTCAGGGCCGGAAGACGACCTTGACCGCCCCGTCCTGCTTCTTCTGGAACATGTCGTAGGCGTGCGGCGCCTCGGTCAGCGGCACGTGGTGGGTGGCGAAGTCGTCGACGCCGAGCGGGTCCTCGTCGGTGAGGTAGGGGATGATCTCGTCGCTCCAGCGGCGTACGTTCGCCTGCCCCATGTGCATCTGGATCTGCTTGTCGAACAGGGTCAGCATGGGCATCGGGTCGGCCATGCCGCCGTAGACGCCGGTGACCGAGATGGTGCCGCCGCGGCGCACCAGTTCGATGGCGGTGTGGAGTGCGGCGAGCCGGTCGACGCTGAAGCGCTCCGCCATCGGGCCGCTCAGTTTGCGGGGCAGCAGGGCGGACGCGTTCTGCACCATGCGTGCCGCGGCGCTGCCGTGTGCCTCGGTGCCGACGGCATCGATCACGGCGTCGGGGCCGCGGCCGTCGGTCCGGTCGCGGATCGCGGTGACGAGTTCCTTCTCGTCGTCGAAGGAGCGCAGGTCGAAGGTCTCCACGCCCCGCTGCTCGGCCCTGCGCAGCCGCTCCGGGACGAGGTCCACGCCGAACACCCTTCCGGCGCCCTGGGCCCGGGCGACCCGGCAGGCCATGTCGCCGATGGGCCCGAGCCCGAGCACCGCGACGCTGCCGCCCTTCGGGACACCGGCGTAGGCGACCGCCTGCCAGGCCGTGGGCAGGACGTCGGAGAGGTAGAGGAACCGGTCGTCGGAGGGCCCTTCGGGGACCTTGGTCGGGCCGTACTGGGCCTGCGGGACGCGCAGGTACTCGGCCTGGGCGCCCGGCACCGCTCCGTACAGCCGGGTGTAGCCGAACAGGGCCGCGCCCATACCCTCGGCGCTGACCTGGGTGGTCTCGCACTGGGTGGGAAGGCCGGTCAGGCACATCCAGCAGTTGCCGCAGGCGATCTGGAACGGGACCACGACCCGGTCACCCGCCTGGAGGTCCGGCACCGCCGCGCCGACCTCCTCGACGATGCCCATGGGTTCGTGACCGAGGATGTCGCCCGGTGTCATGAACGGGGTCAGCACCTCGTAGAGATGCAGATCGGATCCGCACAGCCCGCTGGAGGTGACGCGGATGATCGCGTCCGTCGGCTCCTCGATCTTCGGGTCGGGCACGGTCTCCAACCGTACGTCCCGCTTTCCCTGCCAGGTCAGTGCCCTCATCGCCGCCCGCTCCCTCCGTCGTGGCCGGTGTGCCGCTCATGCGGTGGGCGCCCGGGTACCCGAGGGGCCGCGCGCCGAACCACGGGCCGCTGAGCCGAACGGCGGATGCCGGCGCGCGGGAGTACGTCCGTCCTGCAATGGCCAGAGACAATCAGAAAAGCGCACAATCGAGACAACGGATGATATGAGGCGGGCGCGGTGACGACGGTGGGCAGGGAACGAGGAGCGCGCCGACGGCGCGGGACGGGGGCGGGGCTGCTGCTCACCGCCGTGCTGACGGCCGGTCTGGCAGCGGGCTGCACGACGTCCGACGGTCCGCGCGACGACGGACGGGGAACGGCCCGTGAGTCCCCGGCACAGCCCGGTGAGCAGGACGGCCCGCCGGTACTCGCCGTGAAGATCGACAACGCCCCCGCCGCCCGGCCCCAGACCGGTCTGGACACCGCCGACGTGGTGTACACCGAACAGGTCGAGGGCGGTAGCAGCAGGCTGATCGCCGTGTACGCCACCGCACTGCCGGAGTCCGCCGGACCGGTGCGCAGCGCCCGGGAGTCGGACCTGGAGCTGCTGCGCCAGTTCGACCGGCCGCTGCTGGCCTTCTCGGGGGCGCAGAGCAAGCTGAACCCGCTGATCGAGCAGGCACCGCTGGAGGCGGTGACACCCGAGTCGGAGCCCGACGCCTACACCCGGGACCCCGGCCGGTCCGCGCCGCACAATCTGTATCTCCGGCCGGGGCGGCTCATGGACGACCCGCCCGGCGAGGCCGCCCTGACCACCGGTTTCCGGTTCGGGGAACCCCCCGCGGACGGTGAACCGCGGGGCGACCTCACCGTGCGCTACCCGGCGGCACGCTTCACCTTCACCTGGTCCGGCGCGCAGGACCGCTGGCTGGTGTCGATGGACGGCGCACCGGCGCTCACCAGGGACGGTGAACGGCTGGCGCCGGCGACGGTCGTCGTGCAGTACGTGACCGTGCGCCCTTCCGGCTTCCGCGACTTCCTCGGCAACAACACCCCGTACACGGAGACGGTGGGCTCCGGGGAGGCCACCGTGCTGCGCGACGGACGCGCGTGGGAGGCGGACTGGAAGCGGCCGGCCGCCGAGGACGGCACCTCGTTCACCACCGACTCCGGGGAGCCGATGAACTTCGCGCGCGGCCAGGTGTGGGTGGTGTACGCGGAGGCGCCCTGAGCCGGGCGGCCTGACGGGGCCCGCGCACGGCGGGTGGGCCGGGGACGGCGAGGTCTAACGGAGTCCCGCGCCCGTCTCCAGCTCCGCGCGGGCCCGCTCCGCCAGGCCGTCGGCACCGCAGGAGCGGGCCAGTGACAGGCCGCGTTCGAGGTCGGGGGCGGAACGGGCGAGGACGCCGTACTCGACCCGGGCCGCCGCGTGTTCGTACTGGCAGGGTGAGGACTCCAGGTAGGTGACCGCCTGGGCGGCGAGGCGGACCGCGCGCTGGCCCGTCTCCAGGGCCGCCGCGACGCGCAGCGCCTCTCCTATGGCGGTGTCCGTGCCGAGGCGCTCGGCGTGCCGGCGGACGTCGACGGCCAGCCGGGCGGCGCGGGCGGGATCCTCGGTGGCGAGGGCGCGGGCCAGGTCTGCGGCGCCGAAGACATGCACCGGGTTGTGGTGGCCGCGGGCGGCCGCCGCCTTCTCCGCCGCCTCCAGTTCGTTGATGCCGTCCTTGGTACGGCCGACGGCGAGCAGCAGCCGGCCGCGTACGGAGCGCGGGTCGGGCAGCACGATGGCGGACGGGTAGGGCGGGGTGAAACCGTGCCGTTCCGCCATGGCCCATGCCTCGTCGACATGGCCGCGGGCGAGCAGCGTGTCGACGAGGTTGCAGATGGCCGTCCAGTACAGGGGCAGTCCGCGGCCGACGCGTTCGGCGAGGCGCAGCGACTCGCGCAGTGACGCCTCCGCCGCCTCCAGCCGGCCCCTCCTGCGGTGGGCCAGACCGACGTAGGCGTGCGCCAGGACGAGGTGGCCGCCGCCCCAGCCCGCCGTGTCGTAGGCGTTCAGGGCTTCGCTGTAGAGGCTTTCGGCACGGTCGAGCCGGTCGGTGTAGGCGTAGGAACTCGCGAGCATCAGCAGGAGTTCGACGCTCCACTCGGAGTCGGTCCAGCCGAGGCCCGGCGCGAGGCGGCCGTTGACGAGTGCGCGGTCGCAGACTTCGGCGATCTCCTCCGCGTTCTCCCCGCGCATCATGGCGTCGAAGCCGCGCAGGATGAGCAGTGCCCGTTCGGAGTTGTCGCGTCCGGTGCAGGTGGCGGCGAGCCGGGCGAGCCGCTCGGAGCGGCCGGGTGTGATGGTTTCACCGGCGTGGATGCCCTCCCACATGAACTGCACGGCGTGCAGCCGCATCCGGGCGGGGCCGGGTTCGAGCCGGGCGGCCTCCGCCTCGACGGTGCGGACGGCCTCCTCCATCTGGTCGTTGTGGAGCAGGGCCTGGGAGAGCCGGATCACGGCGTCGACGCGCCGGTCGCCGTCGAGGCCGGGCATGCCGAGCGCGGTCCGCAGATGGCCGATGGTGCGGGCGGGCGCGGTGAGGAAGGCGGCGCTGCCCAGTTCGTACAGCACGTGCGCGTGGACCTCGGGGCGGGGTGGTTCCTCCAGCGCGCGTTCCAGGCAGCGGCGGGCGGCGTCCGGGGCACCGACGGCGAGGTGTTCGCGGGCGGCCTCGCGCAGTTGCCAGACGAGTTCCTCGTCGTCGTCCGGGTGCACTTCGAGGAGGTGACGGGAGGCGGCCGCGGAGCCGCGCCCGGAGTCGGTGACGATCCGGGCCGCGATGCCGTGCATGGCCCGGCGCAGCGCGTCGGGGATGGAGTTGTAGACGGCGGTGGCGATCAGGGGATGGACGAACTCGAGGTCGCCTGAGCCGGTGCGGCCCGTGGCGGACGGGTCGGGGGCGGTGAGGATGCGGGCGCCGCGCAGGCGTTCGGCGCAGCGGGCGGCGTCGTCGGGGCTGAGGGTGGCGAGCCGGGCCACCAGGCCGACAGTGACGTCGGTGCCGAGGATGGCGGCGGCCCAGGCGAACCGGGTGGCATCTGTGCCGAGTTCTTCCAGCCGGGCGACGAGTCCGCCGCCGCGGGCGGAGCGGTTGAGGTCGCGCAGTTCACCGGCGTGGGCCTCGACGGGTTCCAGTTCGCTGTCCTGGACCTTGGCGAGGAGCTCGACGGTCTCGTAGGGGTTGCCGGCGGTGACGGCCCACACCTCGCGGCAGAACGCCGCGTCCGCGTTCTCACCGAGGGTGGCGCGGGTGAGTCCGGCCGCGGCGTCGGGGGTGAGGGCGCTGAGGGTGGTGACGGGGCGGTCGGCCGCGGCGGCGACGCCGTCCAGGTGCCGGGCACCGGTCCCGGAGATCTCACCGGGCCGGCGGGCCACGACGAGGAGGACGGAGAGGTCGGCGAGGCGTCCGGCGAACGCCTCGAGCCAGTAGAGGGTTTCCTGGTCGGCCCAGTGGGCGTCGTCGATGAGCAGCACCAGCGGCCAGTCCCGGCGGGCCAGCCGGCGTACGGCGGCCACCAGGCCCTCGCACACGCCCTGCGGGTCCGCGTGCCGGTCGCCGGGGTCGGCTATGCCGAGGGCGGGGCCGGCGATGTCGTACCAGTCGCCGAGGTACTCGCGGGCCTCCTCCGGCAGCATCGACACCAGGGCGGGCTGCAGGAGTTGGCGTACGACGTTGAAGGGCACGGAGCGCAGGGTCTCGCCGCTGCGGGCGGACCAGACGGTGCAGCCGCGCCGTTCGGCGATGCGCCGGGTCTCGGCCAGCAGTGCGGTCTTGCCCAGCCCCGCCTCGCCCCGGAGCACCAGCAGGCTGCCCGGCGAGGATCGGTCGGCACACAGGGTGTCGACGGCCTCCGCTATGGCGGCGACCTCGTCGTCGCGCTCCCACAACGAAGCCGAGGGAGCGGCCGGGGGCCGTACCTCCGTCATCCCGCTGCCTCCCCGAGTCGCCCGAATGACGTACCGGTCTTGAGCGTAGTCCTCCTCCCGCCCGCGCGGTGGCCGCTCGGCACACGCGTTGCCGTGAAGGGTGACACGGCTCACGGGGAGTCGACGGGGCCGCCCCTCACCAGGGGCGCTGAAGGTCAACGGCTGTCAAGGGGCGGGGGGATGGGCGCACCGGACGGGCGGCGCGGCACCGCGGGAGTGTCGTACGCGCGAGGGCGTCCGGTGGTGACGCGCGGGGCCCGGGGCGTACGGCCGCGGCGGTGGGGCGTACGGCCCCGGGTGCGGGGGGGAATCCTCCC
>NZ_NEUB01000921.1 GCF_002910825.1 Streptomyces sp. SM1 | reverse complement strand
ATCTGGGTCTCACCGGTCCGCCCGGGCCGCGAGCACGACACCACCTGCGCCCGCCACCACGGCCTGATCGATGCCCTCAACCGGATCGCTGCCGAGCTGGACATGCCGACCCTCGTCGACCTCGGCTACGAGAACGCCGGCGACGGTTTTCGCCACCCGCACAAGAAGCCCGCCGGAGGCGAGCTGACCGAGGCCCAGCAGACCTACAACAAGGTCATCCGCGGCGTCCACGGCGTCTGCGAGCGCGCCAACTCCCTGCTCAAGACCACCTTCAAGGCACTACGCCGGGTCAGCCTCGACCCCAGCCGCATCACGAAGATCGCCGCCGCAGCCCTCGTCCTGCTCCAGCTCGAGTACGACCGCACCATCTGATTAGTCACGCAACGTAATGATTCGTTACTGGCAAAGACTCACTTAGCGGCGGAAAAAGTGGAGGGACCATCGTCCTATAGCGGACCGACCCTGCGGCACGTCAAAGTAATGACCAGAGCGAGGAAATAAGCAGAGGTCAAGACGGGAGTGATCGTGTCCGCGCAGATAACCATCGATCCGGGCCGCTTCAGCCAGTTCGGCGAAGCCACCGGAAGCACCTTCTGTCTGATCACGAATTCCGAGCTCGTCGATCGGATCGAAGTCGTCAAAACGGCGCCGTACCGGGAATTCCTCACCATTACGCTGGACGTGGGGGACCGCTTCGAGGAAATCCTCGAAAAGAAAATTCCGGAACCCGCACACGTGCTGGTGATCTCTCCCCGCAGATTCTTCGAATCACCGGATCCCGATCTGGTGGGGCAGCGGAAGATCATGGGCATGGCATGCAACTCGACGCCCACCGGCTTCGATGAGATCCGGCACTTCCTCGGTGTGATGGAACGGACCTCGGCGGCCGACCAGGCAGCGTTCTGCGACACCTTCTTCGAGCTCGCCGAGGACGCGGACCACCTGGTGTACGTCGACCCCGTGCACGGCACCCGCGCCACTCTCGACCACCTGCGCGACGGCCTGGTGTGGAACCAGCAAGCCGGGCCGCTGGACTGGGGCGACCAGCAGATCGTCCCGTCCGGTGAGATCAGCGTACTGCCGGTCGAGATCAGGGAGTTCGACGAGGCCCTGAAGCTGCCGCTGGAGGGCGAGATCACCCTGCGCGGCTACCCGATCCTGCACAGCGGCACCCCCTCCTTCTCCCGGAGCGACCAGGCCCGCGTCCACTCCCAGCTCTGGGCGATGCACGACAACGCGATCAAGGCCACCGTCGAGGACGGCAGGATCAGGCGGCTGGAGGCGCTGGACGCCGGAGCGGCGCCGGCTGTGGCGATGATGGAGCAGATGTTCGCCGTGGACTCCCGCTACCGGATCGTCTGGGAGATCGGGCACGCCCTCAACACCTCGCACGACATTCTGCCCGGAAACCACGCCATGAACGAGGTGTACGGCGGCACGGAAGGCTGCCTGCACTTCGGCCTCGGGCTCACTCCGTACACCCAGTACCACCTGGACATCATTTCGCCCGACACCCGCGTGCTGACCAGCAATGGAGTCGCGGTGATCGGCCACCCGGACCACCCCACGGTCGAGAGGGTCGTGTCCACTGCATAGCGGATCACGACCGTTCGGCCGCCGGGGTGAATGCAAGAAAATAAATCAAACAGGAGGTGACTCCCCATGAAGAAGATCAAGGTGCAGAAGAACCGCAACTACCTGGGCACGCTCCTGGGCTGAGTGCCGACCCGTGGCGGGGCATGCGAAATGCCCCGCCACGGGGTTCCCGTCGTTTTTTCTAGGGAGTTCACCGTGCCACCGCTGGATTTCAGGACAAGCGACTTCGATCAGTTCGGCGAGCCGGTCGAGACATTCTGTCTCATCACGAGTGAACGGCACGGTGAGCCGTTTTCCCTACTTCCCGGTGGCGGGTGTTCCCGCGTACTCCACCTGACGCTTCCGCCCGCCACGCGTCTGGGCGAGCTGATCGCGCGGAGCGTTCCTCCGGACGCGCACGTTCTGGCGGTCTGTCCCGGGCGGTTCCTCGACTCGCCGACCCCGCAGGAGCTGGGCGGGCGCAAGCTGGCCGTGCTGCCGGCCGGGTCCACACCGCTGACCGACGAGCACGTCCGTTACTTCCTGGGCACCGCTGCCCGCACCGATGTCGCCCAACACGCGCGTGTGGCCGAGGAGTTCTTCGACCTGGTGGGCGACAGCGACCGGCTGACGATCGTCGACGACGCCTCCGGCACGGAGGCCGAGTTCGACCACACGGTCGGCGAGTGCGTCTGGAACCAGCAGGCGGGCGTCCTGGAAGCGGGTGATCAGCAGATCTTCCCCTCGGGCAAGCTGAGCGTCACCGCCGCGGACATCACCACCTTCGAACCGGAGGCCCGGCTGCTCGGCCTCAACGGGGACCTCACCCTGCGCGGGTGGCCGATCGTCCACCGCCACGAGGACCCGGCCGACGCCGCCGACCAGCAACGGCTGTTCGAAGCGCTCTCGCCGCTCGTCTCCAACGCTGTGACGCTGCACATCGCCGCCGGAAGCATCGAGGGCGTCACCCCGCAGACGCCGGGGGCGGCGTCGGCCGCTGAGGAGCTGGAGAAGCTCCTCACCGACGATCCGTGCTACCGCGTCATCTGGGAACTCGGCTTCGGGATCAACACCACCACGGAGATCATTCCGGCGAACTGCGGCCCGAACGAGGCGTACGGCGCCACCAGCGGCGTCGTGAACCTCGGCCTGGGAATCACGCCGGCCACGCGCTTCGCCCTGGCCTTCCTCTGCCCCCGCAACTCGCTGGTCACATCGGACGGAACCGCCGTCCTCGGCGCCCGCAAGGCGGTACGCCGCGGCCGGATGCAGCGCGTCTCCAGCGCGAGCTGCGGCTGCCACTGACCCCAAGGAGTGAAGCACGCCATGACGATCAACCCCGAACTGCGCAACAAGGTCGACGCGATCCTCGACACCTTCATCAAGGACTTCTACGAGACGGTCCCCTACGCTCAGCACCAGAAGAACTCCTCGGAGCTGAACCTCGACTACTACAGGCGCCACAACATCGAGACGATCCTGCGACTGCGCCGCAAGCGGACCGTGGACGCGCTGGCCATCAAGTACTTCACCAAGGTGGACCCGGTTCAGGCCAAGGCCTGGGCGCACTACACCGACGACGAGATGCTGCACGACCGGCTGTTCGCCGCCGACCTCGCCAAGGTCGGAGTCACCAAGGACCAGATCTACTCCACGGAGCCGCTGCTCTCGACCAAGCTGCTCACCGGATACCTCCAGTACGGCATGGAGTTCGAGGACAGCCCGCTGGCGCTGATCACCAGCGTGTACTTCGTGGAGTACGTCACCACGCGCACCCAGCCCGACTGGCTCGACAACCTGGGCAACGTCCTCGGCGAGGACAACGTCAAGGGCGCCCGCGCCCACGTCAACACCGACCTCGACGACGACCACGACGACTTCGTGTGGCGAGTGCTGTCCACGCTGGTCACGTCGGAGGCCGATGAACAGAAGGTCGCCGAGCACCTCGACCACATCTACTGGCTGTGGAAGCTCTACTTCGTGGAGCTGCACCAGCTCACCGTGCTCGGCAGGAGCGACGCCCAGGTGCCGCTGCCCACCTCGGCCGAGGTCTGAGCGAGGCAGCGGTGGCTGACGACAACCCTGCCACGCCTTCCGACGGGCGGCGGAGAGTCGAGGTACTGACTCTGCCGCCGGGCCGGGAGCTGCCGACCGAGACCGAGAAGTGGATCGTGGACGGTCTGGTACTCGCCATGCCGGGCCTGCACACCCGGCAGCTGTTCACGCTCCGCCGCGACATGCTGACGGAGGCCGACCATGTCGTCATCGGGGTGGACCGGCAGCGCGACCGGGTTATCTCGCTCCTCACCTCCCGATGGGCGGAGATCCCGTCGGGGCGGCCCTGTCTGCACATCATGATCCAGTTCGTGGGTGACGCGTACCGCAACGGCGCGATCTTCAAGGAGAGCTGGGCGCGGCACTTCGCCCGGCTGCTCGCCGACGGCCGTCCGTTCCCCGAGGTGATCGCGCTCAAGACGTACAACCCCGTGGTGCACTGCGCGATGTCGGCGTTCAGCGGTCATCCGGACGTCAGCATGTATCCGGACCTTGCGGGCAAGGACGACAGTCGGGCGGTCCTGGCGGCCGAGGTGAGCGAGGCACTCGCACCCGGAGCGGCCTTCGACCCGGCGCGCGGAGTCGTCCCGGGCATCGGCCGTCCGGTCGACCTGTACCGGGAGAGGCCGCTGAGCCATGTGCCCGAGGCCAACCGGTACTTCGCCGAGCACGCGGAGCCGGGCGACCGGGTGCTGTGCCTGCTGCACGTGCCCACGCAGGCGGGGGCGCACTCCATCCTCACGGCCCTGGGGCTGCCGTTGCCCTCCGGGCAGAGCTGAGCCCTGCCGGACGGGCCCGGTGGCTCCGGGCCCGTCGCCCGCATCACCGCTTCAGAAACTCCGGGGACGCAAGGCACTCCAGGAACGCGAGGCAGCATGGCAGACGTATTTCCCCTCGACTACTCCAGGGCACGCGCCGACTTCCTGGCCGCCGCCGAGGAGGCGGACGCACGCCTGAAGACCTTTTTCCTGCCCGGGCACAGGGGGCCCGATGGCGGCGAACTCTGCATCGACACCGCCTACGTGGGGCCGCCCGGCCCGGCGAAGCTCCTGGTGACGGTGTCCGGGACACATGGCATCGAAGGCTTCTGCGGTTCGGCCTGCCAGACCGGGGTCCTGCTGCGGGAAGGCGTCGCGAAGGCCGCGGCCGGGACCACGACCGGCGTGCTGCTCGTGCACGCCCTCAACCCGTACGGCTTCGCCTACCTGCGGCGCGTCAACGAGGAGAACGTCGACCTCAACCGGAACTTCATCGACCACGGTGCCCCGCCCCACAACGGCGCCTACGACGCCGTGCACCGCACGCTGGTGCCGGTGGACGCCGCCGGGTTCTCTCCCGGAGAGCTGGTCGCGAACCTCACCGCGCTCCGCGACCGGCTCGGCCCCCAGCGCCTCCAGGAGGCCGTGACCCGGGGCCAGTACCGCCACCCGGACGGCCTGTTCTACGGCGGACACACGCCGACCTGGTCCCGGCGGGTGTTCGAGACGGTGGTGGCCGAGCAGATCGCCGGCGCCGCCCACGTCGCCTACATCGACCTCCACACCGGGCTCGGCGAACGCGGCGTCGGCGAACCCATCTTCCGTGGCGGCCGCGACGCCGACGCCCTTCAGCGGGCCCGACGGTGGTACGGCGACGCGCTCACAGTCTCGGAGCACGGCACCTCCTCCTCCACGCCGATCGTGGGCAACACGGCGACCGCGGTGGCGGACGGCCTCGGCGCCGGCAGCCGACTGACCGCGATCACTCTGGAGTTCGGCACGCAGCCTGGCCCCGAGGTGCTGCTGGCGCTGTGCGCCGACACCTGGCTGCACCGGCAGCATCCCCCGAAGGACGCCGTCCGCTCCGACCTCAAGCGGCTGATCCGCGACGCCTTCTGCCCCGCGGACGACGCACGCTGGGGCGAGCAGGTCCTCCAGCGGGCACGTGAGGTCTTCGGCCAGGCCGTCGTCGGCCTCGCCGACACCTGCCCGGCCGAGTAGGGACGGGGCGGGCCTTCGCGGAGCTCTTCGGCACCGGGCCGGCCCGGGCGTGGCGATCGGCCGCCCTGCTCATCGCGGTGTGCGCCGAGCGGGCCCGGCCGGGCGGTGGCGCGTGTACGCCCCGTTCGGCGGGACCGGCGCGTGGCAGGAATTCGTGGAGGTCTGTCAGCAAGGTCACTGTTGCCGCTCACCCGCCGTATCGCAGAGTAATCACATGGTCAGTAGCGATACAACGCCCGCGGAGGACCGGACAGGGCCGGCGCACGCCGGAGTCAAAACGGTCTGGCGGGAGTCGCCGACCGCAGTGAAGTCCCTGCTCGTCGGCACGATGGTGAACCGGCTCGGCGGCTTCATCCAGGTCTTCATGGTCCTGTACATGACCCAGCGGGGCTTCTCCACCTCGCAGGCGGGCGTCGCGCTCGGCGTCTACGGCGCGGGCACCGTGCTGGGAGTGCTGACCGGCGGCTGGCTGTCCGACCGGATCGGCCCGCGTTCGACCATCATGTGGACCCTGGTGAGCTCGGCGGTCCTGCTGCCCACCGTCCTGTACCTGGACAGCTACGTGATGATCCTGGCGGTCATCGCGGTCGGCGGCGCGCTCAGCCAGGCTTATCGGCCCGCCTCCACCAGCATGATCAGCGAACTCATCCCCGCCGAACGCCAGGTCATGATCTTCGCCATGGTCCGGATGGCGATCAACCTCGGCACCACGGCGGCACCGCTCCTGGGCGCGGCCATGGTCCAGGTGTCGTGGGACTTCCTGTTCTGGGGCGAGGCAGCGGCGGTCCTCGTGTTCGCGGCGGTGGCCGCGGTGACCCTGCCCCGGACCGGGCAGTCCGCGGCCGACGACAGGAGCACGGCAGAGGCCGGCCCGTCGCAGGAGCGCAAGGCCAGCTATCTGACGGTGCTCGCCGACCGGCGCTATCTCTTCTTCCTGCTGGCGATGTTCGCCAGCTCCATGATCTACATCCAGTACGTCTCCACCCTGCCGCTGATGATCAAGGACCTCGGCCTGAGCACCGCCGTGTACGCGGCGATGGTCGCGCTCAACGGCGCGCTCGTCATCACCTGTGAGCTGCTGGTCGCCAAGGTCGTGCAGCGCTGGCCGGCCCGGATCGCGGTGATCGCCGGCGTGGGCCTGACCGGCATCGGCATGAGCCTGTACGCCTTGCCCTGGGGGCTCGCCGCGCTGGTGATCGCAACCCTCGTGTGGTCGCTCGGCGAGATCGTCGGCTATCCCACCCTCTTCTTCGCCTACCCGGCACAGGCCGGACCGCCCGAACTGCGAGGCCGCTACTTGGGCGCGTCCAACTCCCTGTACGGACTGGGCACCGCGGTCGGCCCGTTCCTCGGCGTCATGGTCTGGAGCGAGTTCGGCAACGGCCTGTGGCTCGGGTGCGGGGCAGTCGGACTGCTCGCGGTGGGCGCCGCGTGGCTCGGCGTACGCCCGGTGGACGCCGCCCGCGAGGCGCCGCAGGAGGAGCCGGACACCCGCGCCGGGCCCGTGGGACGCCTCGACGACACGGAGGCCGCCGCCGACGCATGAGGCACGTGGGAGTTGTCGCAACCTCAGGAGGAAAGAAATGCCCAGTTACGTGATTCTCGTCGACCCCTACTCCGGCGCGGCCGAGTACGCGAACGCCTTCCGTGAGCGAGGCGTCGAACCGGTGGCCGTGCTGAGCACACCAGGTCCCCTGAACTCCTACCGGCGCACCTGGACGCCGGAGAAGTTCTTCCGGACGCACCACTACGACGGCGACTTCGAAGAGCTCGTACGGACGGTGAAGGGCTACGAGCCGGTAGCCATCGTGCCGGGCAACGAGTCCGCGGTCATGCTGGTGGACGAGCTGGTAGATGTCCTCATGCCGGGCATGGGCAACGCGCTCGAACTGTCCGAGGCGCGTCGGGACAAATGGCCCATGGCGCGGACCGTCGAGGCGGCCGGCATCCCCCATCTGCGGCAGATCGCCACCGCCGACCCGGAAGAGGTCGCCGCCTGGCTCGCCGGCAACGGCCTGGAGGGCCGGGCCCTGGTGCTCAAGCCGCGCCGCAGCGGTGGCACGGACGACGTACACAAAGTGGACGCAGAGGAGGACTGGAGGCCGACCTTCGACCGTCTCCTCGGCTCCGTCAACCGATTCGACATCGTCAACGACACTGTGCTCGTACAGGAGTTCGCGGCGGGCACCGAGTACATCGTCGACACCTACTCGGTGGACGGACAGTTCGGCCTGGTCTCGGTCAGTCGCTACAGCAAGTCCGCGAAGAACGACCGCATCGGGATCTACGACGCGGTCGACTACCTGGAGCCGGACGATCCCATCGCGGCGACGCTCGGCGAGTACACCCGGCAGGTGGCGCAGGCCGTCGGGATTCGCACCGGCTGCACGCACACCGAGATCATGCTTACGGCAGACGGCCCGCGGCTGATCGAGATCGCCGCCCGGCTGGCCGGAAGCGGTCTGCAGTACTCCGCCCGGCTGGCCACCGGGGACAGCCAGATCGACCGCACGGTCCGCCACCACCTGGACGGCACGTTCACCCCGTCGTACCGGATCGCGCAACCGACGCGGGTGCTCTGGCTGTCCAGCCCGGACGCGGGGACCCTGGCCGACGTGGAGGCGCTGGACGCGCTCCAGGACCTGTCCACATTCCAACGGCTCGGCCTGCCCTACCGCAACGGAGAGCAGGTCCCGCGCACGGAGGACCTGTTCACCAGCCTCGGCTGGGTCATCCTTGCCGGGCCGAACCAGGACGCCCTCGACACGGACACCGCGCGGGTCCGGGAGATCGAGAAACGGGTGACCGTGATGACCTGACACCGGGCCGGTCCCGCTATAGGACCAGAGTCCTATAGCGGGACCGAGACCGACTGAATAGTGTGGCCCTCACTCGGTCAAATTCTGTGTGAACGGCGACCTGATTTCGCCAGGTGGCCGAGTCGTCCGACTGTGCGTCGCCGTTCGCCACATTTTTTCGCGGTCGGGTTTCCAAGTTCAGTGAATGAGGGCGGAGCGGACTGTGGAGTCGTTCGGGTGGGGCGGAAATGCGCCGGAGCAGGAACGAATAATCAGTTGGCAGGCTCCACCGCTGAGATTCGGTGTCGGCGCCACCCGGGAGATCGGCCACGAGTTACGCAAGGCCGGTATGACGTCGGTGCTGTTGGTGACCGACCCTGTCCTGGCTGGTCTCGGTCTGCCCGCCCGGGTCGCCAAGTGGATCGAGCAGGAGGGGATCTCGGTCGCGTTGTTCGACCGGGCCCGGGTGGAACCCACCGACGAGAGCTGCGCCGAGGCGGCTCGTGAACTGGAATCCCTCCAGGTGGACGGCTACGTCGGTCTCGGCGGCGGCAGCTCGATCGACACTGCCAAGATGCTGAACCTGCTGCTCAGTCACCCCGGCCGCCCGGTACGCGACTACCTGAACGCGCCGATCGGCGCCGGGGCCCCGATCCCCGGCCCGCTCAAGCCGCTGGTGGCGGTGCCCACCACGGCCGGCAGCGGCAGCGAGTGCACCGCCATGGTGGCCCTCGGTGTCACGGGCCTGAACGTGAAGACGGGGATCAGCGACCTGCGACTGCTGCCGTCCCTGGCCCTGGTCGACCCGGTGAACACCCTGACACTGCCTCCGGCGGTCACCGCCTCTTCGGGCTACGACGTCCTGACGCACGCCTGCGAGTCGTATACGGCACGCGCCTACGACCGGCGCCCCCCGTACCCCACGCCCGGGGACCGGCCGCTGTACATCGGTGCCAATCCGATCAGCGACGTGTGGGCGGAGCAGGCGCTGGAACTGGTGGGCCGCTACTTCAGGCGAGCCGTGCTCAACCCCGCCGATCTGGAAGCGCGTACGGCTATGAGCCGGGCGGCGAGCTTTGCGGGGATGGGATTCGGCAATGCCGGAACCCACATTCCGCACGCCTGCGCCTACCCGATAGCCGGGCTGGTTCGCGACTACCGACCGGACGGATACGAAGTCGACCATGCCATGGTGCCGCACGGAGCCGCAGTCGTCTCCACTGCGGCGGCGGCCTTCGAGTTCACGTACCCGACCTCTCCCGAACGTCATCTGCGCGCTGCCGAATTGCTCGGGGCGAACCTCAACGGCGTGAGTGAGGCCAATGGTTCGGACGTGCTTCCGGCCACGTTGCTGAGCATCGTCGCGGACACCGGAGGGCCCGCCGGGCTGCGGGACTTCGGCTATTCCACGAAGGATCTCCCCGAACTTGTCGAAGGTGCGTTCAAACAGCAGCGACTGCTGGTGTGCTGCCCACGTGACGTCACCTCACGCGACCTCCGGAGAATCATCGCCGGTTCGATGGCCGACTGACACCGAAGCAATGCGGCGGCCCCCCTCCCACCGCGCCAAGGAGCTGGATGCACCCGTGAGTGAAGCAGCAATACCGGAGTACACGGCTGTCATCGCGGGGAAGAAGGTTCCCTCCACGCGGTGGATCGACGTCCTCGATCCCTCGAACGCCCGCCCTCTCGCGCGCGTTGCCCGCTGCGGCCCGGACGAGGTCCGGGCGGCCGTGGAGGCGGCCCGGCTCACGTACGAGACGGTCTGGCGGTTCACGACGCCGGTGGAGCGCTCCCGGGTCTGCCATCGCATCGCCGATGCCCTGCGGGCCGAGCGCAAGGACTTGGCCAGACTGGAGACGCTCGACACCGGCAAACCGTTCAGCCAGGCGCTGGCCGACGCCGACGTCGCAGCCCGGTACTTCGACTTCTACGCCAACGCCGTCGAGGCACTCGGCGGGGAAACGATTCAGCAGCAGCCGGGTCGCCTGGCCTTCACCCTGCGCGAGCCCTACGGCGTGTGCGGGCACATCATTCCGTGGAACTATCCGCTGCAGATCGCCGCCAGGACTGTGGCACCCGCTCTCGCGGCAGGAAACTGCTGTGTTCTCAAGCCGGCCGAGGAGGCACCGTTGACCTCGCTCCGGTTGGCCGACATTGTTGAGGAAGCGGGGCTCCCGACGGGAGCCCTGAACGTCGTGCCGGGCTACGGAAGGGAAGCGGGCGCCGCACTCGCCGCGCATCCCGACGTGGACCGCCTCGCCTTCACCGGTTCGCGGGAGGTCGGCGAGGCGGTGATGAGTGCGGCGGCGCGGAACATCGTGCCGGTCACACTGGAGCTCGGAGGGAAGTCGCCGCACATCGTGCTCCCCGACTTCGACGCCGCGCGAGCGGTGCCGCAGATCGTGGAGTCGATCACCGAGCATGCCGGGCAGAACTGCTCGGCCGGAAGCCGGCTGCTCGTCCACCGGTCCGTCCACGACGAGTTGGTCGACGCACTAGCTGAAAGGTTTCGTTCCCTGCGTATCGGCCCGGGTATCGGCGATCCCGACGTGGGTCCGCTCATCTCCGCGAAACAGCGCGACAGGGTACTCGGCTACCTGGCCGAGGGCCGACGGGACGCCGTGGTCCGCGTCGGCGGTGGAGTACCCGAAGGGGAGACGTACACCGAGGGTTTCTATGTGGAGCCCACCATCCTCGATCAGGTGACCCCGGAACACCGGGCTTTCAATGAGGAGATATTCGGTCCGGTCCTCTGCGTGACGGGCTTCGACTCGCTGGACGAAGCGGTCAAACTCGCGGAACACACGACGTACGGTCTGGCCGCCGGAATCTGGACGTCCGACGTGACAACTGCCCACTGGCTCGTCCAGCGGCTGAGGGCGGGGCAAATCTTTGTGAACAACTACAGCGCGGCCGGGGGAGTCGAGCTGCCGTTCGGTGGCTACCGACGCTCGGGAATAGGAGTGGAGAAGGGGCTGGTGGCGTTGCGCGAATACACGCGGTGCAAGACGGTGGCGATCCACGCAGAGCTTCCTTCCTGACCTCTTGCGTCGACTCATCTGCCCATTCTGGGACTTAGGAGAAGAGCGGTTCGTTCGATTCACCTCACGGGAGGGAGTTCATCTGATGTCGCGTGTTGCGCGAGGGTCGGTCGTGGAGTTGCGAGGCCAACGGTGTTGCCAGTTATGCGGGGGGCCCACGCAGCCAGTGGTGGCCTTGGCCGAAGTCGTCGCCAAGGTGCACAGGGCGCTGGACGAGGCGCAGCTCGCCCTCGAATCCCAGGAGCAGTTGATCGAGGATCTGCGGGCCGACGACGTCGGCCGGTCACAGGGCGCCGTCGACCCGCCCCCCTCCGAGGAAGCGCTCGCGGCCCGGCGAGCACTCGCCCTGCTGACGGCCCGCGAACGCCAGATTCTGGTGCTCATCTCCCAGGGCAATTCGAATCGGTGCGTGGCTAAGGAACTCGGCATATCGGAGAAGACGGTGAAGAACCATTTGACTGCGATCTTCACGAAGGTCGGCGCATCCGATCGCACACAAGCCGTGGTGATGGGCATCCGTAGCGGAATCGTCTCCATCGGTGAGCCCTTCAATGATGCGTCCGGTCCCATCGGCGCGAATGAGTGACTCCCAGGCGCTTCAAGGGCCACGTTGTGAGTATGAGGGCAAATCCAGCCGCGGGGACAGCGGGCGGGCTGTCAGATCACCATGTATTACTGCCATATTGGTCCCATGCTGAAAAACGTAGTCGCGGTCTTGTTCGACGACGTCCATCCGTTCGAACTGGGGGTCGTGTGCGAAGTATTCGGGATCGACCGCCAGGAGGAGGGGCTGCCCGCGTACGACTTCGCGCTCGTCGCCGCGGAATCCTCGTCCGTACGGGCCGTGCCGGGATTCACCATCAGCACGCCCCACGGGCTCGACCGGCTGGAAGCCGCCGATCTCATCGCCATCCCGGTGGGGGACGACTTCCACACCCGGGAATTCCCGCCCGCCCTTCTGGAGGCCCTGCGTCAGGCGGTGGCCCGCGGTGCCAGGGTGGTCAGCGTCTGTGTCGGCGCCTTCGTCCTGGGTGCTGCGGGGCTGCTCGACGGAAGGCGCTGCACCACACACTGGCGGTACGCCGACGCACTCGCCGAGCGCTACCCCAAGGCCCGGGTCGAACCAGGCGTGCTCTACGTCGATGAGGACCCGATCCTCACGTCGGCCGGCACCTCCGCGGGGATCGACGCCTGCCTCCACCTGGTGCGCAAGCTCCAGGGCAGCGACGTCGCCAACGCCATCGCCCGCCGCATGGTGGTGCCCCCGCACCGGGAGGGCGGCCAGGCCCAGTACGTCGAACGGCCGGTGGCGCACTACGGGGAGGACGGCGTGCGTGAGGTGCTGGCCTGGGCCGACCAGCACCTGGACCAGGAGATCAGCGTCGAGCAGTTGTCGGCGCGGGCCTGCATGTCGCCGCGCACCTTTGCCCGCCGCTTCCGGATGGAGACCGGGACCACCCCCTACCGCTGGCTGCTGGCCCAGCGGGTGCTGAGCGCCCAGCGGCTGCTGGAGAACACCGACGAGACGATGGAGGCGGTGGCGGCACGTACCGGATTCGCCAACGCGGCTTCCCTGCGGCACCAGTTCGTACGGCTCCTCAACACCACCCCCAACGCGTACCGGCGCGCTTTCCGGGGCCGGGTACCCGACACAACCACGCACTGACCCCCCTGCGGGGTCGATCAGGAGGACGGGAATGCTGCGCATCGCGGTAGTGGGCGCCACCGGATCAGTGGGCCGGGAGTGTCTGGCCCTGCTCGACGGCGGGATCGTGCCCGTGGAACAGGTGGTGCCCGTGGGGTCGGCGCGCAGCGTCGGCCGGGACCTGGGCACCGAACTGGCGCTGTCCCTGCCCATGGCGGAACTGGTCACCCTCGACGACCTGGACCCCCGGGGGCTGGATGTCGCCATTTTCTCCGCGGGCGCGGAAGTGAGCGGCCGGGAGGCGGAACGGCTGGCCTCGGCGGGGGTGCTGGTCGTCGACAACAGTTCCGCCTTCCGGATGCGACCGGACGTCCCGCTCGTGGTACCGCACGTCAACCCCGGTGCGCTCGACGACCGGCCGGGGTCCAACCTGGTGGCCAACCCCAACTGCTCGACCATCCAACTGGTGCGGGCTCTGAACCCGTTGCATGAACTGGCGGGTCTGGAGAGCGTCGTGGTGGCGACCTACCAGGCGGCGTCCGGCGGCGGCGTGCACGGCTTGCGGGAACTGGCGGATGGCTCCAGGGCCATCCTGGACGACCCCCGTGCGCAGGGCGCGCCCGGCGGGCGCTTCGGGCAACCTCTGCCCTTCAACCTCGTACCCGAAATAGGGCTTCAGGACGACACCGGGCTCACGCACGAGGAACGCAAACTCGTCCGTGAACCACGCAAGATCCTCGGCCTGCCCGACCTTCGGGTGAGCGCCACGGCGGTGCGGGTGCCGGTCTTCGACTGCCACTCCGAGGCTGTGCACATCCGGCTGCGTACGCCGGTCACCACCGCGTCCGTCGAGGCGGCCCTGGCCGCGACGCCCGGCCTGCGGGTCTACCGCCGGTCGGAGAGCCCCTCCTACCCCATGCCCCGTACCGTCTTCGCCCGGCCCGAGGACCGGGCCATGGTCCACGTCGGCCGCATCCGCGTCGAGCCGGAGGACGACAGGGCGGTGGCACTCTGGGTGGTCGCCGACAATCTGTGGGTGGGGGCCGCGCTGAACGCGCTGCAGATCGTGGAACGCGCCGTGAAGAACGGGTGGCTCGCATGACGGCCCGCCGCACGTCCAACAACCGTCCCCTGGTGCTGAAATTCGGCGGCTCCGCCTTCGCCGACCTCGACGGCTACCACCGGGTGGCCCGGTACGCGGTGCGCCGCAGCACCGAGGAGCAGCGCCCGCTGGTCGTCGTGGTGAGCGCCATGTCCGGCACCACGGGCAGACTCCAGCAGACCCTGGACGCCGTGTCCGCCGACCCGCCCGCCCACGCCGCCGCGATGCTCCTGACCACCGGCGAAACGGTGAGCGTCGCCCTGCTCGTGGCCGCACTCGATGCCGAGGGCGTGCCCGCATGCCCACTCCCGGCGGCGGGCACCGGGCTCTTCGCCGAGGGGCCCGCCGACCGGGCGGGACTGAACTCGGCCGATCCCGACGCGCTGTCCAAGGCTCTGGCCGACTGCCCGATCGCGGTCGTCCCCGGCGGCCAGGCGGTCGACGCGGCCGGGCGGATCGTCATGCTGGGCCGCAACAGCTCGGACCTCTCGGCGGCTGCGACGGCCGCCGCGCTCGGCGCCGACACGTGCGAGCTCTTCTCCGACGTGCCCGGGGTGTGCACCGCCGACCCCCACCTGGTGCCGGAGGCCCGCACCCTTTCCCGCATCAGTTATGAGGGGGTGCGCCGGATGTCCCGTCACGGCGCCAAGGTCGTCCACGAGGGCGCCGTGGACTGGGCGGAGCGCGGAGGGGTGCGGCTGTTGTGCCGTCCCTTTCCCTGGAGCGAGAGCCCGGAGCGCGGGACCGCGGTGGGGACGGGCCCGGAGGCGGCTGCGGTCGTCGTGCACAAGGACAGTGACGTGTGGTGCTTCCGGTCCGGTCGGGAGCGCCGTGCGGTGGCCGGACGACTGCGCGCCGAGGGCTTGGGCGGCACCGAGTTCGACACCGCGGGCGAGGCATGTCTCACGGTGCCGACCGGAGCGCGGGGCGCACCCCGGCACCTGCGGACCGCCCGCCGCCTCGACGGCCTGTGCCTGGTCACCACTCTGCGGGTGGACGGGCGGGCCGAACATACGGTGGTGCCGCGCTCCGACGCCGCGGCCGAGGCCCGCCGGCGCCACGTGCTGCTGTACCCGGACCTCGCGGGGGCCCCGGGATCGGCCGTTCCCCCCCCGGCCAAGGCCCGTTCCCCGCACAGCGATCTCCTGGTCGGCCGGGGCCCCGCCCCCGCCCTGGAGGACAAGCCGCTGGACTGACCCCTGGCCGGGCGGCAAACGCGGGACGCCCGGCGGTACGGCCGACGGGGCACTCCGCATCGACCGGCCACGGATCAACCGGGACAAGCACCCGACAGATCAGGGGCCCTCTTCTGACGACCGCCGTCCTCCGAACCCGGGCCCCGCCCGGTCACAACAAAGGTGGTTTAATTACTTCGCCGTCAGTGGAGTAGGGCAACCTCCAACCGGCCGAGCGGCGCACCGACGCCGCACCCACCCAGACAACGAGCGACGGCCAGCGCACAAGGGCATCAAGGCGCTGGCCGTCAGTGTTCTCTCACAGAAAGAACTGAACCGCTCCGGGGTTAGTACCAATGTCGTGAAGTTAACGGGTCTCGTGGGTTGTCCAGGGGCCTGTAGGTGAGGGTTTGGCCGGACATGAAGAGCGGAGCCCCGGTAGAACTGGCAGTCGACCAAGACAGCCGTTCACAAAGACCGGAGGCACCGCTGTCCGGACAGTCTGCCATCACCCGTGCCGTTACGGTGGCCGGAGGCCGGTTCGCGCCCGGTCATCTCGGTGAACTTACCCAGCTTGTGCCCTTCGAGATGGTCGATGAGGCGCTGAGCGCGACCAGGGCTGTGCAGTCGCGGCTGCGGGATCTGCCCTCCCGGGTCGTGATCTACCTGGTCCTGGCCGCGTGCCTGTTCCCGGAGGTGGGATACCCCGGCGTGTGGCGCAAGCTCACCGGGGCGCTCGTCGGCTTACCGCTGGTCGCGCCCACGGCGAGCGCGCTGGCCCAGGCCCGCCGACGTGTCGGCAGCAAGCCGCTGCGGTGGCTGTTCGACCTGCTGCGCGGGCCCGCCGCAACCCCGCACGGACCACAGACCCACTGGCGCGGGCTGCTGGTGGTCGCGCTCGACGGCACCACCATGACCGTGCCCGACAGTCCCGCCGTCCTGACCAGGTTCACCAAGCAGGCGGGCAACCACGGCGGGACCGGCTACCCGCAGATCCGCCTCCTCGCCCTGGTCGCCTGCGGCACCCGCCCCCTCATCGACGCCGTCTTCGGCCCCACCACCGCGGGCGAGACCACCTACGCCCCCCGCCTGCTGCCCAGCCTCCGGCCGGGGATGATCCTGCTGGCCGACCGCAACTTCGCCGCCCAGAAACTGGTGGCCGGTATCGCGGACACCGGAAGCGAGGTCCTGGTCCGGCTCAAGAACGGCCGCCGGATGCCGGCCCTGGCCCGCTACCGGGACGGCTCCTACCTCTCGGTGCTCGGACCGGTACGGGTTCGTGTCGTCGACTGCGAGATCACCATCACCACCACCGCCGGGAAGCACACCGGTCTCTACCGGCTGGCCACCACCCTGCTCGACCACAACCGCCACCCGGCAGCCGAACTCGCCACCCTGTATCACCAGCGCTGGGAGATCGAAACCGCCTACCTGGAACTGAAGTCGACCATTCTGGGCGGCCGCGTCCTGCGGGCCCGTACCCCCGAAGGCGTCGAGCAGGAGATCTACGCGCTGCTGGTGGTCTACCAGCTGCTACGGACGGCCATGGCGGATGCAACCAGCACCCGGCCCGGCACCGATCCGGACCGGGCCGGCTTCACCATCGCCTGGCAGGCCGCCCGCGACCAGATCATCCTGGCCGCGGGCGTCATCGCCGACACCGTCATCGACCTGGCAGGCACCATCGGCCGACACGTCCTGGCCGCACTGCTGCCCGCACGACGGCTCCGCGTCAGCCCCCGGATCGTCAAACGCGCCATCTCCAAGTACCAGGCCCGGGGCCCTCGCATCGACCGGAGCGACTCTGGTGCGCAATTCCTGACGCGGAGTCCGATGGCTGCGGCATGATCGGCCCTGCGGCCGGTTTCCCCGTTCCTCGGCCGCAGGGGTGAGAGATGTCGATGCAGCCCAAGGCCCTGCCACCGGTACCGGAGCAGACCGCGAAGATCGCCCGCAAGGCTTTCCCCAAAGGGAGCCTGCCGATACGGGTCCGCGACCGGCTGGCCGAGGTGTTCGCCGACGAGCCGTTCGCCGAGGCGTTCGGTACGCGCGGCGCCCCTGGGCTGTCGCCGGGTGTGCTGTCGCTGGTGACGGTGCTGCAGTTCGCTGAGAACTTGACCGACCGGCAGGCCGCGGCCATGACGGTGCGGGCCATCGACTGGAAGTACGCCCTCGGGATGGAGCTCGCCGACACCGGCTTCGATCACACCGTGCTGCCCCGCTTCCGCGCCCGCCTTGCCGAACACGGCCTGGAACGAGTGGTGTTCGACCGGCTGCTGGAGTACTGCAAGGATGCCGGCCTGGTGGCCGCCGGCGGCAGGCAGCGCACCGACGCCACCCACGTCATCGGCGCGGTGCGGGACCTGAACCGCACGGAGCTGGCCGGGGAGAGCGTCCGCGCGGCCCTGGAAGCACTCGCGGTCGCGGCACCGTCCTGGTTGTCGGACACGATCGACGTGGCGGAGTTCGCCCACCGCTACGGCGAGCGGATCAACGGCTGGACGATGCCGTCGTCCCAGACCAAGCGCGAGAAGCTGGCCCACGTCTTCGGCCAGGACGCCCTGACGCTGTGCCGGGCGGCCTACGCGCCTGCCGCCCCGCCCTGGATCCGCGACATCGAGGCCGTGCAGACCCTGCGGCAGGTGCTGGTGCAGACCTACTACCTGCACACCGATGCGCGCGGGCGGGAGGTGGTCAGGAAGCGGGAGGCCGAGACAGACGGCGTCCCGCCCGGCAGTATCCGCCTGGCCTCCCCCTACGACACCGACGCGCGCTGGGCCGCCAAGGGC
>NZ_NEUB01000920.1 GCF_002910825.1 Streptomyces sp. SM1 | reverse complement strand
CGCTTTCCCCGGGCCTGCGGCGTCGTGACGGATCTCGACGTGGTCCACGTCCGTCGGCAGGAGTCCCTGAACGCACGAGTGCCCGTACGCTCTCCGTGGCCGGTCCGCGTCCGGCCCGCCGCGGGTGCAGCCAGTGGCCGATGTCGAGGCCGGACCCCGACATGGTGCGGTCCCCGGACGTGCCGAAGAACGACCCCCGCGAGGTCGCCGCCCAGGTGCAGGCCGCCGTCCTGAAGGGCGAGAGCGAGGTGCTCGCCGACGACGTGTCACACCACTGCAAGGCGGCGCTCTCCGGCCCCGTCGAAGCGCTGTCCGTGGTTCTGACGGTGCACGGGGGTCAGTTCACCACCGTCTCCCAGGTGTCGACGGCGTAGTGGACCGTCAGCCCGTGCCGGGCGTACAGGCGGGGCGCCCCGGTGGTGTTCTCCGTGTCCACTCCGAGGCCGACGGTGTCGCGGCCCCGGGCCGCGAAGGCCGCGAAGGCGTGACGGAGCAGGAAACCGCCCGGTCCGCGGCTGCGAGCCGGGGGAAGGACCCCGACGCTGCGTATCCACCTCATGGTCTCAAGCCCTCCTCCGCCTCGGCCGCCACCGCGTCGGCGTCCTGTTCGCCGTGTTCCGTGAAGGCACCTTCCAGGAATCCCGGACACCGAGGACGTCGAGCCGGCCGCATGACCCCATCAACCCGCAACCCGACAGCGGCGCCTCGACGGAAGCCAGTGAGGCACCCCCAGGGCGCCCCGCCCGTGTCGTCGTTGCGACATGTCCCACCTGTGCCACGGCAAACCGGTGACACGGCCTTCGGTGGCGGCGGACTCTGTGCAGCACCAACGGCACCGCGCGGCCGCATGGACAGCACATAAACGCGACGTCGACGCCCTCGCCCTGCGCGCCACGCTGGCGACCGGCGGCGGCCGGCAGGCCGCCGACGGGGTGCTGACTCCCGGCGAGCAGGCCGTCACCGTCCCGGCGGGCGGCACCGTCGAGGTGCCGCTGACCGTGGACCCGGCCCGCGCGGACAAGGGCGACTACTACGGCCGTCTGACGGCCGCCTCCGCCGACGGCGCCGTCACGGTCCACACCACGCTGAGCCTGATCGTGCGCGGTCCCGTGCACCGGCTCAAGGTCGTCTCCTACGACAACGACGGACAGCGCGTCCACGCCCTGCCGACGATCTGGGGAGCGGGTGGATTCGTCGGGTACACCGACCGGGACAACGCGGTCGCCGAGGTCGAGGAGGGCACCTACCAGCTGACCACCGGCGGCACCGAGCGGGTGGACGGCAAGGAGATCCTGCGGCAGGTCGTCCTGCCCGAGATCAAGGTCACCAAGGACACCACCGTCGTCGTCGACCCCCGCAAGACGGTCAAGGTCGAGATCCGTACCCCCCGGCCCGCCGAGCAGAGCGGCATTCTCAGCTATCAGACGTACCGGAAGATCGACGGGCACGCCTGGATCGACGGCACGATGTACTTCGACCTCGCCGAGGCGCTGTACGTCAGCCCCACCGCCGAAGTCACCGACGGCACCTTCGAGTTCGCCTCCCGCTGGCAGCTCGTCGCACCCCTCCTCGAAGCCGGCGTCGTCGGCGGCACCGAGAACCTCGACGCCTACTACATGCCCTGGTCCCGCCTGTTCGACCAGCGGGGCGAACGCCTGCGGGCCGTCGCCGCCGGTTCCACGACCGCGCCGGACTTCCGTCACGCCCGCGGCAGGCTCGCCGTCGTGACCGACGAGGAGGGAGTGGCCGGGCCGGAACTGGCGCAGCAGGCGGCCCGGGCCGGCGTCCGGGCGGTGCTGGTCGCCCACTTCAACGACAACGGCTGGACACGCTGGACTCCTCATGGAGAGCGCACCGAGGTGCCCTTGGTCAGGGTCGGTGCCCGCACCGGCGCGGAACTGCTGAAGCGCGTCGAGCGGCGCACCACCACCGTCGCCTTCGGCGGCACCGCCCGCAGCCCCTACCTGTACGACGTCATGCAGGTCTCCGCACAGCGCACCCCGGACCGCGTGGTCCACACGGTGTCCGAGCGGAACAGCGCCGTGGTGCGGTCCGAGTACGCGGACAACGGCGGGGCGCAGCGGGCCGCCGAGCAGCGCTTCGCCCGCCGGCCGTACCAGGAGTTCTCCTGGCTGCAGTACACCCGCCACGCCCCGACCGCGTTCGAGCGCACCGAGTACGTCACCGCGGGTACCACCGAGTGGCACCACCACGTGCTGCACCGGACCGTCAGCGATGTCGACACCCCGCTGAGCAGCGGACTGCAGGACACACCCCGCACCTACCGGGCGGGCGAGCAGGTGCGCCAGACCTGGCAGGGTGCCGTGGCCCGGCCCTCGATACCGCGTGAGGGTGTGCCGGCCACCGTCCGGGACGGGGACGTGCTGCGGCTGCGGATCCCCGAGTTCACCGACGCGTCGGGGCACTGGTCGCGGCTGATCAGCGAGGGAGGCGGAGGCATCGGCGTACGCGCGCCCTCGTCGGACACCGCGAACGCCGCACTCTTCCGCGACGGCAGGAAGGTGACCGACCTCGCGGACGCGTGGCAGGACGTGGAGGTGCCGGCCGGCAGCGCCGCGTACCGGCTGGACCTGCGGACCACCCGTGAATCGGCGGACTGGGAGTACGCCACGGCCACCGACACGTCGTGGACGTTCCGGTCCGGCACGACCACCGGCCCCGCCCGGCTGCCGCTGCTCCAGGTCGACTACGGAGTACCGGTGGACGAGCGGAACGCCGTCGGTCCCCGGCGCTCGTACACCCTCGGCCTGACGGTCCGCAACCAGGACGGGACGGACGCCCCGCGCGGGGTGCGCACGCAGGTGGAGGTCTCCTACGACGACGGCCGGCACTTCACCGGGGTCCCGGTGCGGGACAGGGGCGCCAACGCCTTCCCGGCGACCGTCAGGAAGCCGTCCGCCGTCCGGGGCGACGCCTTCGTGACCCTGCGGGTCACCGTCCGTGACGTGGCCGGCAACTCGGTCCGGCAGACCGTGAAGCGGGCGTACCTGCACCGCGGCTGAAGGAGGTCATGAGCATGTGGGGGAGCGGGCGCGGGCGTCCGCTCCCCCGCGATGTTGTACGGTATTCAACGATCAGGGTCATTGAATATCGTCATCCCGGGAGGGCGCCGTGACGCTGGAGGCCGCCGGAGTCACCGGGCCCGAGGAGACCGTCTACCGTCTGCTGGTGACGATGGGCCGGGCCACCGCACAGCAGGTCGCCGACCGGGCCGGCCTGCACGAGGCCCACGCCCGGCAGGTGCTGGACGCCCTGGCGGCGAAGAACATGATCAGCCAGAACGACGGGCTGCCCCGCCACTACCGCGCCACACCGCCCGACGTGGCGCTGCTGCCCCGCCTCAAACGCCGGGCCGACGCCCTCGATCTCGCCAGGGCCGAGGCGACCGGACTGGTGGAGACCTACCGCGAGACCATGCGCCGGCGGGACGCCGGACAGCTCATCGAGGTCATCACCGGCGCCGGGGCGCTGCGCCAGCATCTGCGTCAGATCCAGGACGGCGCGCGCGACGAGATGCTGTGGTTCTGCAAGGCGCAGTACGTGGCCATGCCCTCGGGCAGCAACCGGTCCGAGTTCGAGGCCCTGGCCCGGGGAGTGCGCTACCGCGTGCTGTACGAGAAGGCGTTCTTCGACGACGAGGGCACCGTGGGCAACGTTGTCGAGGGGGTGCGGGCCGGTGAGACGGCCCGGGCGGTGCCCCATCTGCCACTGCGCCTGGCGGTGGCGGACCGGGCCATCGCCATCTGCCCGCTGGTGCCCGGCGGCCCGCAGGGCAGTCCGGACGAGCCCACCTCCGCGCTGGTGCGCGACAGCAATCTGCTGGCAGCCCTGGTCGCACTCTTCGAACGCTACTGGGAGGACGCGGTCCCGCTGGTCGTGGACGACAGCGGAGCCGTCGCGGGCACCGACGGCGCAGGAACGCCCGGCACCCTCACCGCCACCGACCGCCGCCTGCTGGCCCTGCTCGTCGCGGGGGTGGCCGACAAGGCAGTCGCCAGTCAGATGGGCCTCAGCCGCCGCACCGTGCAGCGACGCATCCAGCGCATGATGGAGCTGGCCGGGGCGACGACCCGGATGCAGCTCGCCTGGCAGGTCGCGCGACGCGGCTGGCTGTGAACCCCGGGCCGCGCCGCCGCCGGTACCGCGCCCCGCCCGCATGATCCGCATCACCGCCGGGCGTCCCCCGGGTGGGCGCCCGTGGCGACGGAACCGGGGAAGCAGGGCCGTCCGGCCCTGGCCATCAGGCCCTGGACAGGCGAGTATCGTCCCGGAACACTGCACGCGGACAACGAGGAGCATCTGATGGCGGACGGCGAGCAGCCCGGCCCCGACAACCCGATCCGGGTCTTCCTGCTGGACGATCACGAGGTGGTCCGGCGCGGGGTGCACGACCTGCTGAACGACGAGCCGGACATCACCGTGGTCGGTGAGGCCGCCACCGTCGAGCAGGCGCTCGTACGGGTCCCCGCCCTGCGCCCCCAGGTCGCCGTCCTCGACGTCCGGCTGCCCGACGGGGACGGGGTCAGCGTCTGCCGCGACCTGCGCTCGCAGATGCCCGACCTGGCCTGTCTGATGCTGACCTCGTTCGACGACGAGGAGGCCCTGCTGGACTCGATCATGGCCGGCGCCTCGGGATACGTGCTCAAGCAGATCCGCGGCTCCGACCTGGTGACGGCCGTCCGCACGGTCGCCCGGGGCCAGTCGCTGCTCGACCCGAGCGCCACCACCAAGCTGATGGCCCGGCTGCGCGGCGGACAGCAGAAGGAGGAGGAGCAGCCGGACGCGCTGCCGGGGCTGACCGACCGGGAGCGGGAGATCCTCGCGCTCATCGGCGAAGGACTGACCAACCGGCAGATCGGCCAGCGGCTGTACCTGGCCGAGAAGACCGTGAAGAACCACATCTCCAGGCTGCTGGCCAAGCTCGGCGTGGAGCGCCGCATCCAGGCCGCCGTGATCGCCACCGAGGCCCGTGACCGCCTGCGCCACGAGGGTCGCTGACCCCGGCGGCCGTACCGTGGCGAAGGTCCCCGGTCGTGCGTGTCGCCCCCGTGCACGCACGGCCGGACGTCGTTCCGCCGCACCTGCGCGAGGAAACGCACCCACCGGTCCGCATGAAGGGCCGGGCGGGCCCCGCCGGGAGGGCCGAGTGGCCCCGCGGCAGGGCCACTCGTCATCACCCGCCGCAGGATAGGTGAGCCTAACCTCATGCTGTGAACGGTCTGAATGATCCTTCGTCCGGCACGGCAACAGCGGCCGGCCGGGCACCCACCGTCGTCGACGCACCGCCGCGCACCCTGGCGGAGCTTGCCCCCGGAAGTCGCGCCACGGTGACGCGGATCGCCGCCGAGGGCGCACCCACCGTGGTCCGCCGCCTGTACGACCTGGGCTTCGGCCCCGGCACGGTGGTCGAGGTGGTCCGGCGAGCGCCTCTGCGCGACCCCGTCGTGTACCGGGTCAAGGACTACGAGGTGTGCCTGCGCCGCGCCCAGGCGCAGTGCGTGCACGTCGCCGAGGGGGAGCGGTGACCACCGGCTGCCACGACAGCGCGGCCGCCGCGGCACCGGAGTCCGGAGCAGCCCGGATCGCCCTGGTCGGCGCGCCCAACTCCGGGAAGACCAGCGTCTTCAACGCCCTCACGGGCCTGAGCGCCAAGACCGGGAACTACCCGGGCGTGACGGTGTCCCGGTTCGTCGGGACCGTGCACCGGGGACCGCACCGGTACACGGTCGAGGACCTGCCGGGCACCTACGGTCTGGACCCGGTCAGCCCGGACGAACAGATCACCGTCGACGTGCTGGACGGCGCCGACCGCCCGGACGCGCTGCTCATCACGGCGGACGCCACCACACTGCGGCGCTCCCTGGGCTTCGTCGCCCAGGTCCTGGCCCGCGGCCTGCCCGCCTGCGTCGTGATCACCTTCGCGGACGAACTGGCCCGCCGCCAGGGCCGGCTGGACACCGCCGCGCTGGCCCGGGCGCTCGGCGTACCGGTGGTGCCGGTGGTCGGCCACCGCGGACACGGCATCGCGGACCTGCGTGAGCGACTCGCCGACTGGCGGTCCTGGCCCGTACCGGCCGTGGCGCCGCCCACCGGGCCGGACGAACGCGACGCCTGGGTGCGGTCGGTCCTCGACTTCGCCGGCTACCGGCCCCCGACCCGTCACGAGGTGACGCGGCGGGTGGACGCGGTGCTGCTGCACCCGCTGTGGGGCACGGCGGTGTTCTTCGCGGTGATGGCGCTGTTCTTCCAGACCGTCTTCACCCTGGCCGCCCCTCTGCAGGGCGCCGTGGAGGAACTGTTCGCACGGCTGTCGGGTCTGGTCGACGCCCATGTCGGCAACCGGTGGCTGTCCGGGCTGCTGGGCGACGCCCTCATCGGCGGGGTCGGCGGGGTGCTGGTGTTCGTCCCGCAGATCGTGCTGCTCTTCCTGCTCCTGGCCCTGCTGGAGGGAGTGGGCTACATGGCGCGGGCGGCGTTCCTCATGGACCGCGTGATGGCCCGCGCGGGCCTGGAGGGCCGGGCCTTCGTGGCCCTTCTGTCGGCGTTCGCGTGCGCCGTCCCCGGCATCATGGCCACCAGGACGCTGCCCTCGGCCAGGGACCGGCTGGCCACCATGATGGCCGCCCCGCTGATGACCTGCTCGGCCCGGCTGCCGGTCTACGTACTGCTCATCGGCCTGCTGGTGGACCCGGACGACAGGGTCGGGCCGTTCGGCGCCCAGGGCATGATCATGTTCGGCCTGTATCTGCTCGGTGCCGTCTCCGCCATGGTGGCCGCCTGGGCCTTCAAGAAGTTCGGTGATCGCCACCGCCCGGCGATGCCCTTCTTCATGGAGATGCCGCCCTACCGGCTGCCGGCCCCGCGCGCGGTGCTGGTGGCGATGTGGTCTTCCGCGCGCGCGTTCCTGCGCAAGTGCTCGACCGTCATCGTCGCCACGAGCGTCGTGCTGTGGATGCTGCTGAACCTGCCGCTGCACACGGACGACGACCTGCGCGCGGCCGGCGTCGCGCCCACCGACTCCGTCGCCGTGTCCGCCTACACCGTCGATCACAGCTACGCCGCCGGTCTGGGCCGCCTGGTCGCCCCCGTCTTCGACCCGCTGGGTTTCGACTGGCGCGTCAACGTCGGGGTGCTCTCGGCACAGGGGGCCCGGGAGACCTTCGTCGCCACCCTCGGACAGGTCGCCTCCGCCGAGGACCCCGAACAACCGGCCCGCGCACTGCGGGAGATGACCCACTCCGACGGCCCGCGCGCCGGCGAGCCGGTGTTCACCCCGCCCACCGTCGCCGCGCTGCTCGTCTACTTCGTCTACGCGCTGCAGTGCATGGCCACCGTCGCGGTCCTGCGCCGCGAGACCGGCACCTGGCGGTGGCCGGCGATCGCCCTCGCCTATCTGACCGCGCTGGCCTGGCTCATGGCCTATCTGGCCCGCACGGTGACCGCCGTGCTGAGCGGGTGACGGCGCCATGATCCCGACACACCCCCAGACCGTCCCCGGCCGGCCCGGCCGGCTGCGCTGGATCATCCCTGCGGGAACCCTCACCGGCACCGGTGCGCCGGCGGACGTGCCCGCGCCGCTGGCCGCACTGCTGGCCGACGGCACCCTCACCCGGATCACCGTGGAACCCACGGCCGTCGTCACCCACCTCGCCCCGGGCCGCACCTGGGCGGCCGAGGGCGCCAGGGTCCGCAGCGCGCTGCACGCCGCGCTGGAGGAACCGGCCGCCTGGATCGCCGCCCCGGACCCCGGCGGCTCCGGCGAGGACGCACTGCTGTACGCCGCGGCACAGGAGGTGCTCGCCGGAGAGGTGGGCGACTTCGCCCGGTCGCACGGCGGCACGATCGACCTCGTCGATGCGGTGGACGGTGTCGTGACCGTCCGTCTCGGCGGCGCCTGCCACGGCTGCCCCGCCTCCTGGTTCACGTTGCACCGGCGGCTGGAGGACGGCCTGCGCCGGCGTCACCCCGCCCTGCGGGAGGTGCGCGGCGCCTCCTCGCCGGGGGTGTTCCGCTGAGCGGGCCCGACAACGCCGGAGCGGCTCCGGAACTCCCGGAGCCGCTCCGCCCA
>NZ_NEUB01000919.1 GCF_002910825.1 Streptomyces sp. SM1 | reverse complement strand
CCTGCGTTCCGCGCAATTCAGGGGTTCTGGAGTACCTGCCAGGCTGAAGGTGCAGGTCAGCGGGTTGGAGGCTGGTGACGCGGCCAGATTCGCCTAGAGACGCGATTTTGCGGATTCACCTGCGCTGACCTGGAGTTGCTCCGTAGGGTCTGGAGTCGTGTATGTGAAGACGACGAAGCGGGAGAACAAGTCCGGCACGGTCCGGTACCTGCACCTGGCCCACAATGAGTGGGATCCGGTGAAGGGCCGGGCGGTCCCGAAGGTCCTGTTCACGTTCGGCCGTGCGGACGACCTCGACCGGGACGCGGTGAAACGCCTGGTCGCCTCTCTATCACGGCTGCTGGAACCGGGCGAAGCACTGGCGTCGACCGCGGCGGGTGACCTGGAGTTCGTCTCCTCGGTCCCGTTCGGCGGCACCTACGTCCTCGATCATCTGTGGCGGCGACTGAAGATCGACAAGATCGTCGGGCAGGTCGGGCAGGTCGGGCAGCCCAAGCGGGGCAGACGCCGGGACATGTCGGTGACCGAGCGGGTGCTGTTCTCCATGGTCGCGAACCGGGCCCTGGCCCCGTCGTCGAAGCTGGCCGCCGCGGACTGGGTCACCAACGACGTGCATGTCGACGGCCTGCCGGCCTGCGACGACGACGCCTGCTACCGGGCGATGGACTGGCTCCACGAAGTCCAGGACGACCTGGAGAAGCGGGTGTTCGACGAGGTCGCGAACCTTCTCAACCTCGAGGTCGACCTGCTGTTCTTCGACACCACCAGCACCTACTTCGAACTGGAGGAGGCCGACGAGCTCGTCGCCCGCGACGACAAGGGCCGCCTCCTGCCCGCCGCAGACGACACTCCCGCCGACGCGGACGACAGTGGCGACGCCCCTGATCAGGCCGGGTTCCGCACGTCCGGGAAGTCGAAGGACTCCCGCGACGACCTTCCGCAGATCGTGATCGGGATGGCCGTCACGCGGGACGGGATCCCGGTCCGTGTCTGGTCCTGGCCCGGCAACACCGGCGACAGCAAGCTGATCCGGCAGGTCAAGGACGACATGCGGGACTGGACGCTGAGCAAGATCGTGTGGGTCACCGACCGGGGATTCTCCAGCGAACGCAACCGCCGCTACCTCCGCCAGGGCGACAACGCCTACATCGTCGGCGAGAAACTCCGCTCCGGCAGCCCGGAAGTAAAGGCCGCCCTGTCCCGCCAGGGCCGCTACGGCGAGATCGCCCACAACATGCGGGTCAAGGAGGTGCGGATCTCGGAGACCGAACGGTTCGTGATCTGCCACAACCCCGAAGCCGCCACCCGTGACCAGCACATACGCGAACAGCTCGTCGCCCAGCTCACCTCCCTGATCGAAGACACCGACAAGCTCAGCGAGTTCAAGCGCGGCGAACTCCGCGGCAAGATCGCCGGCAAGCCCGGACTCAACCGCTACCTCCGCACCACACCGGCCGGCAAGCTCCGCATCGACACCGCGAAGATCAAGGCCGAGGAGAACCTCGACGGCAAGTACCTGCTGCGATGCTCCGACCCGCACCTGTCCGCCGAGGACATCGCGCTCGGCTACAAGCAGCTCCTCGAAGT
>NZ_NEUB01000918.1 GCF_002910825.1 Streptomyces sp. SM1 | reverse complement strand
TCAAGGCCAACCAGCCCACCGCCTACGCCCAGCTCGCCGCCCTGCCCTGGACCTCGATCAAGGTCCAGCACACCGCCTCCGCCACCGCCCACGGCCGCCGCGAGTCCCGCTCGATCAAAACCTGCACTATCGCCGACAACCTCGGCGGCATCGCTTTCCCCCACGCCCACCTCGCCATCCGGGTCCACCGCCGCCGCAAGCCCACCGGCCGGCCCGAAACCCGCGAGAACGTCTACGCGGTCACCAGCCTCGCCGCCCATCAAACCCGCCCCATCGACCTCGCCACCGCCATCCGGGGGCACTGGGGAATCGAAAACTCCTCCCACTACATCCGAGATGTCACGTTCGCCGAGGACGCCTCGACCATTCACACCGGCACCGCACCCCGCGCCATGGCCACCATCCGCAACCTCGCCATCGGCACCCTGAAGATCCTCGGAGCCGACAACATCGCCAAGACCACCCGCGCCATCCGCCACGAACCCGAACGAGCACTCGCCATCCTGGGCATCACCAACAACCCAGACACTCACGGAACTTGATCAAGCCCTGGGAAGAAGGCGAACCGCGGGTACGCCGTACACGCCACCAGGCAGATGGACGGCGGCATCGGCGACACCGGCGCGTGCGGCACGTACTTCCCGCAGGACACGGAGAGCAGCCTCGAGGCCCCCGGCACCGACGTGTCGTGCCAGGCCTGCGTGAAGGCACTCCTCAGCAAGCGCGAGGAGCGCGAGGAGGCCGAGGCCGCGGCCGCCGCAGAGGCCACGCACCGCTGCACCCTGCCGCCGAACCGGTTCCTGCCCTGCGGCTGCTGCCCGCACCAGGTCTGCGAGGACTGTGAGCGCTGCGCCCACACGTGCGTGTGCGGCACCGGCGGAACCCCCGCCCAGCCCGCCGGGGCCGCCGGTGAGTTGTGCCCCAACGGCCAGCCCCGCCCGGAGTGCTCCGAGAGCGACCCATGCGAGCCCTGCTGGCAGGACCAGCAGGAGGAGGGCGACGCGATCGAGGCCAGCATGGGCATGCGCTGAACCTCGCCCCCACGGCCTGCGCCGACCAGCGGGGGCGGGGCCGTTGGCCTGCTCGAGCAGGACGGGCTCGGTGCACTACGCCGGGGCGCACCGAGCCGCAAGGACGGCGCCGTAACGCCCCCGCCTCCCGGTGCAGGCCGACCCGAACGGCCGGCTGTCCGCCGGTTCCTTGAACTCCGCAGAACCCCCGCCTGCTGAGCATCACGCTCGCTGGGCGGGGGTCTCTCTTTGTCTGATCAGCGGAGCTGATTCGGTCTGGTCTTCGAAAGATCACGTCCAGCGCCAGGAGTACAGCCATGAGCCAGCCCCTCGAACCCACTGATCGCCGACAGACGGAGCACATGCGCTGCGACTGCGTTCCGGATCTGGGGCCCGCGCACTGCCACGGGTGCTCCGAGATGACGGGGCGAGACGAGGTCTACCCGGGACCGCACTGTCCGACGCGCGCCGTCCAGGCCGCCAAGGTCGCCTTCGAGGTGGCGGCGGGCTACGAGCACGCTGCGCCGGTGGTCCTGCACGCCAGCGAGTTCGCTGATGTTCATGGCGCAGTGAGTGCTGCGTTGCACGCACGCGCAGAGCAGATGCCGGAGCTGCCGCGGCACACGGTGCCCATTTCGGCGAGCTACAGCATCCGTGGCGCACACGCGGAGCTCGACGGCGTGACGTTCCCGTCTGTGGCCGGACTCACCACCGCCGTGATCACCGTCCGCACGGCCTCCCCGATCGACCGGCTGACGCTGATCCCCGTGATCGGCCAGATCTCCCATGAAGTCGAGAGCGCAGCCGAGGAGCAGGACGACGCCTACGTCGCCGAGAAGATCTACATCATCGAGGAAGGACCCAGCGCATGAACGCCACCACCAGCACCGCGGGTTCGACGTGGCGCGACCGCGCTGTCAAGACGATCGGCCGGGTGCTCCTCACCCTCATGATTGCGACGAATGTGATCGTCCTCGCGCCGGCTGCGGTCTTCTGCGTCATGACCGGCCAGTACACGCCGATCATCGTCAGCATCGCCTTCAGCGGCGTGTGCTGGTGGATCCTCCTGCGTACCCTTCGGGCTCTTGCCGAGAAGCGCCGCGCGAAGAAGGCGCTCATGAGCGCGACCCAGAACTGAAACCGCAGTCCAGATTCGATCCGAAAGAAGCACGGCGCCATGAGCACCAGCACCATCAGCACGAATGATCTTGCGAACCTTCAGGCCGGCGACAAGGTCGTCGTCAAGAGCAGCCTCGACGAGAACGCCGGAGAGTCCATCTGCACGACCACCGTCCTCGACCGACGCAACGTCCCCGCAATCCCCGGCTGGGGAGGTCGGGAGGAAAAGACCTTGGTCCGACTGGGTAGTGGCTTCTGGTACGACCTGGCCACCGGGCTTCAGGACGACTCGGGGGCCACGCGCATCGAACGGTGTGCCTGACACCCACTCTGAACGCCGAAGATCCCCGTGGAGCGCACGTCTCCGCGGGGATCTTCTTTTCTCGCCGGCGGCCGGCGGTGCTCCTACTTTTCCAGCTTCCAGGCGTGCTCGTACTCGGCAGCGGCCATCATGAACTTCAGCGAGAACAGCCCCTTGGCGGGGGACTCCGTGAGACTGCGCAGCGTCGCACCTTTCGCGATGATCAGCTCAACGACGGCCCGTATCGCCTCGAGGGTCCGTCCGAGCCTGTCGTACCGCCACACGACGACTTCGTCGCCGGCCTGCAACTCCGCCACCAGCTCGCGCAGCCCGGGGCGGTCAGTGCCTGCGGTGGTTCCTGAGACGCCCTCGTCCGAGAAGATCCGGATCGCGCCGACTGCCTCAGGAAGCTGAGGCCCTTTGGCGTGCCGCACCGGAAGGTGAGACGGAGCCCGGCATCGGTGACCACATCCATAGATGCACTGATTGGACGACGGGACTGTCGGCGACGTCCCGTCGAGGGCGGTGGAGGGCGGCCCTTGACCAGGGCGCGCGGTGAGGGCCGCCCGAAGCCCCACCGTCCTGTCAAGGCAAGGCGCGTACGACGGTAGTGCGCCCAGCCCCGCTATGCCTCCCAGACGCGTCAGCCGGGGGATGCGGTCCCGGAAGACACCGACTGACTCGTCCTTTCCGCACGGTCCCCCCGCGACGCCAGTGGTGCCCTGGGGCGAGCCCTCGCGGCCGTTCAGGCAGGGCTCTTGCTGCGTCGGTGTCGGGGACCGGGAAGTGAGCTGATGAGCTGCTCGCGACTCATCTTGGACCGCCTCGGGACCCTCTGCTCGGCCCACTCGTACAACCCGGTCTTGCTCAGTTTCTGCAGTTCCGCCTTGCTCGTGCCGGTGACGCGGGAGCGGCTGGTCAACGCGTGAGCATGCTTCGGAGGGGCCTTTCTGGATGCCGTCTCATATCGCCCGAGCCATGACCGTGCTCCATCCTGTGCACCCAGCGCAAAGCCTGGGGTATCGCTCCTTCCTCCACGCTCGCACTGGTGCGTGCCCTTCGCGCGCCGGGCCGTGCTGGCGGGCGTCCGGCGGCGGCCCGCCCGTCCGGAGCCCCCAGTGCGGCGGCGAAGGAGTCCTGCCGGAATGGGGGGTGTCCGGCGGGGATGGGTATGCGGACGGAAGGGGACGGTGCGCGGTGCCGGGTCAGGGACGGGCGGGTGATTGGTTCCATCCGGCCTTGGGTTCTGTGCCGTCGGCCAGCAGGGCGGCGAGGTGGTCGATGGTGGTGAAGGCGATCTGAGGATCGGTGGTGAAGGCGGCGGGATCGATGTTCCGGGTGACGAAGAGGGGTGTGACCGTCCAGTCCCGCGCTGTCTGGACGCCGCACGCCCGTGCTGCTGCCGCGGCATGGGCGCGAATCACTTCGGCCTTGGCCAGCAGCTTTTTTCGGTAGCCGGTGAACCGCCCGAGGTTCTGGGCGACCTTGTGGATGCCGACGGCGCGTTGGGGGTTCTTCGCCTCGATGACCCACAGCCGGCCCCGGGGGTCGGCGACGAGGAGGTCAACCTCACCGGGGAGGCCGGGTATGTCGGCGGCGGCCGCCGGCCCGCGGTCGAGGCGGGAGAGGTGGGGCAGGCCCGCGCGGGCTGCGGCCTGGGCGAGGTCGGTCTCGAGCTGGTTGTTCTGCTGCTGGCGATGGCGCTCTAGAAGGCCGGTCACCTTCGCGGGAGCGTCTGGGCGCGGCAGGCGTCCGTCAGCGAGACCGGCGGCGTACAGCTGCTGGGAGGTATGTACGAGCCAGGGCGCGATGATGATGCCGTCGTCGTGGGCGATCAGTGGGTGGGTGGTGGGGCGGATGCGGCGCTCGACCTCTGCATAGGCGTGGTCGAGGGAGCCGGCCGCGTTGGCCGGGTCGAGGACCAGCTGGTCGACGGCGGCCCGGGTCTGGGTTTCGGGCAGCTGGGACCAGGCTGCGGCCTCGCGGGCGAGGTCCTGGCGGCTGGTGAAGGCGGTTCCGTCCGGGCGGGTGGGCCAGTCGGCTGCGGTGGCGAGTACGGCGGCGAGCCCGTCGAGGCCGCAGCCCCAGCAGGCGGTGAGGTCGCGGTCGGCCTGAGTCAGGGTGCTGCCCGGTGGTGGGTTCAGGCGGGTGAAGGCGATCGGAGTGCGCCCGCCGCGGCGGGCGGTGAACAGTTCCTCGGGGGCAAGGGGTTGGGGATGGCTCTGGCGGGCACGGGCGAACCAGGCCTGTTCCTGGGCGTTGCGGTAGGCCGCGATGTCGAGTCCCAGATGTTCTGGGCTGTCAGCGCCTGACGTTGTGGTGGCGCCGTCGAGGGTGAAGACGCCGCTGGGATGGACGGTGAGGGTGGCCGGGTGCAGGCCGCGGCTGGCGGGGATGGCGACCAGCGCGGTGCGCAGGAGGAGTTCGGCCAGCGCGGTCAGTTCGGCCAGGGCGATGAGGTCGGTGGGTTTGTCGCCGGCGGGCGGGGTGATCAGGGCCTGCTGGATCAGCAGTTGCAGGGCGGTGGTGATGGCGGCGCCGTCGGACTCCCGCCGCTCTGCCTCTTCCTGCCAGGGCTTTCCTCCGGCGTGAACCAGACCGGTCAGGGATTCCCGACGGCCCTCAGTGCGGGTGGCGAGCGCTGCGTTGAGGTGGCGGACCAGTGCGGGCACCAGGTCGGGACGGTGGGCGCGGAGCTGACCGGTGAGACCGTCTTCCAGGGCGGTCAGGAGCTGGCTGGCGTGTCCTTCGCGGCCCACAGCCTCGCGGCCGGTGAACGTGCCGGCCGGCAGGCCTGCGGCGCGCACCGCGTCGGCGGCGACGCGCAGCGCGCGGACACGCACATGAGGCGTGCTGCTCGGCAGGTAGTGGTGCGGGGCGGGCGGCGGTGCGTAGGGGTCGCCGGCGTACCAGGTGAGGATGGGGACCGCCGCGTCCCACGCGTTGCTGAAGTCCGCCTGATTGAGCCCGTTCTTGGCGCCGTGGGCGGTGCGGAGGCGGCCGATGGTGTGGTTGAGGACGAGGCCGAGGACACGGTGGCCGTCCTCCGTAAAGCGGGCCAGGAATAGCGGGTCGAGGACGAGGTCGATGCGAGCTGCTTCCTCGTCCAGGCCGATCTGTAGTGCCAGAGCATCGTCCGGAACCTCCGGCGCCAGGTCGGCGGCCGGACGGTGGGGCTGGAGGGTCTCGGTCAGATGCAGAAGGACCGGCCGGCGGTCGGGCAGGGTGGAGTGCTGGGTGAGGCTGGCGTCTGCGGCGAGGGTGCCCCGGATACCGTCGGCGAGTCCGGCCAAGGAGGCCTCGTCCAGCAGGGCCCGCTCGTCGCAGTCGAGCGTGGCGACGATGACGAGCGGCGGGTGCGTGCTGATGCAGGCCTTCACGATGCCTTCGTTGAGCCTCTGACGCAGGTCGGCCCACTGGCCATCGCCCTCGGATGCGGCGGCAAGGCGGCAGTCGGCCCAGTCGATCGCGGGCGGCAGTCCGGTCGCGGCCAGCAGATCGTCCGTGCGCGCCCACAGTGCCGCTCGCTCCCAGGAGACGTCCCACCCACACGGCTCCACCACCACGCCGCCCTCGCCGGCGGGGCCGGGCGGCAGAAGCGCTGCCTTCATGGACCAGGCCGTCCATGCGTCGAGGACGTCGTAGTACGCCACGGCGTCGCAACCGGGGTGCTCGGTGAGCTCCAGCACCCACAGCGCCACCTTCGTCAGGTCGCCGCCGGCCGCGGAGAAGATCTCGGTGAGCTCCTCGACGTGGACGTAGAGGGTGTCGGTGATCACCTCGCGACCCAGGAACCTCGGGCCGGCGTAGATGACGAGCCTCCCCGTACCAGCTGGTGCACTCGACAGCTCGGTGCGTGCCTTCTCCACCAGGACCGCCAGGTCATCGCCGAGGGTGGCAACGATCGCGATCTCCAGACGGTGGGACAACGAGCTGATCCGGCACACCTCCTCCGGCTCGGCCGGCGCGTGATCCAGACCGAGCAGGCCTGCCACGCGAGTGGCCGCGCGGCGCCGCAGCTGCATCAGGGCCTCGGGCGGCGCCGGGTGGGCGTCCAGCAGATCGGCGGCCGCCGCAGTGACGGCCTCCAAGGCGGTGGAGGCAGGCACGGGGACTGTCCGCTCGCCGTCCGAGATGAGCAGGGTGGGGCCGAGAAGAGGCAGTCCGGGGTCGTAGAGGAGGGGAAGTTCGTTGAGGTTCCGGGTGAGGTAGGCGAGCGCGGCCGTCGTCCGCTCCGGATCGTCGGCGGCCGCTGTAGTCAGATGGTCGATGCCGAGTCCGGCAGCTGCCGTGATCTCGGCCCCGCTTACCTCACACGTGATCTGCCCGCGCATCGGTTCGGCTTCGTCTGCCGGCGGCCAGGCCGCGGCGAGGCACGCGACGGTGTGGTCGGTGTGGCGCAGGGCGAGTTCGAGGACATCGTCGATGCCGAAGCCACGGACCTGGATCAGGTGGTTGTCCACGGCGTCGGCTGTGTCTCGCAGACTTCGCAGAACGGGGAGCGGATGGTCGAGGTCGCCGGGATGGACGAGGTACCGGCGACCCTTGAGCGTGAAGCGCACGGCATCGGCGGGGCTGTTCGGAAAGCGGTGCGTTGTGATGCCCCTGCGGGCGGCTTGGAGGGCCGTGTGAAGGAGGACGGGCAGGTCCCGTACGGTCGCGGCCCGCCCGTCCCGGGCCGGGGCCGCCAGAGAGCGGGCGAAGATGAGCAGGAGGTGCTCATGGAAGCGGGCGCAGCCTGGAGACTCAAGTGCCGCACGCAGCAGTGTAAGGACCGAAGCACTGGAGTACAGCTCCAGCGCCTGGTCCAGGACGCTGATGTCTTCCTGGCGACGGTCGTTGTCGGGCATCGGTCGCCTCTCCACGTTCGGGTGCCGGACACAGCCTGCCAGCGCCGAGGGAGACTGCACGCGGATTCCCTGCTCCGGAACCCGAGCAGGCGCACCCTGAGCTATGGCACGCAGGCGGCGGCAAGAGGGGGCGTCCGCGCAGGCACAGGACGCGGTGCCGCCGCCGCAGCTACCGGTTGTACGGGCTTGCCTACCGTTTCCGGAATACCTGTGCTGCCGAGGGCAGGGCCATGTCGAGCAGGGTGTCGATGGTCCGGCCGTCGAGACCGCTGTCCAGGTGGAAGGACCGGCCGAGCACTTCGCCGGTCTTGGAAGGATGCACACCCAGGCGCACACGGGTCTTGAGGCAGATGTCGCCGAGGATGGCTGCGGTCTCACCGGGTCGGTGCTGGATGTACCAGGTGAGGAGTTTCACCGCAGCGGTGGACACGTCGGACACTGTGGTCTGCTCCGCCGTCCGGCCCCTCGCCGCCGACACCGCCAGCTGACACGCACGTGCATGCGCTTCGTCGCTCTCGACGTCAGAGAGATCGGTGTGTTCTTGCGTGATCGTCATCGCTGCACCTCCAGAGCATCAGCGGGTTTTTCGGGAGTCCCCTGAGGCGTGGTGATGATCAGCCGCCGTGATCCATTGACCGCCCGGGCCAGCCTGAGCTTCCGGCCCCAACCGCCCAGGACATGAGCGGGAGCGGGCCACGACTCGAAGGTCTCCAGCGTGAGGACGTCGCGACGGCGCACCACCGCCGGAATGTGCAGCAGCGTCAGATGGACGTAGATCATGTGCATGGCCTGCGGTGCTATGTCCTCTGCCGTCACGTGCAGCTGCGTCTGTGGGTTCAGGCCGTGCTCGAGCATCGCCTGCGACAGAGCAACTATGAACGCGCCCGCGCCGCAGCTGGGTTCATACACATTGGCGAAGCCGTCCCTCCGCACGTGCTCGACCACCGAGTCGATCTGCATCTCGGCCATCAGCTGGGCGATGTCGTAGGGCGTGTAGTACTGGCCGAGCCGCTCGTTGCCGAGCTCCAACTCCATGTAGAGGCGGCCGAGTACGTCGCAGGGCTCGCGCTCCATCTCCACGGTCACCAGCGCCAGGGCGTGCGCGAAGCGGTCCAGCTCTGTTCTGCTGTAGCGGCCGGCGATCTGGAGGTACTGCCCTTCGCGCACTCCCCAGGCCTCGCTCCCGCTGACGTCCACGGCGTTGCGCAGAGCCAGCGCCGCCATCTCGACGAAGCTGTCGAAGACTTCGCTCATACGCTTCGCGCCGGTGTTCGCCGCCAGCAACTTCACGATCTCGCGGTACCCGCTCATGCGCCCGGCTCGGGGCTGCTCTTCGAGCCGACCGCGAGGACTGCGGCGGAGCCCGGAAGCTCCTCATCCGACTTGAGCAGCTTCCGCCGGGCCTGCTCGCGAAGCAGAACCAAGGCCCCATCGCGGATGAACTCGAGCACGATTTCATCCGACAACTCGATGCGGCTGCTGATCTCTTCGACCTCGGCCTTCGAGGTCGCATCCAGTGCCTCACACATCAGGCCACCTCCTTACTGCGCTTGCCCGCGGACTTCGCGGCGAGGGCCTGCTGCTCGACGTGGCGCGCCGCGATGTACAGGCCCTCGCGGTTCAGGTGCCGCGAGTAGCTCGAGTCGAGGTAGAGCACGGGCACATCGCCCGCGGCCTTCAGCAGCGCCGGGTGCAGCAGATGCTTGATCGGGCCCGAGCCGCCGCCGTAGACGTAGACGACCTCGGTTGTCGCACCGGCCTGGGAGAGGACGTCGCCGAAGGAGGAGACGATCTCATCGACCAGGTAGCTCGCCTCGTCCTCGACGAAGCCGGCGGCGCGCTGGTGACGGTTCTTCACCAGCACCGACGGCTCCGCGTGGAGGAAGTCGGCCAGCTGCTTGCGCGAGGAGAACTGCAGCGTGGCGTCCGACTCGCTCATGCGCTCCATGGCGTTCATCAGCGCGGTGCCGTAGCCCTCGTCGAGGGTGTCGGCCGCCTCGGGGTTGAACCGGCCGTCGGTGAAGACCGGGAAGTTCACGGTGCCCTCGCCGACGTCGACGCCGATGGTGTTCTGCACCGCCACCAGATCGGAGGCAGAGACACCTTCCACGATGGACGCGTCACGGGCGCGCAGATCATCGAGCAGGGCCTGTGCGAGCGGCTCGCCCTTGTCGGTGATGGCGAACTGCGCGGAGGCACCCTCGGCCATCACCTGGACGTCGACGAACTGCAGACGTACCGAGACGGGAGTGCTGAAGTTCTTGATCGTCACCAGGTGCACCGTCGGATCCGCGCTGCCCAGCAGACCGATGAACTCGGCGGCGTAGGCATGGCGACGCGCGACGAACTCAGAGATCGGCAACGCCAGGCCGGCGCGCACCTGCACGCGCAGCTCATGATCGGGCAGCGCGCCGTTCTCGCGGACGTAGTCGCGCAGGGCCTTCGCGGCGAAGACACCCAGGACCAGAACCTTGCTCAGCTCCTGATCGGCCTTGGAGTGCTTGCCCAGCACCTCGAACTCGGTGAACTTCGAGCCGCGCACAGACAGCGCTGCGCGGCCGAAGATCCGGCGGTCCGACGCCGCCACCAGGGGAGTGGTGAGCGAGCAGTCGATCTGGTTGTAGAAGTCGCCGGCCAGCACGGAGGCCGCATCCGCGTCGGGGAGCGGCACCTTCGGCGAGGTGCGGGAAGTCGAGACGACCGCGCTGGGCAGATCGATCTCGTCGAATGTCCCCTGCTTCGTGTTCTGGATGACGCCCTTGACATAGCCGTTGCCGACGTCGATGCCGCCGGTGAGAGTGATGGTGTCGTTGCTGTTGGCGCTCATGAATTCGGCCCCTCGGTGTCTGTGTTGTCTGCCTGGAAAATGAAATTCACCGCGTTACTCAGCGCCGAGTGCTCGCCATGATTTCGTCGATGGATGCCTGCTTCGGCGGTTCCGGCGGTGCGCTGGGGGCGTTTGCCGCGGGCTCCTCGGCCGTCTCAACCGGTGCGGGAACCGGCTCGGGCTGGGCTGACGGCGCTGGTGCTGTCTTCTCGACGACGGCGTCCGTGTCGACCTCGGCCTCGTCGGCGACTGCGGACTGCGGCTGAACCGGCCTGGCGGCCGGACGGCGATCGGTTGTGGCCTCGTCGTCCTCGTGCTGCTCGGTGCTCTCCAGTGGCGGCCGGCCGCGACGCGGCAGCTGATCGACGGGCTTGTAGAAGACATCGATGTATCCGTCGCGCTGAATGGACTCCCGAATGAGCAGTCGCAGCGACTGCGAGATGTTCTCCTGCCGATCGAGCCACTCGATCACCGAGGTGTCGGCAGCGGGCACGGTCCAGCGGACCTTGCGAGGTTCACCCGGCTGATTCGCCATTGCACTCACCTCGCCCCGCCACTCGCACCTGCGCTTCATCCGGTCGTTCGCCGGATGCCTCTGGCTCTGCCATATGGACTCACCGCCCTTCGCGTTTCCTCTCGAATGCGAATCAACGCGGGCTCACTCTAGTGCCCCTGTTGAGTCCTATGCAAGTCCTATTCGATACGCAAGAGAGGCGCTTTCGGAGTCCCTATTGAGTACCGACAGGGATACTTGTGAGACACCCCCGTGCCTCCACCAGGGGCGACTGCGCGCAGGTCGCCGGCATCGTGCGCCTATGGGCCCCACCTGTGACGCGGCAAGTGCTCACGCGGGACGCCTGCGAGACACCCGCGGTCACAACACTGATCCCGAGGAGCCGCATTGGAGTACGAATGAGGTCCCCTTGGCGTCCAGGTGGTGTCTCCTATGAGACGCAACCCGGTACCCCTGCACGGACGAGCCCTCGGAGGGCACCGTGTGCGACGCCGGGGCGCCACTGTTGGAGCGTGCACGAGACACCGTGAGGACGTGCACGGGACCCTGAGAGACCCAGCGGCAGCAGTAGGCGTCTTATGCGTGTCCCAGTCGCGTCCCCTGCGTGTCCCGATGAGTCACCTCGGAGACGCGCGAGAGACGCTGTTTCATGGGGCCGAAAAGCCTGTCTGTGCCCCTCGCCGAAGCCCGTCGGCAGGCGCGGCAGCGCAGCCACGGAAGGCCGGCGGAGCGAGCCAGCACAGCCGTCGGCGAGCCGTCAACACAGTGTTGGCACAGCGCCGCTGCGACGGTCGGTACAGAGGGGTGTCATCGGGCCGTCATGGTCGCGCAGAGGAGAGCAGAGGGAGAAGGAGCGAAGGCGGAGTAGACCCCCGCACGCAGCGAACGTGCGAGGAAGGACTTGCTTCCGCAGCAAAGGCCCGTGAGGTAGAGAAAGAGCAGAGGCATTTGCTGCGGAAGCAGCCCCTGGAGGAAGACGACAACGGCCCGATGACGCTGGAGCGGCTCGCTGTGCCCGATGGGCAGATGGCTGCAGCAGCCGGGCCTCTCTTCTTCTAATGCGTCCACGAAGGACCACCCCGGGCTTGCCGCGCAGGCGCGAAAGGGAACACAGCCCGGGGCCGGAGCGTGCGTCGACAAGGTAGTGCCGAACGCCCGCCTCGGACGCGGTGCATGAGGTGCTGGCACGCTGCCGCGGCAGCACCGGAGCAACGACCGGAGCGAGGTGAATCCACGTCGGTGCAGCCAGCACAACGCGACGGGGCGAGGCCGGCTGCGCCGCCGCAGCGAGCGGTGGAGCAGAGCGTTGTCCACAGCCGAAGCGACGGTGTCGCGAGAGGACGGATCCGCTGCGCGGCGAAGGCTGTGCCGCCGACGGCAGCAGGGCGATGAACCGGGGCTGCGCCCCGTCAGGAGCAGACCCGTACCCCCCGCCTCGCTCGTGCCTCACGAGGACGGATCAGCATGGGGGTACGGCCGTATCACGGACGGCAAAACAGCAGTACAGCCAGAAGGTGCAATGACCAGGCGAAACAGCCAGACCCGTACCCCCGCTGCGCGGAAAAGGGGGAGGGGTACGGGTCAAGAGGGTACGGACCGTTTCCCCTGATGTTCCAGGCTTCCGCTAACGCTCCAGCCGTGGAACAGCGAGGACGACGGCAAGAAAGCAAAGGGCATAAGGGAACCTGATAACACGTGTCCTGCGGACCCTCGCTCCGCTCGGCCTCTCCGCTGCGCTCCGAGGACGTGTTAGTCGGCATAGCCGACGGGTTCCACCGCTCGCTTCGCTCGCCGGTCCGTCGGTCGCTGGCGCTCCCTCCGGCTATGCCCAGCGCTGCGCTTGAGAGAGGAAGCCCCACCACTGCCCCGCTGCAGTTGTCCACAGATGTGGACAGCAGCAAAGGGTGCAGCAGTGGTGGATCGCCTGGCGCTGCGCGCCTGGCTCAGGCGAGAAGTGACGACCCGTGCGACGGCTCGCCACGCGATCCATCCGGGAGCAGATCACGCCATCGAGATCTTCCGGGTCGTCAGCCAGCAAAGCTGGCACGGGGCTGGGTCGAACATCGAGATCACACGGACCCACCGGGGTCCGCACTCGATGGTCGCCACCCGCACCCGAGTTCACGAAGAGGCGCCACCAGGACGCAGTCCCAGCCCGAAATCTCGCCCTACGACACCGGAGCCCGCCGCGAGCCGAAGTTGTGGCAACCGAACAGCGAAGCCGTCGCCGAGGTGATGCGCTCCGGCGAAGCCGGGGGCATCGGCAACGTCGACTTCACCAACGGCGAGAACGGCACGGTCGTCACTGTGCACGTCTCCCGCAGCGATGACCGGATGTACACCGTCCACCTCATGCCGATGTGTGATGACGATCAGATCCGCCGTCGAGCTCCACCGGGAGAAGGACCTGGCCGTCATCGAACCCGGTACCAGCCGGCCGGTATGAGCCAGCGACATGCAGGCCGCCGCCTGTCCAGACATCGTGGCCACAGCTCTCGACTCCAGCTGTGGAGACCGCCGAGTCACCAGGAGAGGAGACTCGAATGATTGCTGAAATGATTCCAGAATCGTTCTCGCACGTTGTCCTCGTCACCGGTTCCCGCAGCTGGAACGACGAGAAGAGCATGCGTGAGACGTTCAACGACGCCTGGCGCGACTGGGGTCCCAAGAACGTCACCCGGCCGGTACTCATCTCGGGGCATTGCGCCGAGGGTGCCGACGCCATGGCCGAGCGCCTGTGGCGGGCCGCCGGCTTCGGGATCCGCACTTTCCCCGCCGCCTGGTCGGCTCATGGGAAGCGGGCCGGCTTCCAGCGCAACCAGGAGATGGTCGACGCCGCCCAGGTCTTCCGCGGTGCCGGGGCTCAGGTGCTGTGCACGGCCTTCCTCGATCTCTGCCGGAAGCCCGCATGCCCGCAGCGAGACCAGGCGCAGCTCATGCCACATACGCCGGGGCACTTCTCGCACGGCACCATCCACTGCAGGTCTCGCGCGCGAGCTGCGGGGATCGAGACGACCAGCGTGATCCATCCGTCGCTGCCGCCGTTCTGAGACGCACGAAGGGCCCTGCAGCACACTGCAGGGCCCTTCAGGGACGAATGGGAAAAGTCGGCCGGGAGGCGAACACCAGGCTCAGCGCTACTTGCTCCGATCGATGCCGTGCGCCTCGTCGTAGGCCTTCATGACCTTCTTCGGGATGCGCCCCCGCTCCGCGAACTCGTAGCCCTCCTTCTTGGCCCACTCACGGATCTTGTCGCGCTCCTCGGCAGTCGTCTCGGGTACGACTCGCTTCTTGACTGGCGCCGCCTTCCCGGCTTTCCGGCCGACCTTCAGGTATGGCTTCAGCGCCTCCTCAAGCTTCTTCTGTTCCTCAGCTGTGAGGTCGACTTCGTACCAGGTGTCACCCAGGCCGAAGGTCGCCGTAGCCGCATCCGGCTTACCACTGAGATCTGACTCGACAATGCTTCGAATGGCCATACCGGCGAGAGTAGCTGATGCGCAAGGACCTTGGAAAGTCTGTCGCAACCATTCGAGATAAGAGTGCCATTCGGAGCCCAAATGGGACTCGAAGGCACTGCTGAATTGGCAGAAAAGGTGAATGCAACTGCTAAAATCACAGCAATGCGAGGGGTGTCACGTACCCCGTTCTCCACCGACCAACAACCTTGATGAGAGGTCCCACCATGTCCACGCTCCATACCGTCGACGACCATGCGCTCACCGACGAGGACACCGACCTCTTCGAGCTGCTGTGCCAGCGCAGGGGGTGGTCGGATCAGTACTTGAAGGAGATCGAGTCCACCGAGCACGACGAGCTCCTGGGCCTGGCCGAGATGGTCGAGGCCCTTCATGACGCCCGGACCACGGGTAAGAAGATCACCATCGCCCCCGACTTCGACATGGACGGCATCTCCTCCGGCGTCCTCGGCTACGCCGGCCTGTCCGAGCTCGGCTTCGACGTCGAGCTGCACCTGCCCGACTACCGCCGCGGTCACGAGCTCGCGCCCGAGGACATCGCCGAGATCCACGCGAAGTGGCCCGACACCCGGGTCCTGCTCACCTGCGACGGGGGAGTGAACTCCCACCGCGGTATCGCCGCCGCGCGTGCCCTGGGCTGGACGACGCTGGTGACCGATCACCACGAGGAGCTCGCGCCGGGCTCGACCGCGGACATCACCGTCGACCCGTGCCGGATCGACGAGACCTACGCCCACACCGGGATCTGCGGTGCCCACGTGCTCTACCAGGTGATCGAGGCCTACACCCGCGTGCACCGGCCCGAGAAGCTCTGGGAGATCCACCTGCTGCGCCTGTTCGCCGGCCTGGGCACCGTCTCCGACGTCATGCCCGTGCTGTACGAGAACCGTCAGCTGGTGCGTGATGCGATCTCGATCGCCCGTCTGCTGCGCGTCGTCGCGCCGAAGACGATCCCCAATCCCTGGGGTGGGTTCGACGCTGACCCGGATGCCATCGACGTCGAGCAGTCGATCCTGATGCAGCTGCTGCGCACCGAGCCACATCATCCGGTCTTCCTCCGGGCCTTCGAGGGCTTCGCGATCGTGCTCAAGGCCTTCGCGCAGATCGGCAAGATCCGAGACGTCGACGACCTCGACGAGGGCTTCTTCGGCTTCTACCTCGCCCCGGCGATGAACAGCCCGCGCCGCACGGGGGCCTCGCTTGAGCCGTGCTTCGCGGTGTTCACGGCCGCCGGTGCTGACGTCAAGCTCAAGGTCGCCCACCAGGTGATCGAGAGCAACGATCTGCGCAAGCAGCTGGTCATCGAGCACATGGAAGAACTCACCACCGGGGACCAGCCGTTGGCCCCGTGGGTGTACTTCTCGGACGCCTACCCGGGCATGTACGGGCTGTTGGCCAACCGGATGATGGAGCTCAACGGCCACCCGGTCGTCGTCGTCAACCGGCCCGCCGGCCCCGACGATTTCGTCAGCGGCTCCGGTCGCGCGCCGGGGTGGTTCGACATCATCACCAGCCTGGAGCCGCACGACGGTCTCAGCGCCATCGGGCACCAGCAGGCCTGCGGCGTCCGCATCGCGAAGGCCGAGAAGCTCGGTGACCTCGTCGCCGTGCTGCAGGAGGCCACCCAGGTCGCCCTGCTCGCCGTCAGCACCGACGGACCGAGCGGTGATCTGGTACTCGGCCCGGACGCCGACTGCGACGCCGGCCTCGAGGATCTGCAGCCGCTGTTCGAGCTGGTGCGCCGGACCGAGGGGCTCAAGCCCTTCGGGCACGGCTTCACCGCTCCTGTCGTCGAGATCGCGATCGAGCCCCTGGGGCTGCGCGTGGACCGGATCGGATCCGAATCGCAGCACCTGCGTCTGGTCACCCGGTCCGGCCTGTCCTGCCTGTGGTGGAACGTCGCCGAGGAGAAGTTCGACGTGCTCCGGGGCTTCGTGCAGCGCGCCAGCCGCACCGAGCTCGGGACGCTGCGCTTCACGGCGACGCTGCAGCTGAACACCTTCCGCGGCGACACCCGCGTGCAGGCCGTCATCAACGAACAGATCACCACGGCTGCTTGAGCCCCGTAGAGGAGGAGACCTTGACGACTTCACCGATCACCTCGCGTCTGATCGGCATCGGGTGGTGCGTCCTCGTGCCGTTCGTCGCCGTCGCGGTCTACCTCGTCCTCGGCACCGTCGCAGTCCTCCTCATCGGAGAGCCGATCGTTGCGACCGCCGTCCTGGGCATGCTTGTTGTCGTCCTGGTGGGTTCGGTGAGGATCCAGCGGCCCCGGTGGCTCGCGCATGCGGCGGCCCCGCGGCCGAGGCCGGAGATCCCACGCTTCGGGTGGCCCGTCCTCGGCTGCGCGGTCCTGGCCTTCCTCGCCGGCCAGTCGCTGGCCTTGTGGATCTACGTCACGGCCGGGTCCGCCGGCTTCGACGCGTCGAACCAGACGAGGCACGCGGCCGGGGCTGTGGCAACTCTTCTGCTCACCCTGGTCGCGGCTCCCGCGGGGGAGGAGGCCCTGTTCCGAGGGCTGATCTACCCGTTGCTGCGCAAGCGGGTGGGCATCCTCGCCTCCACGCTGGTCACCGCCGTGGTGTTCGGCCTGCTGCACGGCAACGCCGTGCAGTTCGCCTCGACCCTGCCACTGGCGGTGCTCCTGGCCCTGGTCTACGAACGCACGCGCGTGCTGTGGCCCTGCGTGCTCCTGCACCTGGGCTTCAACCTCGCTGCCGCCCTTGTCCCGGCACAGGCGCTCGGCGCTCTGGCGAACCCCGTCTCCGCGGTGTTCCTGTACCTGGCCTTCGCTGGTTGTGCCTTGGGGCTCTACCGGCGGGTCGCCGGCGGGACTGCGACTGGCGCAGTCCGGGGCGCGGGAGGCGAGTCCGCGATGCAGTGAGCGGGGTGACTCAGCCTCTTCTGAAACACGATGGTGCCCTCCGTGCGGGACCTGGCGGCCTTTCAGCCGCCGGTCCTTCGTGCGGAGGGCATGCTCGTGGTGACCGGGGTGATCCGGTCACCGGGGGTGTGACTGAAAGTATCTATTCAGTCATACTCATCAGGAGAGGAGAGGATCTCGTCATGGCTATCGTCAACACCTGTACGTACGACTCACGAGGAAAGCTCGTCCGTCCCGACGCGCTCGACATCAGCCGTGCGAAGATTCGTCTGGACCTCGACACTGGTGAGAAGCCCACCTTCGAGCACGGTCACACACATGTCTTCGTCGTCTCCGACATGGGCGTCACGGCCGAACAGGCCCGTGAGCGCGTGAACTCTAGGCTGCGCCGGTTCTTCGATCGCGCTGAGGCCGTTCGCGGCTTCCGCAAGATCACGATGGAGAAGAGCCAGAGCAAGAACCGGCTCAACCTCAACACCACGATTTCCTACGAGATCCTCTACGTCGTCGAAGCAGACGAGCGATCCCGTAGCCGCAGTCCCGAGTCCTCCAATGCGGGATACCAGCGAGGCTGAAGGCTGGTCAGCCCTGGGAGATTCGCGCCATCCACGCCTCGCACTCATCAGCACCATGCAAAGAGGCCGGAGAGCTCCCTTCCCACGGGGATGCTCTCCGGCCTCTCTGTTTCCACGTTCCAGTGCAACATTGATCACCTGGCGTCAACGATAGCAGCTGTCGTGTATCACTCGCAATGAGCAGCGAATGCCAGTCAAATGCTCCCTCGCTTCCAGTGGGGCCTCATGGATGAACGGCTCGGACAGAGTTCTGACTCGCGCTTGGAGGACGCGTAAGGAGCCTTTTGTGAGCCTCAGGACGCCGAGGATGTCCAGTGCCGCTGAGGCTCGGCCGCGCCGCCTGGGAGCCGCACGGCAGCTCGGCGTGGAAGTCCGCCTCGACTTGGTCGCCAGGGGGCTGGGCGCATCGAGCTGCCAGCTGTACCACGAGACGTGGTACACACCCGAAAACAGCGTCTGACCTGGGAAAACACCTGGACCGTAAGGCTCTTTCCCGCATCGGGTGTACCACATAGGAGCGCCGACGTGGTACGACGTTTTACCTGGTCGCCCAGCATTTCCCGTCGATGTACCACGAGTACCACGCTTTTTTGACCGTTTACATAGGGGACGCGTTCGGGAGCGGTCCAGGCGGCTCCAGCCCCAGCTCGCCAGTCTGCTCTCTTATCCCCCTGCGCGTGTATCTAGTCTCTATTTCCTGGTACAAGTGGTACGGGGGGTATATAAACACCGCCTGACCTGGGCAAACACCTGTACCACGTAGAAAGTGCCACGTGGTACACCTTGCTCTTGAACTCCCGGAATTCTCGCTCTGACCTGGGGGAACAGGTGTACCACGTCAAGTGGTACACGCTCGTTTACCCCTAGAGGGTATGCGGGCGTGCGGCGCTCGGGATCCTCCTGGAGAGCGTCCGGTCGATGCTCTGGTGGCAGCTGGCTCGACCGGTCAGAAGAACTCCTCCGAACCTCGACCGCGGGCCGGGCGGCTCACGCCGCCCGCGGGTGCGTGGTCGAGTACGAGAAGCCAGCGACTCCGTGGGGCATGTGCCCGACGAGTCGCTGGTTCTCATGTCCCGCCCAGGCTCGCGACGCGTGTGGCGTGGCCGTGGCGGTCGCGCGCTCTCTCCAGTCCCTGTCGGTGTCCCTTTGGGCCTCCATTAGCCACCATTCGTGACATCAGTCGACTCTCTTGTTGGATGGTGGCTCAATCGTTGAAAAAGGGCACTCGGATGACGTAGGGTCAAGATCACGTTTCGTTCGATTACGAGTCCAATCGGCTTCCCACTCATCGCCGGCAGGAACTCGATCATGATCGAGAAAGCAGCAACATGACGCCTCCTGATGCCCTCATGTCCGTACCTGCCGCCGGTTCCAACGCCGGACCGCGCACCAACCCCGTCGCCGACGTCCTGGCCAGCGTCATGGGGTACTTCTCTAGCCGCGACGACATGGCTCCGCAGAACGAGATCGTCACCTACGTCACCGCCGCCTACCTCGACCAGATCGACCCGACCGATCCTCCGACGCCTCGTGTGCTGGAGAAGGAGCTGCTGGCGATTGTGGGCGGGGTCGTCAAGGCCGAGAATTTCAAGGCGGCCGTGGCCGCCGAGAAGTACCCCCTGCCGAGATATCTGACGTACTGGCAGGTCGCGCAGATCCTCCTGCGTCTGCACCACGTCATCCGGATCGCGCCCAACGCCAAGGACACCGACCGTGAGTACGACCTGCTGGCGATGTACCAGGCCGCGGGCCGCGCGCGTGGGACGTACACCACCAGCGAGGACGACATCCGCACCACGGCGCGCATGTACAACACCCAGCTGACCCTCAAGGAGTTCGCCGAGGTCCTGGCCGTTTTGCGCGAGGACAGCCCGCGTCGGCACCAGAGCACGAACCGCGACTTCATCGCCGCGCGCAACGGCATCGTCTTCTACGGCACCGAGCCGCTGGACCTCACGATCTTCGGCAAGGACTTCCACTTCGAGCCCAAGCAGGTCCACCCCTTCGACCCCGCCATCGTGCTGCTGACCAAGAACGACGTCGACTACGTGGACGACGCCCCGCAGCAGGTCATCACGCACCCTGAGGACGGAGATTGGGAAGTCGGCGCCTGGATCGAAGAGCTCTTCGACCAGCCCGGTGACGAGGGTCTTGCCGACCTGATCTGGGAGATCATCGGCGCGATCATCCGGCCGCACGTGCGCTGGGGTAAGACCGCCTGGTTCTACTCCGAGCAGGGCAACAACGGTAAGGGCACGCTTTGCGTGCTCATGCGCAATCTCGTCGGCAGCGGCGCGCACACCTCGATTCCGCTCTCGGACTTCGGCAAGGACTTCGCGCTCGAACCGCTGGTGCGCGCCAACGCGATCATCGTCGACGAGAACGATGTCGGCACCTTCATCGACAAGGCGGCCAATCTGAAGGCGATCGTGACCAACGACGTCATCCAGATCAACCGCAAGTACCGGATGCCGATCGCCTACCAGTTCTTCGGCTTCATGGTCCAGTGCCTGAACGAGTTCCCGCGCGTGAAGGACAAGTCCGAGTCGTTCTACCGCCGGCAGCTCTTTGTGCCCTTTACCAAGAGCTTCACCGGAGCCGAGAAGAAGTACATCAAGGACGACTACCTCCAGCGCCGCGAGGTCCTGGAGTACGTCTTCTGGTACGCGGTCAACCGCGCCGGCGCGTCATCTCCGGGTGACTACTACCAGCTCTCAGAGCCGGTGGCCACCAAGGAAGTCCTGGCCGAGTACAAGGAGGTCAACGACCCCGTGCGCGCTTTCTGGGAAGAGTTCCGCGGGCGGCTGGTCTGGGACCTGGCACCGTTCACGTTCCTCTATGACCTGTACAAGGCCTGGTTCGCCGACGTCTCGCCGTCGGGCTCCCCGGTGAGCAACAAGCAGTTCATCACTGACCTCGTGGCGATCGTCCGGCCGGATGCCCTGTGGCACTGCCCGGACAAGAACCGCAAGATCCGGCCCGGCCAGATGATGCACACCCCCGAGGTGCTTATCGCCGAGTACGAGCTGAAGAAGTGGATGCACCCGAGCTACACAGGCAGCGACCCGAAGAAGAAATCCCAGCCGATGCTGCAGGCCAACTACCGCGGACTGCTCCGGCAGACGGGCGCATCCGCCCCGACCGACGACACCACTGACGAGCAGGACTGATGCACCCATGGTTAAAACTGCTGGCGCACTCGGCGAACTCACCCAGGCCGGCGAACTCGCCCGCGGCCAAGCCCGCCTGATCACGGCGATGTCCGACGTCGAGCGCGAGCAGTGGATCACCCACCTCATCGTCCGCTCGCAGATCACGGCAGACCCCGTGGAGAGGCCCGGCTCATGAGTGAGGCGTCCCGGCGCATGCATACCCCGCGCCGGCGCTCTCCTCACGACTCCCTCTGAGGCCGCGCGCGCCTCCTCCCCAGACGCCGGCCGTGATGGTCGGACCGACGAAAGGAGATCCCCATCATGACCACACAGCGAACACCCGTCACGGCCTCGAAGGCGCGCTTCACCTTCTACGACATCGAGTCGTTGTCGGACGTCTTCACTCTGTGCGCCTACACCCCGCGGCCGGGCAGAGCCGTCGACGACCTGGAGATCTTCTTCCTTGCCGACAACCAGCAGCTCTCCGACGCCGTGGACCCGCAGGCGCTCTATGAAGCCGTGGTGCGCTCCAACCCGGGCCTGCCCGCGGTGAGCGTCCAGCTGTGGAACCTGCGCGGCGAGCGGGGCAACCTCCGCCTCGCCGAGCTGATGGGCCTCTCGAACGCCGACCAGGTCAACGACCGCAGCGAGGTCTCGTCCTATCCGGCGAGCCTGCGCCCGGTCTGCGACACGGATCCCGAGTACGACCCGCTGAAACACCCGTTCCTGGCCGGGTACAACTCGCTGAACTACGACATGACCATGCTCGCGCTGTACCTGATGGAGACCTTCCCGGCTCCGCACTCCGGTCGTCTTGTCCAGCCGACCACCGCGCGCGAGATGCGCGAGCACAACGACAAGCTGTTCAACGAGCACATCGAGTACATGCCCGGCTACCTCGGCTGGGACGGCCCGGCCGCCAAGATCCGCCGCGCCATGATGCACTCGGGCCGGCACCTGGACGTCGCCCGTCTCAACGAGCTGCAGACCAAGGTGAGCCTCAAGCGCCTGCTCGGGATGCTCGGCCGCCAGATCAAGGAGTCCGACAAGCTCAGCCACGACACCTCGATCGCCGCGATCGAGGATCTCTACGAGCTGCTGGCCTACAACGTCTCCGACTGCCTGGGCCTGGCCCAGCTCTTCCAGCACCCGGCCTACGCCAGCAACTTCGACCTCAAGGCCGGTCTGCTGGCGCAGTACTCCGAGACCGTCTACGCCAAGAACGGCTCGGTGCGCCGGGACCGCCTGACCATCGACTCGTCCTCCGCGAAGTTCGTCGGCCGCATCCTCGCGCCGTACACCTCGCTGAACGACATCGAGGCCGTGTCGTTCCTCTATCCGGCCAAGGAGGTGGCCGAGGAGCAGGGCATCTCCCAGGTCAACGTGCTCGACGAGTGCGTGCGCTTCTTCGAGGACAACGTGGCCCCCGACCCTGCCAAGGACCCAGCCGCGACGCCGGCACAGGCGAAGGCGCACCGCCAGTTCATGCAGGTCGTCAATTACTACCGTTCGATCGAGGGACAGAACTTCAACGACTCCGAGGAGTACCGCGACCTGTTCGACCTCCCGGCCAAGTCCCTGCGCGAGCTGCCGAAGGCACCGAACAACGTGCCCTACTTCCACCGTGACGCCTCTCCGTCATCGTGCTTCGCCACGTTCAGCACAGGCGGCATCCACGGAGCCGAGGCAGACATGACAGTCTTCGACGCCGACTCCTTCGAGCACCGAGAACAGGCAGCGATGATCGGCCTCGCCAAGCTCTTCTACCCGGATGCGAAGGACTTCGTCGCCGAGGCCAAGCGCCAGCACAACCTGCTCGCGCTGCCCGACGGCACGGCTGTCGACAAGCGGCTCGTGCTGCTGGGCTCGGACCCGAAAAAGGTGAAGTACCGCAAGTCGAAGAAGGGCGACCAGGACCAGGCTGAGCAGCTCGCGCGTGCGCAGGCCCAAGTGCCGGATCCGGCCCAGCTGCTGGACACGCAGCGCCCGGACACCGAGGCGATGCACGTGCGCCTGGCCGACGGGACCGTGCTCGACGGCAAGATAGTCCTGGCCGTCACCTCGGCGGTCAAGGCCGTCTATCGCGATGAGCCGGCGAAGAAGGCCCCCACGCTGTTCACTGCGAAGGCCGACAAATCCACCAAGCTGCACCCGAAGTTCGCACGGACCTCGGCAGGCCTCGTCATCCATGAGGACTTCACGAGCTACTACCCGAACCTGCTGCGCAACATGAGGGCGTTCTACAACCCCGAGCTGGGCGCGGACCGCTACACGACGATCTTCTTCGAGAAGGAGCGCCTGGGCTTCGAGATGAAGAAGCCGGGTATCTCCTCCGAGGAGAAGGCCCGGCTCACGACCCTGCGCAACGGCACGAAGCTGATCCTCAACTCGGCCTCTGGAGCTGCTGACGCCGCGCACCGGACCCCGATCAGGATGAACAACCGCACCATCTCGATGCGGATCGTCGGCCAGCTGTTCAGCTGGCGGATCGGGCAGGCCCAGACGCTGGCCGGTGCGCGGATCATCTCGACGAACACCGACGGCCTCTACTCCGTCGTCGGCGGCGAGAACGGCTTCGATGAGACCACCAACAACCGGGTGCTCGCCGAGCAGCAGGCCGCCATCGGCATCGACATCGAACCGGAGCTGATGTTCCTCATCAGCAAGGACTCGAACAACCGGCTCGAGCTGGAGTCGCCCAGTGAGGACCGGAGCGTCGCCGACAGCCCGATCATCACCGCCTCCGGCGGGACGCTGGCCTGCCACGCGGGTCCTACCCCGACGAAGTCGCTGGCCCACCCGGCCGTGATCGACTTCGCCCTGGCCCGCTACCTGCAGACCGTCGCCAGCAGGGGAGAGGAGGCTCTCGCCGAGCCGTTCGATCCTGTGCTGGGCCGGAAGATGATCGAGGAGGCGATCGACCCGGCCGATCCCGTGCGGACGCTGCTGCTGTTCCAGAACGTCCTCGCCGCCTCGCGCGGATCAATCACCTACCCGTTCGCCGCCGACCCGGTCAGCGCCGCGCCCGACCGTGACGACAACGAGGACGCCGATGCGCAGCTGGTGAACCCGCGGGCCCTGCAGATGGTCAACCGGGTCTTCATCGTCCACGACGGCACTGATGGTGCCGTGAGCCTGCACAACGCCGGCGCATGGAAGGTGAACCCGGCCAGCCAGGGCAAGCGCCGCGAGTCCGGCAGCGCCGGGGTGCGACGTGACCCGATCGCGCTGGAGATCCTGCGTCACCACGGGTGGGCGAAGAACCGCAGCGAGGCCAGCATCTCCGACGGCCTCACGCTGCTGCCCGATAACCAGGACGTCGTGATCCGCCGGATCAACGGCATCGACCCGCACTGGTCGGTAATCGTCGTCAACGACGACCTCCGCGCACTGCCGGCCGCCCGAGTCGAGCAGCTCATCGGGGCGCTCGATCTCGGCATCTACACCCGAATGCTCGACGAGACGTTCACCAAGAACTGGAAGAACGCCGCCTGATCAGCTCCCCGCTCCACCATCGGACCGCAGGGTGCCGGGCCGTGCCGACACGACGCTGCTCGGGGCCCGATTCGAATTTCGGATGAAGGCGAGTCTTGCTCGCCATGGCAAGAGAATCGAGGAACGTCATGTTCCAGACCACACTTCCCGTCCGCACCGTTGAGGGGGGCGACGAGTTGTGAGTGCCGCGACCGACACCTCCGCCGAGGACGACGACGCCCAGGTCCAGCAGGAAAAGAACACGACCCGCGAGGGCATCCTGGTCTGCCCGGGTCAGATCTGGGAGGACCTCGACACCCGGCAGAACCAGCGCCGCGTCGTCGTCGAGTTCGTCAAAAACGGCAGGGCCCGGGTCCGGGCCCACTACGGCACGAGGCGCTCGACCATCAGCGTCTCCCGGATGCACAAGCACTCCTCGGGCTTCCGCCTCGTCGATCCCAGTGAGCTGAAGTACGGCGTGCCGACGGTCTCCTCGGACGAGACGGCACAGCGCTGATGGCTCGCACGCGAGAGAGCACCATCGAGGACTATCTCCTCAGCCAGTGCCGGGCGCACGGCTTCCTGTGCCTGAAATTCGTCTCACCAGCCCGCGGGGGAGTGCCCGACCGGATCGTCGTCGCCCCCCGCGGCACCGTGTTCGTCGAGGTCAAACGCCCCGGCGGCCAGCTGCGGAAGCTGCAACAGCTCACGCACGCCAAGCTGCGCCGCCACGGCGCCGAGGTTCACGTCGTCGACGACAAGGCGAGCGTCGACGTCTTCATCGCGCACCTCCTCAAGACCTCATCCGACCAACAGGGAGCAGCACCATGACCCACACATACATAGCCGCGGCCCGGCAACCGCAGTATGAGACCAAAGACTCCGGCCAGCGCGACGAGTTCTCCTCCGGGATGCTGCGCGAGCCCGACACCGTCTTCATCAGCCTGTACGTCGTCGGCTACGCCACCACCGTGATCGGCCTGGTAAATGGGCACATGGCGCAGATCAACGCGCAGACGGACGTCGCGCAGACGTGGTGGGCCCGCAAGCAGGGCCGCGAGAGGTGCAGCGTCCACGACGCCAACCGGCGCACGGCCCGCTGCTCGGGGCGTGCCGCATGAGCACTCGCGATCGGATCATCAATCACCCCGGAGTGCTCGCCACTGCCGACGCAGAGATCGTCGAACTGCTGGATGGGTACCGCACTGAGGTCATCCAGAAGTGCATCGGCCGACTCCGTGCCATCCCGGTCACCTGTACCGCCCTCACCGGACCCATCTGGTACGGCACTGGCTGGAACGACGCGATCACCCAGCTCGAGGAGATCGCCGACTACCAGACGCCAGACGACGAGGCCTACGTCGGCGAACTCGAACTGCTACGCGCCCTCGCCCTCAACGTGCGTGCCGCCGCCCGCCGAGGCGACCTCAGCCACGTCCAGCAGCTCAGCGACCAGCATCACCAGGCTGACAAGGACGCCCGCAACAAGGTGCGGCAGTAGAACCCCACCGTCATCAACACCGCACTGAACGAGCAGGACGGACAGGTTGGCGCAGTCGAGCAGCCTGACGACCCGGTGGCAGTGCTGCAACGCGTGCGCGAAGCCCTCGGGCCCGACCCGCGGGTCCGCAACCTTCCCGCCCTGAGCACTTCGAACTGACCATCCGCTCGCCCCGGGTCGGCGCACCCGCCCGCGCCGGCCCGACTTCCACCACCAGAGGAGACCCATGAACAGCCCGGTCCTGCAGGCGTTCCCGGCATTCCGGCTGCGCCCGCCCGCCGACGGCTCCGCATCGGCCGAAGTCGTCGACGCCAACGACGTAGTCGTGGGCCAGGTCGACGCCGCCGGCGGCGCCTACCGCGGCCGCGTCGGAACGGATGTCGGCCCCCGGCGCACGGACGCTCCGCGGGCGGCCGAGGACGTCGGGGTCTTCCATATCGCCCTGCACGCCACGGCCGACGCAGAGCACCAGCCGTACTCCAGTGTCTCCGAGGCCCGGGCCGCGCTCTCCCCCATTCCGCTCCAGCGCCAGGAGATCGTCGACTCCGCCGCCCGCGCCTACTTCTTCCACGCCCTGCGCCAGCCGCACGTGGCCGCGATCCTCGACGGCCTGGAGGCCATCGTGCGGGAGCACGACGCGTCCGGTACCCGCGGCGGATGCCTGCGCGTCGTCCGCCTCCTGGACCAGGTCCGTGAACCCGCCCGGGCCCTGCTCTCCGACGCCACCGGCGACGAACGTGAATGGATGGCCTTCCCCCTCGCCCGCCTGCTGGCCTTCACCGAACTGGCCACCGCCCGCCTCGGCGCCACCGCGTCGAAGCCGCCCTCCGACCTCGACGGCCCCTTCCCCGACCCCCACGCCGCCGACCAGGCCCTCGCCACCGCCTTCCGCACCTACCGCGACGTCCAGTCCGGCACCCGCACCCTGGCCTCCCTGCCTGATGACACCCTCCACGCGCTCGCCGCCCTCGACGCAGCGGCGGCCCAGCTGCCCAGCGGCCCCTGCGCGAAGAACCGGGCCGACTGCCGAGCGGCCGCCTCCGCCCTGGACGAACTGGCCACCGCGGCCCGCAGCGTCGAAGCCTCCGCCCCCGATACCGCGCCTGAAGTCCGCGCCCTCGCCCAGGAACTGTCCGCCATCGCCACCGACACCAGTGCTCGGCTGGAGTCCACGGCGCTCCTGCTCGAGGACGCCGGCCGCCACGGCAGCGTCCGCACGATCCTCAGCGCCCTCCAGGACGCCGAGCTGGGCCGCGAGACCGACGCCGGCACCCGCTCGGTCCGCGTCGACGACACCGAGACCGGACCGATCCGGTACACGGAGAACGGCCGCTGGACCGGACCCGGCATCACCGACCCCTACCACTCCCCCGAGGGCGCCGCAGCAGCACTCATCAACACCTTCCGCGCCCGGCAGGCCACCGCCCGCACCCGCGCCTGACGGCGTCCTCGACCGCCCCCTGGAGCCAACGCGCGTCACGCAGCTCGAAGCGAGGGTCGCCGAGCTGGAGACCGAGGTCGCGCAGCAAAAATAGAGAGCCGACGAGGCCCATCCCCGACTCGCCCCTATGCAAGAGGCCTTCCATGCCTGACCACTCACTCGAAGAGAAGGGATGACCAGCGACATGACTACGGCTACTGCTCCGTCCCCGATCTCGCTGATGCCGCATCAGCAGCAGATCCACGACTTCCTCGTTGACCACCCTTTCGCAGGTGCATGGGTCCCCGTAGGTGGCATGAAGACGCTCAGCACCCTCGCGGTACTACAGACGATCCGCCCGATGGGTCACATCCTCGTCATAGCGCCCGTGGCGATCGCCCGCTCCACCTGGATCGACGAGATCGAGAAGTGGGGCTTCCCCATCCGGACGAAGTCGCTCATCGTCGACGAGAACGACAGGAAGCTCTCCAAGGCCAAGCGCCTGAAGCGCTTCCAGGAAGTCGCCACAGATCCGCCGACGATGTACTTCATCAACCAGGAGCTGCTGACTCAGCCGTCCCAGGAGACGAAGCTGATCACGCCAGTGCCAGGCGCAGTGCCTGCCCCGACCGTCTCACCGGAGGCGACGGCGATCCTGGGTCTGCTCCAGGCACGGGGGCCACTGGGCCGAGACGAGCTGATCGACGAATACCGTGCTCTGGTCGCCGGCAACGCCAACAACCGGGTCCCCGCCAAGGCCAAGATCCGCGCCTGGATTCAGGAGTTGCTCAAGTCGGCCCTGGTGGCGTGGGAAGCCTATGACTGCCGAACCTGTTCCGGCGCAGGCTGCGCTCAGTGCCGCTTCGGTCTGGTCGACCAGCTGCCGGTCCAGAACATCAACGGCCAGAACACCATCATCTGGCCCTTCCAGACGGTCATCATCGACGAGTCCCAGGGTTTCAAGTCGCACAACTCGCAGCGCTTCCTGGCCCTGGCAACGGTGCGGCCGGCCATGACCCGGCTCATCGAGCTGACGGGAACACCGAGCCCGAATGGTCTCCACGACCTGTGGAGCCAGATTTACCTGCTCGACCAAGGCCAAGCGCTCGGCCGGGATATCACCCAGTTCCGCAACCGGTGGTTCGTCCCGAAGATGGTTCCCGGTACGACGACGCCGGCGAAGTGGATCCCCACGGCGAACGCCGAGGCCGAGATCCATCAGGCCATCTCGCACCTGGTGATGAGCGCGCAGAACACCACACTGATCTTGCCATCGCTCACCATCCAGGACGTCAACGTCACGCTCCCGCCTGACCTGCTTCAGGCTTACAAGGAATTCAAGCGTGACCTGGTCCTGGACATCGTGCGGACCTACACCGACGACGACGGAAAGGTGACACAGAGCGTCGAGTCGATCATCGCCGAGAATCAGGCGGTGCTTACCAGCAAGCTCATGCAGTTCGCTTCGGGCACGCTCTACACTGCGGATCCCGACGACCCGGCCACGAAGGGCCGGTACGAGGTCATCCACGACAAGAAGCTCGAGATGGCCGAGTACCTCGTGCGCAACAATGGCGGCGAGCCCGTGCTCATCGCCTATCACTTCAAGTCGGACAAGGAGCAGCTGCTTACGAGGCTCCGGAAGGTCGGCATCGACGCGCAGGCCTTCGACGGCTCGCGCGACACGGTCCGCCGGTGGAACGCCAAGCAGATCCCGGTGATGCTGCTCCACCCCGCCGCCGCGGGGCACGGCCTGAACCTGCAGCACGGCGGCTCGACAATGATCTGGTACACGCTGCCGTTCTCGCTCGAGCACTACATGCAGACGAACGGTCGGCTGCACCGCCCCGGCCAGCAGCGGCCAGTGATCATCCACCGGCTCATCGCCAAGGGAACGCAGGACGAGCGGATGCCCTCGGTGCTCGCCGGCAAGCAGCAGGTCCAGGACGACCTCATCCAGGCCGTGTCCGGGGGCTTCAACGCCGAGCAGGCACTCCTCGCCGCCCTGGAAGAAGAGATCCGCGAGGACCTCAACGACCTCTGGGCTTCCGAGCGGGTCTGATACCCGTACCCATCCGACGACGGCCCCGCTCCCGGCGGCCCACACCCCGCATCCGAAGGGACCGACATGCCCCAGCCCCCGAGTACCACCAGCACCCGTGACCAGGAGCACACCATAGACGTTGTACGCGTCGTCGTTCGGCTGCGTGGCGAGCAGGAGCCGGAGGACCCGACCTACGTAACCTTCGAGCTCGATCTCCTCGGAGCACCGCTACCGCAGGACAGCGATGTGATCTGCCTCGGCAGCTACCACTTCCAGGTGCGAAGCAGGCGCTACCACGTATCGACCGCCCAACACGAGCCCCCGAAGGTGGTGCTTCACGTAGGGATCACGGGCCGCCGCCCGGCGGACCTCGTCACTGCTGCGGCACTCACACAAGACCTCAAGGCATACCCCTCAGTCGCTTCGATCCACTGAACAGCTCCGCCACGGCCCCGCGCCCGGACACCCGTCCCGGCCCGAGGCCGTCCCCGTACCCCGCTGCCCTTTACCGGCTAACCCGTACCCATCCGACGACGGCCCGGTTGTGATCCCACAGCCGGGCGGTCACTGCGGCGACCGCACACCGAACACGCATGATCAAGAAGAGGACTCCCTCATGAAGAAGATCACCGCCCTCCGGTGGAACAAGCACTTCGCGTCACGTTCCGATGGGTGACAGCGTGTCCCCCTAGGTTTCGCGCCCTACGGGCGCTGGCCTCGGGGGTCTGGGTCGGCATAGCCGACCCGGGTGCGGGATCGATACCGGAACGGGCCGGGTGTTCGTGCACCCGGCCCGTTCCCTTCTTGTCCATCGACGTCTCGTCAGTGGCGTTTCCGAGTCCCGGTGATGCACCGAGCAAGACGCGTCGCAGCCACCGGCCAGACGGGAGGCCGACGCTGATCGCCGATGCCCCGGGCAAGACACCGATGAGGCCCCTCAGTGCACCAGCTGGGACACGCATCGGCCGCCAACCAGACACCAAGGAGGCTCGCTGATGCAGGCCTACAACACCACCCGCCAGACCTACGCCTCGTGGGAAGACCGGCTGGCGACCAAGACGAGCGGCTTCGCCGTCGCGCAGGGCTATGCCGACTACATCGCGCGTCTGAGCCACCACCTCGCCGGCTGACCCAGGCACACCCTCCTGACCGGCCTCTGGAAGGAGCGCAATCATGCCCTTCGAGATCTATCGCCCTGACCTGCGCCAGTCGCGGCGCAAGCAGCGACCAGCGAAGCTCACCGTGCTCCACAGCGAGAACGGACGCTCGCAGATCACCCTGTCCGCGGGCACGCGGGACTGGCTCCGTCCCACGCCCGGCGACGCCGGTGCTCGCTGGCCGGGCAACATGCCAAAGATGAAGCTCATCGTCCTTGTGGACCGGGATGCCCGCAAGCTCATGCTGCAGCGTTGCGCCGACGACGAGACCGGCGAGCACGTCTACGAAGTCCGTGGGCTCAACTCCAACGGAACCGCATACATCACCGGGTGGAAGTTCGACGAAGCACTCGACATCGAAGCCGGCCACTACTTCTGTGAGCTGGTCCCTGACATGGCCGACGGCAGCGGCGGCACTGCACGCGCCGTCACCATCTCGATGGACGCCGGCGTGCCACCGAAGAAGAGGGGAACCTCCGCCCAGCGCACTCATGTGCAGCGGCATGCTGCCGATTCTCCCGCTGAGCCGACGACGGAGATCGACCGGCAGCGCATCAACGAGATCCGCGCTGTGCTCGACGAGGGCGTCACCGTCGTCGCGCCCTAGCTGCGCACCGTGCCTCCACACAGCCGCAGTCCCTCCCACGAGCCAGAAAGGCATCCGCATGCCCACCGTCAACAGCATGGACCTCCCGCAGACGGCGCGTGTTCTGCCGACGATCACGATCTACGGCCCGCGGGACTGCCCAAACTTCGACAAGGCCATACAGCTCTTCGAGCGCAAAGGCATCGCCTACACGAAGATCGACCTTGAGCCGGGCGACGAGAACCACCGCCACGTCACTGAGAAGCTCGGCTGCCAGCAGACCCCGGTGATCACCGTCAAGTTGGAGGGTCAGCGGACCGTCCACTGGGGCGGGCACCGCATGGACATGCTCATGGCCCTCGTCAGGCTCTGTGCCGAGGGCGTGGCGTCCGATCACAAAGAGGCTTCGCGATGACGGCCACCGAACCCACCATCAGCATCGAGCTGACCGAACGCCAGCAGAGCGTCACCATCGACGCGTTGTACGACAAATCCGCCGAGACCGACCGGTACCTCAGCTCCTACCGGGACACCGAAGAGCCCGGACCGCTCGACAGTTGCTGCGCGGCGCACCTCGCCCGCTTCGAGGAACGCAGCGCCCAGCGCGCGGACTTGCTTGAGCGCAAGCAACACGTCCGCAGCGCCATCGACATCGTCGACGGGGCTGTGCCTGCTGTCTGGGACAACGCAGTACCGCGGGCCCTCGCCGACGCGCTGCGCGACCGTGAAGACGACGAGTCGCTACGGGCGGCCGAGTGGCTGGCCGAGCACGAGAACGACGACGAGCTCTGGAGCCTCATCGGTGGCCTGCTCGATCGGATCACGGAATTCGCAGATCCGGAAGGAGGCCCGTCATGAGCATCGATGCCCCGCACATCCAAATGGAGCCCACACATGTTCCGTAACACCGACCGACCCAAGCCCGGTGACTACGTCATCGTCGCCGAGCCCGGCATCGACAAGGGCTACGAGTCCTGCGCGTCCCTGGCGATCGGCCGGGTGACCCGGCTCGCCGACGACGGTGAACCGCTGATCGTCTACGTCGGCAGCACCGACGAGACCCAGGTGACCTTCGGCGAAGAACTGGTCATCCCTCAGTCCGTGTTCGAACAGCTCACCGGGTGCGAAGAGATCTCCCTCCCCGACGCGGAACCGGACTCCGTCCACGACTACTTCGACCGTCCACTGCGCGCCGGCGACTCGGTGCTGATCCCGGAAGGAGCGACGGCGGACCGCATCGCGGCGAGGTCGCTCTCGATCACCGATGGCATCGCCGGGCGCACCGACACCATCGTCAGGATCGGCACCGACGGTCTCGTCGCCCTGGTCTCGCCCGACGCCGGCGACTTCCCCGCGGATCTGCTGATCCGCACCAACAAACGTTGACAGACAGGCACCCCATGACTTCTCTGACCGAGGCCGCCCCGCACATTCGCTCTCTCGTCGCCATGAAGGAGCACGCCGACGACGGCTGGAGCATCGCCGCCTCCATCGGCGCTGAGCCGTCGATGTACTTCCCCGAGCAGGACGGCAAGGCCGTCCCGGAGGAGGGCGCGTGGATCATCGTGGTCGAGGAGCCGATGACCGAGCTGCGCTCGAGGTTCCGCGTCCCCGAGCTGTCGATGTGGCGTGCCCGTCCCCACCAGCTGAACTCCGGCGCGATAACCGTCGGCCATGGCAAGCAGGCCGCCAAGGTGTACCCCAAGCAGGCGGTCATCGCCACGCCCCGGGGAGACCTGCACCTGTGGCCGCACGAGTACGTCGTCGCCGACCGCCCGATGGAGCTCGCGTCGGATCCCGAAGCGACCCTCAACTCGCTCGGAGGGGAGCCAGTGCTCGACGAAGAGGAGCTGTTCTACCTCATGAGCCGGGGCATCCAGCGCCACGAGGCCGTGATGCTTCTGTTCGACAAGGTGACGTCCCTCGACTTCGTCTACGTGACGTTTCCCAAGGAGGTCACTGACGTCCTCGCCGGCGCAGGGCAGAGCCTGCGCCGGCGCATGGCACTGAAGCCCCGCGCCTAACTCCACCATCACGCGCAGCATCCAACCCACATCACGCCCTTCTAGGGGAGGACTGCCCGCCCCATGGCCCGCACGCAGAAGATCACGCAGTACCAGGTTGACCAGTGGAAGAACACGCTGGAGCAGATGCTCGAAGAGGGCAACTTCAGGCAGGACGGCCGGCCGCTGAGCCCCGCAGGGGTCGCAGAGCGCAAGCAGGAGATCGCGATGCTCCGCGGGCTGAACACCCTTCGAGTGGGCCAGGTCGTCGACCTGGACACCGTGCAGCCCATCTACGCAGACACCAACAACGCCGACAGCTAGACCCAGGTCGCTTTCGATCCGAACAACGACGTGCACTTCGCCTCGGAGATGTCTCTGACCGCCGCCCAGGCAGTCGGCATTTTCCAGGGCATCGGAGAAGCAGACCAGCGCTGCGCCCAGACCCTTGAACGCTCCGACCTCCAAGTCAGCATCCGTGCCGCCCTGGCGAACCGTGAGCACCAGGTCATCGTTTTCCTGGGTCCCAACGAGGTGGCCGTCGGATCCACTGGCCACTTCTCGCCCAGTGGCCACAGCGCTACCCGCCGGCCCTACGACTGGGTCCCCCCACGACGTCAGCTTCACGCCGCGCGACGGCGAGGTCTTCACCTCGCACCACGGGCCGGCCAACGACGAGAAGCTCGTCGAACTGCTCGTCGCGGCGCTCGTCACCGAGTGCAGCACACCGGGGGAGAGCGACCTCCCGCACGGGCTGTGCGGCGACAAGGCCGATCATCAGCCGCACTCGTACATCAGCGGATCGCTGGGTGAGTTCCGGCTACCGTACGCGCCCGAGATCCAGCAGAGACCACACCCCGACACGAAGGAGCAGACTCGACCATGAGCATCCGCATCGACACCCTCGCCATGACCGTCCGCGACTCGGTGACGGATGCCGACGCCACCCGGGAAGACTGGATCCGGGCTATCAACCTTGCCTTCGACCAAGGCTCCGCCCCCGCCGAGCTCGACCCAACAACGGAGCGCGACACCGCGTGGCTCGTGAGCTGGGAGATCGACGCCGAAGGAGGCTCGGCTCTCGGAGCCGCGCGCCAGGTCTGGGCGGACATCTTCGGCCGCGACGGTGCCACCGACGGGGACACCTGTGTCTTCACCGTCGTTGACAAGGCGACGGGCCAGGCCGTGGTGATCGACCTTAGTGACTACGAGGGCCGCGACGCCAAGAGTCAGGTCGCCGAACCGCTCTGAAGCACAAGCGTTGGGCCGGCGCTGCCGGCTCGGGGGCGAAAGAAACACCCGCCTGCCGGTGGGGCCGTGCTGGAACGACCAGCCCAGCTCCACCGGCAGATTCGTTGCTGGCCCCAGCCATCTGCCGTACCCAACAAGCTCAAGGAGCAGCGCTCATGACCGATCACGACTGGGACAACCCGATCACCTGCGAGTCCGTCGGCGCGCAGCCACCCGAACACCCGAACGGGGAAAGCACCGTGTCCAGTACCGCGATTCCCGAGAAGCTCATACGCGCCGTCACCGACGCCTACCTGATGGCCCTCAGGCAGGGGGATCTTCACGCAGCGCTCGGACTCATGACGCAACTGGCCAACACGTACGGTCTGGTAGCCGTCCGCGGCCTCGCCGCCGAGCTCGCCATGAACCTTCACACCCACTGCCCGTCACGCTTCCGTACTGCCTTCGGCGGCGCGAACCTCTCCGCTCTCGCCCCCGCGGTGGACGACGACGCGCTCACCACCCTCGATGTCGCCTCCAAGACCAACCGCCTCATGGGGCGCGGGCAGGTCACAGCTGCCGACTTGGAGGACACCGAAGTCCAGATGCGCGTCACGGAAACCGTCCGCCACGTCGTTCAGGCGGCACTCAATGCCGCTGCTGGGCAAAGCAGTTCGGCTGTGGCCTCTCAGCTGGGCGCGCTGACCACACCCCGCGAGTTGTCTGCGGCCGTGGCCCTGCTCACCAACGGGTTCCGCGCCGTGCTGCCGTAGGCGCACGCCATGAGCCCCCGTGTCTGCCGCAAGGGCCATGGCCGCCCGATCCCGTTCGACTGCAAGTCCGGCGCCGGACACCCAGGAACGTGCAGCCCCTTCACCCACCGGCCCCACCCACCCGAGAACGCTGACGATCACGCTGCGCTCCTCGCTATGAGCAGGGAACGCCCGGACGCCAGCGCGAGTGCACGGGCACGCTCGGCCCCTGATTTCGCTTCACCTTCATGACGGACCTGGAGTGTCCTTGCATGCCCGCATTCCTGGAGCAGCCGACGTCGCTCGACCAGATCGTCGGACAGGCGCACCTCGTCTTCCCGGGCTCGCCGCTCGAACTGCTCGTGTCCGGCCGCGGCGCGACCTCAGTGCTCCTGTATGGCCCGCCCGGATGCGGCAAGACCACCATCGCCAGCATCGTCGCGCACCAAACGGGCCGCCGCTTCGTCCTGCGCGCTCTACACGGGTCCCGACGTCGGTGCGGAGTGGGCGGCACAGCCGCCCCGGACGACAGCATGAGATGCCGAGAAGCTCTGGAGGACCCGTGTTCCCCAGGGCTTCCGCATTCCTGCGACCCACCACGAGCACCACGAAGCACTGGACGTGCCAACACACGACAGGGGAGTGACAGCACAGTGCAGGACTTTACCGCCGGCAGGCCCCGTAGGAGCCCCAAGCCGAACCTGGCAAATCAGAACGTCACGTTCACCGGGCTGGACGTCGATGCCTACGACCCGAATGTGGCGGCCCTCAAGAAATCCATCGCTGGGAACCTCGCCCCGATGGGCGCAAACGGCATCACCTTCGCCGAGCCTGGTGAAATCACCGATGCCCGCAACCAGATCCAAGGGCGAGAAGACGCCTACATGCACGTGAGCGACGGCACATCCCATGGTTGCCTGTGCGGCTACACCGTGCAGCGCGACGCACCATCCGGAGCACCCGAGTGCCCCGTCTGCGTGCTTCTGGACGCCTGAACGACGCAGCCGCCGCGATGGCCGGCAGGAGACCGACGTGCCCTCCAATTGCCGCCGAGCTCCGGATCTCCGGCAAGACCGTGTACCGGGTGCTCAACAAGCTCCGCACGCAGGAAAAGGAGCCAGCGCAGGCCGCGCCGGCTGATCCCGTTCCAGCCGGCCGACCAGACGCAAGAGGAGGCTCCCTCCCGTCCGACCATCGACGAAAGGGGCCATCGTGTTCTCCAGCCGCCAGCCGCTGGCCGCCCGCATGCGGCCCACCTCGCTCGACCAGATGGTGGGCCAGGACACCTGATCTTCCCCGGCTCACCGCTGGAGCTGCTCGCCGGCGGACAGGGGGCCACCTCGGTCCTACTCTGGGGCCCGCCCGGGTCGGGCAAGACCACGGTCGCCAGCGCTATCGCGCATCAGACCAGCCGGTGCTTCGTCGAACTCTCGGCCACGTCCGCGGGCGTCGCCGACGTGCGCAAGACGCTGGCTGCTGCTCAGAAGACGCTGGACGCTGGCGAGCAGACGCTGGTGTTCATCGACGAGATCCACCGCTTCTCGAAGGCCCAGCAGGATGTGCTCCTGTCCGCCGTCGAGGCCGGGCTGATCTCATTTATCGGGGCAACGACCGAGAATCCGAGCTTCGCGGTCAACGCTGCGCTCGTCTCACGCTCGATCCTCATGGTGCTGCGACCCCTGGAGAGCCGTGACATCGTCGCACTCCTGGCGCGGGCGCTCGATGACGACCCGCAACTCAGCGCGACCGGAATCGGCGTCGAGGACGCTGCACTCGATGCGATCGCCGACCTCTCCAGCGGCGACGTCCGCCAGGCGTTGAACCGTCTGGAGACCGCTGTCGCCACGGCGCAGGCCGCCGGTAAGAGCACCATCAACCGTGAGGTGTTGGAGCAGATCACCGGATCCGTGCTGCAGCGCTACGACCGCGACCAGCACTACGACGTCATCTCGGCGTTCATCAAGTCGCTTCGCGGCTCGGATCCCGACGCTGCCCTGCACTGGCTGGCCCGGATGCTCGAGGCAGGGGAGGACCCGCGGTTCATCGCTCGCCGGCTGATCGTGCACGCCAGCGAGGACGTCGGCATGGCTGATCCGTCGGTGCTCTCCATCGCAGTGGCCGCCGCGCAGGCGGTCCAGCTGATCGGCATGCCCGAAGCCCGGATCAACCTCGCCCAGGCGACGGTCGCGATCGCCACGGCTCCCAAGTCGCCGGCAATCATCCGCGGTATCGACCAGGCGCTCGGAGATGTGCGGCGTGGCCGCACCGGGGAGGTCCCGGTGCATCTGCGCGATGCGCACTACCCGGGAGCCAAGGCCCTCGGCCACGGCCAGGGATACCTGTACCCGCACGACTTCGAGCACGGCGTCGTCACCCAGCAGTACCTACCTGACCGAGCGCTCGGCACGCAGTACTACGTGCCGACATCTAACGGCTTCGAACAAACCATCAGCCAGCGGCTGAGCGCTATCCGTAGCCTCACCGCGACCCAGGAGAACAGACCATGACCTACACCACTGTTGACCCGCCCTTCGTCACCGAGGACGACCTCACCGTCCAGTACGACGAGACCCGGTCGTCCCTGCCCCGGCGCCCCCGGCTGAGGCCCGCTGCTGTCGGAGGATCCGTTCGACGCACTGACGGCGTCGCTTGACGATCTCCGCTCGCATTGGGGGGAAGTGGTCTGATGAGCAGCAAGACGACGGCCGCCCACTTCGGGGCGGCCCCCCGCCCCCGGCTGGCGCTGGTCGCTGGCCCCCGGGTCATGGTCGGCTCGCAGGGCCCGGATAGCGACGCCGCGCGGACCATGGCCGATCTCGGCTGGTGTGCCGCGTTCGTGGACACGGTGCGGCTGGCTGTCACCGGTGGCCTGAAAGCCGACGCTTCCGGGTTCCGTGCGGTCGACGCGGACGGCCGTACAGGGCGGCGGGTCAAGGGTGAGCGGGTGCGGCTACTCGCCCGCTGCGGGTACCTCGCGCGTCACGCCTCGGGCCTGGTCGTGGCGACGGAGGACGGACACGAGGCGCTCAGGCTCGCCGAGGCTGCCGGGCCGGGCGTGCTGCGCGATGAGGCCGACGTCATGGCGTCGGTTCGCAAGGCCCGCCGCGCCCGCCAGTGGGACAGCCACGCTGGCCAGGACGCGCACGCCTTGCCGGTGCTCCCCGGGGGCGGTGAGGAACGCCGCCGCCTGGCCGTCGCCCGCAAGGGCGCGGAGCGGGCGGCCGTCGAGGCGGAGAAGACCCGC
>NZ_NEUB01000917.1 GCF_002910825.1 Streptomyces sp. SM1 | reverse complement strand
CGCCTCGCTGCGCGGCGCGGCGCGCCTCGGCGCGGCTGCCGTATGCCTGGTCCTCACCGCCCGAACCACGGGAACCCGGCCCATAGGAATCGGACGGAGATCCGGTGGCGCCTCGCGGTGCCGCACGGCGGCCGGAGGACGAGCCGGACTGACCGCGTCGGGCCGCGGCACGTCCGCCTCCCTGCGGCGGCGGCGGTTTGCGACGGTGCTCGCTCATCGAACGACTACTCCTCGGGCAGGCGCACCTGCGCGCCTGGAAACGGCGTCTGGTTTCCGGTCCCCCCGAAGTACGGATGCGGCGCTTTCCGCATTCACCCGTACCGCACCGGGGACCAAGACGCCCCCCTGCGTCACTCGGTTCCCGGTGATTTGCATGGCGCACAGACTACGCACCGCCAAAACCCGCCGAGCACAGAAGTTCACCTCAAATCAGGCAACTTGCTCGCAATGATTCCGTGATGTGATCCCGTTCACCCTCTCCCCCCTTGTCGCATCCGGAAGGCCGTTCTATCGTCATGATGTATCGAGTCGATACATCAGCTCGGCATAAGGGCGGCCTTCGAGCCGTACACGAGGCCGTCACGGGTGACCGCGGCAGAGGGGAGGCGACGATGAGCCGGCGTTCCGGGATCCTCGAGTTCGCCGTACTCGGCCTGCTCCGCGAATCCCCGATGCACGGCTATGAGCTGCGCAAACGGCTCAATACATCGCTGGGTGTGTTCCGTGCGTTCAGCTACGGAACGCTCTACCCCTGCCTCAAGACGCTGGTCGCCAACGGCTGGTTGATCGAGGAGCCGGGGAACACGACCGAGGACGCCCTCGCCGCTCCGCTCACGGGGCGCCGCGCCAAGATCGTCTACCGGCTGACGGCGGAGGGCAAGGAGCACTTCGAGCAGTTGCTCTCCCAGACGGGACCGGACGCGTACGAGGACGAGACCTTCGCCGCGCGGTTCGCCTTCTTCGGGCAGACATCGCGCGACGTGCGGATGCGCGTGCTCGAGGGACGCCGCAGCCGGCTGGAGGAACGCCTCGAGAAGATGCGCTCCTCCCTGTCGCGGACCCGGGAGCGCCTCGACGACTACACCCTCGAGCTCCAGCGCCACGGGATGGAATCCGTGGAGCGCGAAGTGCGCTGGCTGAACGAGCTCATCGAGAGCGAGCGGGCGGGACGGGACCTGAAGAGGCCCGCCACCGGGGGGTCCGCTCAGCAGGACACCACATCTGGAGCGACGGGCGGCCTGCCCCGGCCGGGGGACAGCCCCCGGCCGGATACGCCCGACGACACCGCCACGTGAGACCCGCTCAGGGCCTCACTCGTACACACAGGGAGCAACCGGAATGGGTTCGGTTCGCGTAGCCATCGTCGGCGTGGGCAACTGCGCCGCGTCGCTGGTACAGGGAGTCGAGTACTACAAGGACGCCGACCCGGCGTCCAAGGTGCCGGGCCTGATGCACGTCCAGTTCGGCGACTACCACGTCCGCGACGTCGAGTTCGTCGCCGCCTTCGACGTGGACGCCAAGAAGGTCGGTCTCGACCTCGCGGACGCCATCGGCGCCTCTGAGAACAACACCATCAAGATCTGCGACGTGCCCAGCACCGGCGTGACGGTCCAGCGCGGCCACACCCTCGACGGTCTCGGCAAGTACTACCGCGAGACCATCGAGGAGGCCGCCGAGGAGCCGGCCGACGTGGTCCAGATCCTCAAGGACAAGCAGGTCGACGTCCTCGTCTGCTACCTGCCCGTCGGCTCCGACGACGCGGCGAAGTTCTACGCCCAGTGCGCCATCGACGCCAAGGTCGCCTTCGTCAACGCCCTTCCGGTCTTCATCGCCGGCACCAAGGAGTGGGCGGACAAGTTCACCGAGGCGGGCGTCCCGATCGTCGGTGACGACATCAAGTCCCAGGTCGGCGCCACCATCACGCACCGCGTCATGGCGAAGCTGTTCGAGGACCGCGGCGTCGTCCTGGACCGCACGATGCAGCTGAACGTCGGCGGCAACATGGACTTCAAGAACATGCTCGAGCGCGACCGCCTCGAGTCCAAGAAGATCTCCAAGACGCAGGCCGTCACCTCGCAGATCCCGGACCGGGACCTCGGCGAGAAGAACGTCCACATCGGCCCGTCCGACTACGTCGCCTGGCTGGACGACCGCAAGTGGGCCTACGTCCGTCTCGAGGGCCGTGCCTTCGGTGACGTCCCGCTGAACCTGGAGTACAAGCTCGAGGTCTGGGACTCCCCGAACTCCGCCGGTGTCATCATCGACGCCCTGCGCGCCGCGAAGATCGCCAAGGACCGGGGCATCGGCGGCCCGATCCTCTCGGCGTCCTCGTACTTCATGAAGTCCCCGCCGGTTCAGTACTTCGACGACCAGGCCCGGGAGAACGTGGAGAAGTTCATCAAGGGCGAGGTCGAGCGCTAGGACCTCCCCGCTGTGGGCAGTTGAGGGTCTCCGGGTCGTACGTCCCGGAGACCCTCTTCACATGTGAGGCTGTGCCCCATGGCCGTCGTCGGTGACCTGCGCGTTCTGCTGCGATTCCAGGGCTTCAGACGCCTGCTCGCCGTCCGCCTGCTCTCCCAGGGCGCCGACGGCGTCTTCCAGGTCGCGCTCGCCTCGTATGTGGTCTTCTCGCCGGAGAGGCAGACGTCGGCCGCGTCGATCGCCGCCGCGATGGCGGTGCTGCTCCTCCCGTACTCCGTGGTCGGCCCCTTCGCCGGGGTCCTGCTGGACCGCTGGCGCCGCCGCCAGGTCTTTCTGTACGGCAACCTGCTGCGCGCCCTGATGGCCTCGGTGACCGCCCTCCTCATCCTCGGCCAGGTATCCGACTGGCTGCTCTTCGTCTCCGCCCTGTGCGTCACCGGCGTCAACCGCTTCGTCCTCGCGGGCCTGTCCGCCGCACTGCCGCGCGTGGTGGACTCCGAGCGGCTGGTGGTGGCCAACTCCCTGTCCCCGACCGCCGGAACGCTCGCCGCCACCGCCGGCGGGGGCCTGGCCTTCCTCGTCCGGCTGGTCGTCGCCGACTCCGACGCCGCTGTGGTGCTCGTCGGCGCCGCGCTGTATCTGTGCGCGGCCGCGGCATCGCTGCGCATGACCAGGGAACTGCTCGGTCCCGACCCGGCATTACTACGTCCCCGGCTGAGCACGGCGCTCAGCGGCACCGCACGCGACCTCGGGGCGGGCCTGCGTCACCTTGCCGCTCCTCCGCGCCGAGAAGCCGCCTGGGCGCTTGCAGCCATGTCTCTGATGCGGTTCTGCTACGGCGCCATGCTCGTCCTGCTGCTGATGCTGTGCCGCTACGCGCTGGCCTCGACCACGGACGAAGGACTCGCCCTTCTGGGACTGGCGTTGGGAACCTCGGCCGCCGGCTTCTTCGCAGCGGCCGTCATGACTCCCTGGGCCGCCGGGCGGCTCGGACCGGGCCGCTGGATCATGGTGTGCGCCGCGTCCGCCGCAGTGCTGGTCCCCGCGTTGGGCCTGCCGTTCGCCACCGTTCCGCTCCTCGCGGGCGCGTTCGTCCTGGGACTGACCACTCAAGGCGCCAAGATCGCCACGGACACCGTCGTCCAGTCCGCCGTCGAGGACGGCTTCCGCGGCCGCGTCTTCTCCCTGTACGACGTCCTGTTCAACGTGGCCTTCGTCGGCGCCGCGGCCGTGGCCGCCCTGATGCTGCCTCCGGACGGCCGGTCGGTTCCGCTGGTGACAACAGTCGCCGTTATCTACGGGGCAGTAGCTGCGATTATGGCCCGATTTGAACGCCAGTAAGTGTCACATCAATGCCACATTGCCTTGTCCGGCTCCCGAGTTGTCAGTGCGGGCCGGTAGCTTATGTGCGTCTTATCAGCGCAGCTTTTGCGCCACGTACCTATGTTCCAGGGGGACTCACAGTGACCACTCCGCCGCCTCAGGGCAACCCGTTCGCCCAGGGCTAGCCGCAGCCTCAGGGCCAGGCTCCCCAGCCGCCCCAGGGCGGCTTCCCCCCGCAGGGCGCTCCCGTCCCTCCGCCGCAGCAGGGCCGCAAGATCAGCTTCAAGACGATCAAGAACATCGTCATAGCCGTGATCGTCGTCGGCGTAGTGGTCGGCGGTTACATCACCAGCCAGGACGACGCCGATCAGGCCGCCGTGGGCGACTGCCTCAAGGCCGCTTCCTCATCCTCGGGCCGCATGGAGGTTGTGGACTGCTCCTCCTCGGAAGCCGAGGGCAAGGTCGTCAAGAAGGTCAAGGGCCACTTCACCTCCCTCACGGCCGAGACCGAGTGCCGCAAGGTCAAGGAAGCTACCGGCTTCTACGCCGAGACCGGCGACGGTGAAGAGTTCCTTCTCTGCCTCGGTGATGCCTGAGCGAAGTCAACACGTCTCGGCCCCCCGCCCAGGGGAGCCGGCCGGGTCATGTTTCACGTGAAACGTGACCCGGCCAGTCTCAGTTCAGGCTCGAAACGAGCCGGAAACGGGGTCATGTTTCACGTGAAACATGACCCCGTTTCCGGCTTTCAGTCGGGCTGAGTCGCCCACCACTCCTTGAGCGCTGCCACCGCCGCGTCGTGGTCCATCGGGCCGTTCTCCAGTCGGAGCTCCAGCATGTGCTTGTACGCCTCGCCGACCGCCGGGCCCGGCTTCACGCCAAGGATCTCCATGATCTGGTTGCCGTCGAGGTCCGGACGGATGGCGTCCAGCTCCTCCTGTTCCTGAAGCTGGGCGATCCGCTCCTCCAGACCGTCATACGCACGGGAGAGCGCGGCGGCCTTGCGCCGGTTGCGTGTGGTGCAGTCCGAGCGGGTCAGCTTGTGCAGCCGGCTGAGAAGCGGCCCGGCGTCGCGGACATACCGACGGACGGCGGAGTCCGTCCACTCTCCCGTGCCGTAGCCGTGGAAGCGCAGATGGAGCTCGACGAGCCGCGAGACGTCCCTCACCAGCTCGTTGGAGTACTTCAGCCCCATCAGGCGTTTCTTCGTCATCTTCGCCCCGACCACCTCGTGATGGTGGAAGGAGACACGGCCGTCACTCTCGAACCGGCGCGTGCGGGGCTTGCCGATGTCGTGCAGCAGGGCCGCGAGCCGAAGGGTCAGGTCGGGGCCCTCGTCCTCCAGGGCCATCGCCTGCTCCAGAACGATCAGCGTGTGGTCGTAGACGTCCTTGTGCCGGTGATGCTCGTCCCTCTCCAGGTGCAGGGCCGGCAACTCGGGCAGCACGTACTCGGCGATCCCGGTGTCCACGAGCAGGGACAGGCCTTTGCGGGGGTGAGAGGAGACGATCAGCTTGTTCAGCTCGTCCCGTACACGCTCGGCGGACACGATCTCGATCCGCCCGGCCATGTCCTTCATCGCCTTGACGACCTCGGGCGCCACCTCGAAGTCCAGCTGGGCGGCGAAGCGGGCGGCCCGCATCATCCGCAGCGGGTCGTCCGAGAAGGACTCCTCGGGCGTGCCCGGGGTGCGCAGCACACGGGTTGCAAGATCACCGAGACCGCCGTGCGGATCGATGAAGCGCTTCTCCGGCAGGACGACGGCCATCGCGTTCACGGTGAAGTCACGGCGGAGGAGATCCTCGTCGATGGAGTCGCCGTACGACACCTCCGGCTTGCGTGAGGTGCGGTCGTACGCCTCCGACCGATAGGTGGTCACCTCGATCTGGAAGCTTCGGTCCACTCCTTCGACGCGGGCGTCCTTCTGCGCACCGACCGTACCGAAGGCGATCCCCACCTCCCAGACGGCGTCCGCCCAGGGACGCACGATCTTCAGTACGTCCTGCGGACGGGCGTCCGTGGTGAAGTCCAGGTCGTTCCCGAGGCGGCCGAGCAACGCGTCCCGCACCGAGCCGCCGACCAGGGCGAGTGAGAACCCGGCCTCCTGGAAGCGGCGGGCGAGGTCGTCGGCGACCGGGGCGACCCGCAGCAGTTCACTCACGGCGCGGTCCTGCGCCTGGCTCAGGGCACTGGCTTCTTCGTTGGAATTCGGCACAACAGAAGAGGGTACGTGGCCCGAACGACGGGACACTCCTCCATTTGGTGTGCGCGGACACCCCCGTCGATACACGGACAAGGCCCTCGTCCGCCGATCTTGCGCACCGGTCCGCGGCACTTCCTCTCAGCGCACATCGTTACCATGCCTGGACGCACATTCCGACGACCACTGACGATGACGAGGGACGGGCGAGCGCGTGGCCGAGGCGGCAGACTTCCAGGGGACACGTCCCTCACCTGCCCGCCGCTGGCTCCGGCGAACCGGAACACTGCTCGCCGGAGCACCCCTGCTGGCAGGACTTCTCCAGTTGCCGGCTGCGTCTCCCGCTGTCGCCGCCGCACCGGACGCGTCCCAGGCCCCCGCCGAGGCGGGATCGGTCTCCGTGTCGGTCGACTCCCTCGCTCCGGGTGCCCCGGCCGAGGGCGACACCGTGACCGTGACCGGGACGGTGACCAACAAGGGCAAGCAGACCGTCACCGACGCCCACGTCGGGTTGCGCCTGGGCCCGCTGCTGGACACCCGCTCGGGTGTCGACACCGTCGCGAAGAACAGCGACGACCTCCAGAGCACGGTCGGCGCGGAGATCGACGACAAGTACTCCCAGGAGTTCGCCCGGCTCACCCCCGGCGTCTCACGGCCCTACACCCTCTCGGTGCCGGTGGACGAGCTGGACCTCGGACAGGACGGCGTCTACGAGCTGGCCGTCTCACTCACCGGGGAGACCTCGGCCCAGCCGTGGGAGCAGCCACTCGGCGTCCAGCGGACGTTCCTGCCGTGGAAGCCCGAGGAAGCCCGCACAAAGACGAAGACGACGTTCATGTGGCCGTTGATCTCCACAGTCCACATGACCGCGCAGACGGGCTCGGACGAACAGCAGACGCCGGTCTTCCACGACGACGAACTCGCCAAGGAGATCTCCCCGGGCGGCCGGCTGGACCGGATGGTGGCGCTGGGCAAAAATCTCGAGGTCACCTGGGTGATCGACCCGGACCTTCTGGCGTCCGTCAATGCGATGGCCGACCGGTACGAGATCCGCGGTGAGGGTGACGAGAACATCGTCGGCGGCCAGCAGTCGGTCGCCAAGCGATGGCTCACCGAGGTGCAGAGGGCGGTGGTGGACAAGGAGGTCGTCGCGCTCCCGTTCGGCGATCCCGACCTGGCCTCCCTCGCTCACAACGGCACCTCCGTCACCGGTTCGCTGAGGCACCTCAAGGAGGCCACCGAGGTCGCGTCCAACGCCGTGGAGTCGATCCTCCACGTGACGCCCACCACGGACTTCGCCTGGCCCGTCAACGGCGCCGTCGACCCCTCCGTCGTCCGGGTCGCCACATCCGCCGGCGCCGACAAGGTGATCGCCCGCAGCGACACCTTCGGAGAGAACGGCCTGACGTACACGACCTCCGCGGCCCGCCCCATCGGCGGCGGCACCACGGCCGTCGTCGCGGACGCACGGCTGTCCACGGCGTTCCGGGGCGACATGACCAAGGCCTCCACGTCGGCACTCGCGGTGCAGCGGTTCCTGGCCCAGAGCCTGACACTCGGCCTGCAGACGGACCGGCAGCGCAGCGTGGTCGTCGCGCCGCAGCGGACACCGTCCGCGAGCCAGGCACAGACGATGGCCGAGGCCGTCGAGATCCTCCAGGGCGGCACCTGGTCCGAGTCCCAGGACCTCACAGCCGCCGCCCGGGCCGAACCGGATCCCGCCGCTGCCACCGAGGTCCCCAGGGCCTCGTCGTATCCGTCCTCCCTGCGCAAACAGGAGCTCCCGAAGTCGACGTTCGAGCAGATCGCCAGGACGCAGGCGAAGCTCGACAAGTTCAAGGTGATCCTTTCCGACCAGTCCCGCGTGGTGACCCCGTTCGGACGCGCCCTGAACCGGGGCATGTCCGTGTCCTGGCGGGGCCGGCAGTCCGAGGCGGCGATCTACCGGAGCGGGGTCGAGTCGTATCTGGACGGCCTCATCGGCCAGGTGAGGCTGATCGACAAGTCGGAGACGAAGCTCTCCGGCCGCAGTGCCACGATCCCCGTGACGGTCCAGAACAACCTGGTGCAGGGCGTCGAGAAGCTGGTGCTGCGACTCACGTCGACCAACCCGACCCGTCTGGAGATCGGCGGGGCGGCCTACGAGGAGCAGCCCGTCGCCGTCTCGGGCGGGCACAGCCAGTCGGTGAAGTTCACCACGTCCGCCAACGCCAACGGCAGGGCGACGGTGGTCGCCCAGCTGTACACCCAGGACGGCGACAAGTACGGCGCCCCCGTCACGTTCGACGTGAAGGTCACCGAGATCACCGCCACGGTGATGCTGGTCATCGGCGGCGGCGTGCTGCTGCTCGTCCTGGCCGGCTTCCGGATGTACACCCAGCGCAAGCGTGCCGCGGCCCGCGAGGCCGAGGAGCGGGAGCACCGGGCGGGCGAGGACGCCGACGGCCCGCAGAACCCCGGAGCCCCCGGGACGCGTCTCTCCGAGGAGTCCGCGACGGACTCGCGGGAGGACGACTCCGAGCAGCCGAGTGACCCGGCACCGGACACCGCACCGGAAAACGCCGACCCGTCGGGCACGGGTGAGAGAGTTGACCGTTGAGGATGTCGTGGCCGGTGGGCCAGGGACGATGAGGTGGGGTAACCATGAACGCGCCGTACGACGGTGACCGCGGCCATGCCGCGGGCAACTCGGGCCACCCCGAGTCGGACCCCCCCGAGGGTCCGCCGCCCGGGCACGACCAGGTGCCGCAGCCGCCCGCGGACCCCTACCTCCAGGACGCCTACACCCACGATCCCTACCAGGCACAGGACATCGCGGCCCAGGACCCGGTCGCGGAGGCGCTCTACGACCGCGCCGCGCACCCGCCGCCCCCTCCCGGCGCCTACCCTCCTCAGCAGCCGTTGTACGGGCAGCCGTCCCAGTCGCCGTACGCTCCCGATCCGCGGGTGTGGGCCCGGCCCCCCGCACCGGAGCCGGACGGCCCGACGCAGTACCTGCCCTACGGGGACGACCCGCGCACCACACAGTTCGTGGGCGTGGACGACCTGGTCGGCCAGGCCGGGGACCAGCGCCACGAACCGGACGCCTTCGCCCATCTCTTCCGTGATCAGCAGCAGGGCGGGACCTTCCCGGACCAGCAGGGCGGTGGCCACCCCCGGCAGCACGGCGGTGGGCAGCACGGGCCCGCGCCGGTGAGCGGCGCACAGCACTACGCGTCCACGCCCGTGCCGGGCCCCGCGTCCCCGGCACCCGGCCACTACGCCGGTGCCACCCCGCCTCCCGCCGCGGAAGCACCGGTCCCCGAACCGGTTTCCGCCCCTGCCCCGAAGAAGGGCGGCCGGGCCGGGGGACTGCTGACGTCGAGTGCCGTGATGGCGGCGGGCACCATGGTGTCCCGGCTCACGGGGTTCGTCCGGTCCGCGATGATCGTCTCGGCGCTCGGCCTCGCCCTCCTGGGCGAGTCCTTCCAGATCGCGTACCAGCTGCCGACGATGATCTACATCCTCACCGTCGGCGGTGGCCTCAACTCCGTCTTCGTGCCGCAGCTCGTACGGGCGATGAAGGACGACGAGGACGGAGGCGAGGCGTATGCCAACCGCCTGCTGACACTGGTGATGGTGGCCCTGGCCGGGCTCACCGCCCTCGCCTGGCTGGCCGCCCCCCTGCTGGTGCGCGCGCTGTCGAACCCGGTCGCGAGCGATCCCGCGGCCAACGAGGTCGCCGTCACCTTCACCCGCTTCTTCCTGCCCTCGATCTTCTTCATGGGCGTCCACGTGGTGATGGGTCAGATCCTCAACGCGCGCGGCCGGTTCGGCGCGATGATGTGGACCCCTGTTCTGAACAACATCGTCATCATCGTCACCCTGGGCACCTTCATCTGGGTCTACGGCACTGCCGGGGATTCGCAGATGAAGGTCACCAACATCCCGCCGGAGGGTATGCGGCTGCTCGGCGTCGGCGTGCTGCTCGGCCTCGTCGTCCAGGCCCTGGCGATGATCCCGTACCTGCGCGAGACCGGATTCCGGATCCGTCCGCGGTTCGACTGGAAGGGCCATGGTCTCGGCAAAGCGGCGATGCTCGCCAAGTGGACCATCCTCTTCGTCCTCGCCAACCAGGCGGGTGCGCTGGTCGTCACTCAGCTGGCCACCGCGTCCGTCGTCGACACGCAGATCGCCGGCACGGGTTTCAGCTCCTACGCCAATGCCCAGCTGATCTGGGGCCTGCCCCAGGCCATCATCACCGTCTCACTGATGGCCGCACTCCTGCCCCGCATCTCACGCTCGGCGGCCGACGACGACTCCGGCGCCGTCCGCGACGACATCTCCCAGGGCCTGCGGACGACGGCCGTCGCGATCGTGCCGGTCGCCTTCGGCTTCGTGGCACTCGGCATCCCGATGTGCACGCTGATGTTCGGCTCCTCGGGGACCGGCGCGGCCACCAACATGGGCTACATGCTGATGGCCTTCGGCCTCGGCCTGATCCCCTACTCGGTTCAGTACGTGGTCCTGCGGGCCTTCTACGCGTACGAGGACACCCGAACCCCCTTCTACAACACGGTCATCGTGGCTGCGGGCAACGCGATCGCCGCGGGCATCTGCTTCCTGGTGCTCCCGGCCCGCTGGGCCGTGGTCGGCATGGCCGCCTCCTACGGTCTGGCCTACGTGATCGGTGTCGGCGTCGCCTGGCGCCGGCTGCGGGACCGGCTGGGCGGGGACCTGGACGGCGCCCGGGTGCTGCGGACGTACGCCCGGCTGTGCATCGCCTCCGTTCCCGCCGCGCTGCTCAGCGGAGCGGCCTGCTACGGCATCAGCCAGTCCCTGGGCCAGGGGGTCATGGGTTCGTTCGCCGCGCTGCTGGGCGGCGGAGCCGTACTGCTCGGGACCTTCTATGTGGCGGCCCGGCGGATGCGGATCGAAGAAGTCAACTCGTTGGTCGGTATGGTGCGCGGACGCCTGGGACGCTGAGGCAGGGGGTAGGCGCACAACCATCAACAGCCCCTGTGTGTCGTGCATAGCGGCGGACTGTGGGCACAATTGGTCTCGGCGTCGGCCGGCGCGCGACGGACGCCGGCCGATGCGCTATGGATGGGGAGGCAGGGAACGACGGTGGCAGAACGGAGCACAGCTGCCGTCGACGTGGCAGACAACAGCGGCGAGCAGCCGCTGACCGCACAGGCGGACCAGTCCACGGCCGACGGGGTGGCCAAGAACCGGGAGCGGGACACGGACAACGACGAGGCACAGGAGAGCACCGGGGCCGACGGTTCCGGGATGACCTCGCCGCCCGAACTGCACAGCGGCCACAAGCTGGCCAGACGCTACCGCCTCGAGGAGTGCGTCACCCGTCTGGACGGATTCAGCAGCTGGCGCGCCGTGGACGAGAAACTCCGGCGCGCTGTCGGGGTGCACATCCTGCCCGCCGATCACTCACGTGCCCGGTCCGTGCTGGCCGCGGCCCGGTCTTCCGCCCTGCTGGGAGACCCCCGTTTCGTCCAGGTGCTGGACGCCGTCGAGGAGAACGACGTCGTCTACGTCGTCCACGAATGGCTCCCCGACGCCACCGAGCTGACCGCGCTCCTGGCGGCAGGGCCGCTGGAGGTGTACGACGCCTACCAGATGGTCAGTCAGATCTCCGCCGCCATGGCCGCGGCCCACCGTGAGGGCCTCGCCCATCTGCGGCTGAGCCCGAACGCCGTCCTGCGCACCTCGACCGGGCAGTGGCGCGTCCGCGGCCTCGCCGTGAACGCGGCGCTGCGCGGCATCAGCTCCGACACGCCACAGCGCACCGACACCGAGTCCATCGGTGCCCTGCTCTACGCGGCGCTCACCCAGCGCTGGCCGTACGAGAGCGACGCCTACGGCATGTCCGGCCTGCCGAAGGACATCGGGCTGATCCCGCCCGACCAGGTGCGGGCCGGAGTCCACCGCGGTCTGTCCGAGCTGGCCATGCGCGCGCTCGCCAACGACGGCGCCACCGCCTCGCGCCACGAGTCGCCGTGCACCACGCCGGAGGAACTGGTGAAGGCGATCGGCGAGATGCCCCGCATCCGTCCGCCGGAGCCCGCGTTCGCCACCCCGCCCGACTACCAGCGCACCACGTACCAGCAGGGCACCTATGGCCGGCCCGCGCCGCATCCCGGTGTCACCCAGCCGGCACCGGTGCCACCTCCCCCGCTGCAGAGCCGCACGGGCAAGGCCCTGAAGTGGGCCGTCTCGGCACTGCTCATCGCCGCACTGGGCCTGGGCAGTTGGCAGCTCGCGGACGCCCTCATGGAGCAGGGCGGCAAGGCGGACGACACGAACAAGACCCAGACGACGGATGGCGACGACAAGAGCCCCAAGAGGCCGGTCAGCAAGCCGATAGCGATTCAGGGCGCACAGGACTTCGACCCGTTCGGCAACGGCTCGGAGAAGCCGGGTGACGTGGGCAAGGTGTACGACAGCGCGCCCGACACGTACTGGCAGACGGACTACTACCTGAGCACCGACTTCGGCCGGCTGAAGTCCGGCGTCGGTGTGATCCTCGACCTCGGCAAGGTCCAGCAGGTCGGGAAGGTCACCGTCTCGTTCGTCGGTGACACGTCTGTCGAGCTGCGCGGCGCCTCCGGCGACACGCAGCCCTCGTCCTTCGACGGCTACACCAAGCTCGCCGAAGGGTCCGGTACCACTGTGACCCTCACACCCCGGAAAGCGGTCGAGTCCCGATATCTTCTGGTGTGGCTGACGGAACTGCCGCAGACCGGTGAGGGCAATTTCCGGGGCCGTGTCGTGGACGTCAAGGTGAGCGGTTAGGCCTTCTGCGACAAGGGGAGGAGGGCCCATGACGGACGGCACCGCGTATGAGGGGACGGATGACCGGGAGCTGCTCACCCGGCATGTCGAGGGTGACTCCGACGCCTTCGGTGAGCTCGTACGCCGTCACCGGAACCGGCTCTGGGCCGTGGCCCTGAGAACGCTGGGCGACCGTGAGGAAGCCGCTGACGCCGTCCAGGACGCCCTCGTCTCCGCCTACCGTGCCGCCCACACCTTCCGTGGCCAGTCCGCCGTCACGACGTGGCTCCACCGGATCACGGTGAACGCCTGTCTGGACCGTGCTCGCAAGGCGGCCTCGCGGAAGACCGCACCGATCGACGACACGGAGCGTCTGGAGCAGTTGCTGGAACCGCACGAGTCCGCCTCGGCGCCCGCGGAACGCAATGATCTGCACCGTCAGCTCATCGAAGCCATGGGCACGCTTCCGCCAGACCAGCGGGCCGCACTCGTCCTCGTGGACATGCAGGGCTACCCGGTCGCCGAGGCCGCCCGCGTCCTCGACGTGCCCACCGGCACGGTGAAGAGCCGGTGCGCTCGCGGCAGAGCCAGACTCCTGCCGCTGCTCACTCACCTACGGCCGGACGGCAGCGGTGGGAGCACGACACACGACGCGAAACGGAACCGGACCCAGGGGCTGTCCGTCCCACCCGCAGCGGGCCCGCGACGGCCGGACCCGCCGGACGCGGAAACGAATGACCCGGCTGCAACGAAGGGCGGAGGTGGGCGAGCGTGACGTCGACGAAGAACATGGCGGAGCACCCGGACGTCACGGAGATCTCCGACCTCATCGAGGGACTCCTCCCGTCGGCGCGAAGCGCCGATGTACGGCGGCACCTGGACGCGTGCGCTCTCTGTGCGGACGTTCGTGCTTCGCTGGAAGAGATCAAGGACCTGCTCGGCACGGTGCCTGGGCCACCCCGCATGCCTGCCGAAGTGGTCGGCCGTATCGACGCGGCGCTTGCCGCAGAGGCCTTGCTGCACTCCACGGCGTCCGTTCCCGAGGCCTCCGATGAACCCACGGCCGCCGGAGCCGCATCGTCGGACGACAGCCAACCGCATGTTTCACGTGAAACATCGCCCCCTGCGGACCGACCGGCGGGGCGGCCCCGCCTCTCCACGACCGGCCCCGGGCGCAAGGGGCGCCTGTCGGGCGGGCGCCGTCGGATCGCCGTCCTGGGGACCGTCTTCACCGTTGCCGCCCTGGGTCTCGGTTCCGCGGTGCTGTCGTCCTTGAACAGCGGCACGGGCTCCGATGAAGGGGCCCGTACGACCGCGGCGGACACCTTCTCCGAGGGCAGGCTGGAGAAGCAGGTCACCGATCTCCTCACCCGGAACCCGGGGCAGGGCAAGAGCTCCGGCTCACCACAGACCTTCGGACTGGAATCGGAGTCCGGCGCCGCCGCGAACCCGAAGGTCCTCAAGGAGCCCACGGTCCCGGAGTGCATCCGCGACGGCATCGGGCGCAATGACGCCGTCCTCGCCACCGAGCGCGGCACGTACACAGGGAAGGACGCACTGCTCGTCGTGCTTCCCGATGCGTCGGACGAGACCCGTGTCACCGCTTACATCGTCGAGACGACCTGCGTGGGCAGTCCGCCCTCGACGGCCACGGCAGACGTTCTGCTCAAGCGTTCCTACACGCGCTGACGATGCGCGCTTGCTCTCCGCTTTCCGTGGTATCCCCTACGGTGTGTGCCCTTTTCCCGCTCTCGCGAAGGGCCCCGCGCGTGTGCGCGGGCACAGCGGGAATGCACGCCCCTTAGGATCCGTTGGGTGGGGTGAGAGCTTCGACAGAAGCTCCCCCGGTCGAAGACGCAGTCCAGAGACGAGGAATCCAGCCGTGAGCGACGTCCGTAACGTGATCATTATCGGCTCGGGGCCCGCCGGCTACACGGCGGCGCTCTACACCGCCCGTGCGTCGCTGAAGCCCCTGGTGTTCGAGGGTGCCGTCACCGCCGGCGGCGCGCTGATGAACACCACCGATGTCGAGAACTTCCCCGGTTTCCGGGACGGCATCATGGGGCCCGAGCTGATGGACAACATGCGCGCCCAGGCGGAGCGTTTCGGTGCCGAGCTCATCCCGGACGACGTGGTCTCCGTCGATCTGACCGGTGAGATCAAGACGGTCACGGACACGGCCGGCACCGTCCACAGGGCGAAGTCCGTCATCGTCACCACGGGCTCACAGCACCGCAAGCTGGGTCTGCCGAACGAGGACGCCCTCTCCGGCCGGGGTGTCTCCTGGTGCGCCACGTGTGACGGCTTCTTCTTCAAGGACCAGGACATCGCCGTGATCGGTGGTGGCGACACCGCGATGGAGGAGGCCACCTTCCTCTCCCGCTTCGCCAAGTCCGTGACGATCGTCCACCGTCGTGACACGCTGCGTGCCTCCAAGGCGATGCAGGAGCGCGCCTTCGCCGACCCGAAGATCTCGTTCGTCTGGGACAGCGAGATCGCAGAGGTCCAGGGCGACCAGAAGCTCTCGGGCCTGAAGCTGCGCAACGTCAAGACGGGCGACCTCTCCGACCTGGCAGTGACCGGGCTGTTCATCGCGATCGGCCACGACCCGCGCACCGAGCTCTTCAAGGGCCAGCTGGAGCTGGACGAGGAGGGTTACCTGAAGGTCGACGCACCCTCGACCCGCACCAACATCACTGGCGTCTTCGCTGCCGGTGACGTGGTCGACCACACCTACCGTCAGGCGATCACCGCGGCCGGTACGGGCTGTTCCGCGGCCCTCGACTCCGAGCGTTTCCTCGCGGCTCTCTCTGACGAGGAGAAGCCCGAGCCCGAGAAGACCGCCGTCTGACTCCCACCCGCCCCACGCATCAACCAGTTAAGGAGCCCGCTGTGGCCGGCACCCTGAAGAACGTGACCGACGACTCCTTCGAGCAGGACGTCCTCAAGAGCGACAAGCCTGTTCTGGTGGACTTCTGGGCGGCCTGGTGCGGCCCGTGCCGTCAGATCGCTCCGTCCCTCGAGGCGATCGCCTCCGAGTACGGGGACAAGATCGAGGTCGTCAAGCTGAACATCGACGAGAACCCGGGTACGGCCGCCAAGTACGGCGTCATGTCCATCCCGACCCTGAACGTCTACCAGGGTGGCGAGGTCGCCAAGACCATCGTCGGTGCGAAGCCGAAGGCCGCGATCGTTCGCGACCTCGAGGACTTCATCGCCGAGTAGCGGCGGACCGTCTCGCCGACGGTGCGTGTTTCACGTGAAACACGCATGGGCCAGCCCTCCGGGGCTGGCCCATGCGCATGACGCGCCTGAGTGACTGGCGCAGCTCACGTATCAGAGAGGCCGCAGAGCCGGCTCCTTCTGCACGGCTCCGAGCAGCCGGTCCAGCGCCATCTCCACGTCCTCCTTCCAGGACAGCGCCGTCCTCAACTCCAGCCTCAGCCGTGGATAAGTGGGATGCGGCCGGACGGTCTTGAATCCCACGGCCAGCAGATGGTCGGCGGGCAGGACGCAGGCAGGTTCCTTCCAGCGGGCGTCACCGAAGACCTCGATCGCCTTGAAGCCCCGGCTGAGCAGATCCTTGGCCACCGTCTGCACGATCACCCGGCCCAGTCCCTGACCTTGATACCCAGGAAGGATGAACGTGGTCATCAGCAGTACCGCGTCGGGCGACACAGGGCTTGTGGGGAAGGCCGTGGACCGAGCCACGTAGGCGGGCGGGGCATAGAGAACGAAGCCCACGGGAACGTCGTCGACGTAGACGACTCTGCCACAGGATCCCCAGTCCAAGAGGACCGCGGAGATCCACGACTCCTTCTCGAGCACGGACGTGCCGGCTTTTACCGCTGCCTCGCCGCTGACGGGATCCCGCTCCCAGAAGACACACGAACGGCAGCGCTGGGGGAGATCCTGAAGGTTGTCCAGCGTGAGCGGTACGAGCCGACGGCCCATGAAGGCTGTTCCTCGCTTCCTTCGCCCGCTGCCTCACGGGCGGCTGTCAGAGCGCCCCGTTCCCTGAGCAGGCTCCCGATGAAGCCGGTGACGGCACCCACCCCCAGCCCTGCGCTCACCAATCCGGTGCGGCTCATCATGCGCAGGCTCCTGCCTTGCTCTGAGAGGTGTTGCCGGGTGGATGCGCCCTGTCCAAACGCATCGTATCCATGAAGCGATTCCATCGATACCGCCAAAAAGCAAAGGGTGGACCGTGTCCGGTACACACCGGACACGGTCCACCCGGGCAGCTGATCGGCTCGGCCGCATCAGCCGACGGCTCAGGACCCGGCCTCCTTGGAGTCGTCCTCCACCAGGCTCTTCTGCAGTACGGGCCCCTCGCCCGGAGCAAGGGTGCCGAGGATGCGCTCGAGGTCCTCCATCGAGGCGAACTCGACGGTGATCTTGCCCTTCCTCTGCCCCAGGTCGACCTTCACCCGAGTCTCGAACCGGTCCGACAGACGCGTCGCCAGGCCCGTCAGCGCCGGCGACACGAGAGCGCCGGCCCGCGGTCCCTTCGAACGCTGGGCCTTCTGAGGCCGTGATCCCATCAGGGTCACGATCTCCTCGACGGCCCGCACCGAGAGACCTTCCGCCACGATCCGGTGGGCCAGCCGGTCCTGCTCCTCGGAGTCCTCGACGGACAGCAGGGCGCGTGCGTGTCCGGCGGACAGCACACCGGCGGCGACGCGGCGCTGAACGGTGGGCGAGAGCTTCAGCAGCCTCAGGGTGTTGGACACCTGTGGGCGGGACCGGCCGATGCGATCCGCCAGCTGGTCATGCGTGCAGTTGAAGTCCTTCAGCAACTGGTCGTAGGCGGCAGCCTCTTCCAGCGGATTGAGCTGAGCGCGGTGCAGGTTCTCCAACAGCGCGTCCAGGAGGAGCTTCTCGTCGTCCGTGGCTCGCACGATCGCCGGGATGGCCTCGAGACCCGCCTCATGGCAAGCCCGCCACCGGCGTTCACCCATGATGAGCTCATACCGCTCCGGCCCGACCTGTCGTACCACGACCGGCTGGAGAAGACCGACCTCCTTGATGGAGGTGATCAGCTCGGACAGCGCGTCCTCGTCGAAGACCTCACGCGGCTGCCGGGGGTTCGGTGTGATGGCGTCGAGAGGGATCTCAGCGAAGTAGGCCCCCATGGGCGGCGAGGGGACGGCCGCCGTACCCGTCTCCGGGGTCTCCTCCGTTTCACGTGGAACAGGCGGCAGTGTGGCAACCTTCGCGGCCGCGACCCCACGCTCGTTCGGCAGCACCGGTACCGAGGCAGGGGACGTGGAGACGGCACCTGCCCCCGGCGGGGCCGTCTTCTCTGTCGGGCCAGGGATCAGTGCACCGAGACCACGGCCCAGTCCCCTCCGTCGATCACTCACTGAACACCCTCCACCATGCTCGGATCATTCTGCTGTGCGCCGATGTGTGCCTGTGATGCGTCATAGCGGACGCCGACACCTCTCAGCGCGATCTCCCGTGCCGCCTCGAAGTAGGAGAGGGCACCGCTCGATCCAGGATCGTAGGTCAGTACCGTCTGCCCATAACTCGGCGCCTCCGAGATACGGACGGAGCGCGGGATGCTCGTCCGCAGGACCTCCTCGCCGAAGTGGGTGCGTACCTCGTCCGCTACCTGCGACGCGAGCCGCGTCCGGCCGTCGTACATAGTGAGCAGGATCGTCGACACATGCAGGGCGGGGTTGAGGTGGCCCCGCACCAGATCGACATTGCGAAGCAGCTGACCCAGCCCTTCCAGCGCGTAGTACTCGCACTGGATCGGGATCAGTACCTCCTGGCCGGCCACCAACGCGTTCACCGTGAGCAGACCCAGGGACGGCGGGCAGTCGATGAGGATGTAGTCCAGCGGCTGCTCGTAGGCCTGGATGGCCCGCTGCAGCCGGCTCTCCCGCGCCACCAGCGACACCAGTTCGATCTCCGCACCGGCGAGATCGATGGTGGCAGGGGCGCAGAAGAGACCCTCGACATCGGGGACCGGCTGGACAACCTCGGCAAGCGGTCTGCTCTCCACCAGGACGTCGTAGATGGAGGGAACTTCGGCGTGGTGGTCGATACCCAGGGCTGTGGACGCATTGCCCTGGGGGTCGAGATCGATCACCAGGACGCGCGCACCGTGCAGAGCCAGTGACGCCGCAAGGTTGACGGTGGTCGTCGTCTTACCGACGCCGCCCTTCTGGTTGGCGACCACGATGACGCGTGTCTGCTCCGGCCGCGGCAGGCCCTCACCGGCACGGCCCAGAGCCTCCACTGCCAGTTGGGCAGCACGACCGATGGGAGTGTCGTCCATCGGAGGCGGTGTTTCACGTGAAACATCCGCCCCCATCGATTCGGTACGGGGACCGGGGACCGGGTCGGTCATCGGTCCCGCGATGTTGGCGTCGGACCGCAAGGATTCACTCTCCTCGACTTCAGGCTCGCAATGAACAGAGCCTCCCATGCCTTCGGGGTCGCGAACCAGTGAGGCCTGACGTTCTGTGGAGAAATCCACCTCTGTGGACAACTCCGTGCCCCTTGAGGCGTGCGGTGGCTCGTCGGGAACGGGCCCTTCTCCGAGAGACCCGAGGGGTTTCCGGTCACGGGGTTCGGCCGCGGCGCGGCCCCGACTGATGATGCCGTGCAGCAGTGAGCGACGTTTCACGTGAAACACGATGCACAGCAGCGGAGCCCACGCTGCCGCGACACTCCGGCATGTACGGGTTTGGCAGCTTGTGTGGAGTACGCCCGACCCTCAGAACGGGCCATGCGCCCATCGAACTGGAGGGAAACGGATCCGCCCGCTATCCGCGCCGACGTCGAACCCGCCCCGCACGCGCCGCCTTCGCTCGTTTGGCCGCGAACCGCACTCCGCCGGGGCTCTCCCCGACCTCGACCTTCACCACGGTGGACATCGGGTCCACGACGCCCTCGCCCACATGCACGATCGATGTCGCCACGGCACCGAGCTTGCTCAACGCCGCGGTGGCACTCTTCAGCTCCTCCTCGGCGGTGTCGCCCTTGAGTGCGAGCATCTCCCCGTACGGCCGCAGGAGAGGAATGCCCCACGTGGCCAGACGGTCGAGGGGGGCCACGGCGCGGGCGGTCACCACGTGCACCGGCGGCAGCTTCCCCATGACCTCCTCCGCCCGGCCCCGCACCACCGTGACGTGGTCGAGGCCGAGCAGCTCCACGACCTCGGTGAGGAAGTTGGTACGCCGAAGCAGCGGCTCCAACAGAGTGATCTTGAGGTCTTCCCGGACCAGCGCCAGGGGAATGCCCGGCAGACCGGCTCCCGAGCCGACATCGCACACCGTCACGCCCTCGGGTACGACTTCCGAGAGCACCGCGCAGTTCAGCAGATGCCTCTCCCACAGACGGGGCACCTCCCGCGGACCGATCAGGCCTCGCTGCACGCCCGCCTCGGCGAGCAGCTCGGCGTACCGGACCACGTCCGCGAAGCGATCACCGAACACCTCACGTGCCTGCTCGGGCGCAGGGGGAAGCTCCGCTGCCTCCGTCACTGGGGGACCGTCCTTCCGTGCCGTGCCGGCACGGGGCGCCGACACCAGAACCAGAACTATCAGGCTGGCAAAACTCGGCCCCGTCTGCGCGACAGACGGGGCCGTGGAACGTGGAGCCGATCAGGCGGGAAGCACGACGACGAAGCGCTGCGGCTCCTCGCCCTCGGACTCGCTGCGCAGGCCGGCTGTCTTGACCGCGTCGTGGACGACCTTGCGCTCGAACGGCGTCATCGGGTCGAGCCTCACGGGATTGCCGCTGCTCCTGGCCTCGGCGGCCGCCTTCGCACCGATCTCGGACAGCTCGGTGCGCTTCCTGGCCCGGAAACCGTCGATGTCGAGCATCAGCCGGCTGCGATCCCCGGTCTCCCGGTGCACGGCCAGACGCGTGAGCTCCTGGAGCGCCTCCAGTACCTCACCCTCACGGCCCACCAGCTTCTGCAGATCCCGGCCGCCCGAGTCGCTGATGATCGAGACAGAGGCGCGGTCGGCCTCGACGTCCATGTCGATGTCGCCGTCGAGGTCGGCGATGTCGAGCAGACCCTCCAGGTAGTCCGCCGCAATCTCACCCTCCTGCTCCAGGCGGGTCAGGGTGTCTGCGCCCTCGGCAGCGGCGGCGGTGGTGCCTTCCGTCACGGGATGGACTCCTTCTTACTTCTTGGACGGGGACTTGGGCCGCTGCGGGCCCTTGCGCTGTCCGGACTGGGCCTTGCTGCGGGTACTGCCGCCGGGCTTGGCGTTGCCCTTCGCGGCAGCGGAGGCAGGCTTGCTGTCCTCGGGCGCGTCGGACTTGGTGAGCGACGTGGTGGGCTCGTCCGCCGCCTTGGCCGTGCCGGACTGGCGCTGGGACTTGCTCTGCCGCTTGGGCTGCTGCCGCTTGGGGACGGCTCCGGTGGCCGTACCGTCCTCCGCCTGTGCCGCGGCCGTGCCCTCGCTCTTGATCACCATGCCGTCGGTCTGAGCCGCGAGGCCTGCCTTGTTCAGACCGTTGATGAACTTGCGCTCGTACTCGTTGCGGTCCCGGCCCTTGGCGACGATGGCCTTGACGATGGCGCGCTCACGCCGGTTACGGGTCCTGCCGTGCCGGGTGACGTGCTTGGAGAGGCGCTCCAGGTACGCGGACTGGGCCTTGGAACCCGGCGTGGGGTTGTTGTGGATGACGTACATCTGCTGGCCCATGGTCCACACGTTGGTGGTCAGCCAGTAGACGAGGACACCGACCGGGAAGTTGATGCCGAAGACGGCGAACATGATGGGGAAGACGTACATCAGCATCTTCTGCTGCTGCATGAACGGCGTCTTGACCGAGGTGTCGACGTTCTTCGTCATCAGCTGGCGCTGCGTGTAGAACTGCGACGCCGACATCAGGACGATCATGATCGCGGTGACGATGCGGACGTCGGTCAGCGAGGAGTTCAGCGCCTCGACCTTGTCCGAGCTGTCCGTGAACTTCGCCGCGAGCGGGGCACCGAAGATGTGGGCCTTCTGCGCGCTCTCGAGCAGACGCTCGTTGATCACGCCGACGGTGTCGTTCGACGCGATGCTGTTGAGCACGTGGTACAGGGCGAAGAAGAACGGCGACTGGGCCAGGATGGGAAGACACGAGGAGAGCGGGTTGGTACCCGTCTCCTTGTAGAGCTTCATCATCTCTTCGGACTGGCGCTGCCGGTCGTTCTTGTAGCGCTCCTGGATCTTCTTCATCTCCGGCTGGAGCGTCTGCATCGCACGCGTCGCCTTGATCTGCTTCACGAAGAGCGGGATCAGGCAGATACGGATCAGAATCACCAGGGACACGATGGACAGGCCCCAGGCCCATCCGGTGTCAGGGCCGAAAAGGGCGCCGTACACGCTGTGGAACTGGACGATGACCCAGGAGACAGGGGTTGTGATGAAGCTGAAGAGGCTGGCAATCGTGTCCACTAATCATGCTCCTTGGGCATGGGACGGGGTCTCTGCGGCCGGGCTCGAAGGACTCGTCGGACCTGTGGGGGAAGTCTGTCCCTCGGTGGCCGGTTCGGCGGCGGAGGTCCCGCCCTTGCGTGCACGCCAGGCGTTACGCAGCATTTCGTGCCACCGCGGACGCTTGCGCGGCGGAACATGGTCCACACCGCCCAGCGACCACGGATTGCACCGCAGAATGCGCCAGGCCGTGAGTGCTGTGCCCTTGAAGGCACCGTGCCGGTCGATGGCCGTGAAGCCGTAGTGGGAACACGACGGGTAGTACTTGCACACCGGCCCCAGCAGTGGACTGATCGTCCACTGGTAGATCTTGATCAGAGCCAGCAGTGGGTACTTCATCGCGCGCCCCCTCCCAGCCGCCGCAGGGCGGCGTCCAGGTCTTGGGCCAGTTGTGCATGGTCGGCGTCGCCCGCACCGGGCAGCGCTCGTACGACTACCAGGCTACCGGGGGGCAGCTGGTCGACTCGTTCGCGCATCAGATGACGCAGCCTGCGCTTCACCTTGTTGCGCACCACCGCGCCACCCACCGCCTTGCTCACGACGAAACCCGCACGCGCCGGGGGAGCGCTCTCCCCAGGCGCATGCGGGTCCGTTGCACCGCTACGAAGGTGGACGACGAGATGCCGGCGCCCGGCCCGGCGCCCTCGTCGTACCGCGGTCGCGAAGTCCTCGCGCCGCCTCAGCCGGTTGTCGGTGGGCAGCACGACTTCACGACCTGACCGGGATCAGGCGGACAGACGGGCGCGACCCTTGCTGCGGCGGGTCGCGAGGATCGCGCGGCCGGCACGGGTGCGCATACGCAACCGGAAGCCGTGGGTCTTGGCGCGGCGGCGGTTGTTCGGCTGGAAGGTGCGCTTGCTCACTCGGGGGCTCCAGAAAGAATCGGTGTTTGCGGGGTGCCGTCCTGGCTGTCACCGTGCGCCCACGAGTAGCTCGCGTTTACGCCCGAGTGCACCGCTGACCGATCATCTTGCGCGATCTGTGCCCATCGGAGGCAGGCGGCAGCAGCCATCGACAACTCGACCTGTTTACGGTACGCGCGGCTGCGCCATTCGGTCAAACCAGCGGTCGCCGGGAGACACTTGTCCACAGCCTGGGGACAACAACTTGAACCATACCGGCCGCGCTGACTACCGTGGCTGAACTCCGATTCGTTCCCTTGACCCTCCACCACCCGATTTACATCCCGACCCGTCCTCCGCATCACACGATCGAGGGACCTGTGAGAGAGCGTGCCCTGTGGCTGACGTACCTGCCGATCTTGCCGCAGTGTGGCCACGCGTACTGGAACAACTTCTCGGTGAAGGCCGCGGACAGGGAGTAGAGGGCAAGGACGAGCACTGGATCCGGCGCTGTCAGCCGCTGGCGCTGGTCGCCGACACGGCTCTGCTCGCCGTACCGAACGAGTTCGCCAAGGGCGTCCTCGAGGGCCGCCTCGCGCCCGTCGTCAGCGAGAGCCTGAGCCGCGAGTGCGGCCGCCCGATCCGGATCGCGATCACGGTCGACGACACCGTCGGCGAGCCCTCCGCGCCGCCGGTCCCCCGGTCCCAGCAGCGTTACGAGGAGCCGGAGCTCCCCACCGTCCGCCAGGACCGTTCCGACCGTCCGGACCACCGCGACCGTCCGGACCGGCAGGAGCGCGAGCCGTACGAGGGGCGCGAGCCGTACGACGGTTACGACGGCTATGGCCGCCGTCGCAACGACCAACAGCAGGGCCCGTCCGGCGACCAGCTCCCCACGGCCCGCCCCGCCTACCCCTCGGAGTACCAGCGGCCCGAGCCCGGCTCCTGGCCGCGGCCGCCGCAGGAGGACTACGGGTGGCAGCAGCAGCGCCTCGGCTTCCCGGAGCGGGACCCGTACGCCTCACCGTCGCAGGAGAGTTACGGTCCGCAGGACTCGTACGGTCACCAGGACGGCTACGGCGGCGCGCCCTCACAGGACTACCGCCCGCAGCCGATGGACCGGCCGTCGTCCTACGAACAGCAGCGCTCGGACTACGACTCGTCGCGCGGCGACTACGCCCAGCGCGACGCCCGGCGCCGCGAACTGCCCGCCGGCTCGGGACATGTCCACCGCGGCGGTCCCGTGGGTCCGAACCTGCCCACCACCGGGGCGCCCGGTCCGCTGGCGGCACAGCCGGCCCCGGCCACCGGCCCCGGTGAGCCCACCGCACGGCTGAACCCGAAGTACCTGTTCGACACGTTCGTCATCGGCGCGTCCAACCGCTTCGCGCACGCCGCCGCGGTCGCGGTCGCCGAGGCGCCGGCCAAGGCGTACAACCCCCTGTTCATCTACGGGGAGTCCGGCCTGGGCAAGACCCATCTGCTGCACGCGATCGGGCACTACGCGAGAAGCCTCTACCCGGGTACGCGCGTGCGGTACGTGAGCTCGGAGGAGTTCACCAACGAGTTCATCAACTCCATCCGCGACGGCAAGGGCGACAGCTTCCGCAAGCGCTACCGCGAGATGGACATCCTGCTCGTCGACGACATCCAGTTCCTGGCGGACAAGGAGTCGACGCAGGAGGAGTTCTTCCACACCTTCAACACCCTCCACAACGCCAACAAGCAGATCGTGCTCTCCAGCGACCGGCCGCCCAAGCAGCTGGTCACGCTGGAGGACCGGCTGCGGAACCGTTTCGAGTGGGGACTGATCACCGACGTCCAGCCGCCGGAGCTGGAGACGCGCATCGCGATCCTGCGCAAGAAGGCGGTGCAGGAGCAGCTCAACGCCCCGCCGGAGGTACTGGAGTTCATCGCCTCCCGGATCTCGCGGAACATCCGTGAGCTGGAGGGCGCGCTGATCCGGGTGACGGCGTTCGCCTCGCTCAACCGGCAGCCGGTGGATCTGGGGCTGACGGAGATCGTCCTGAAGGATCTGATGCCCGGGGGCGACGACTCCGCCCCGGAGATCACCTCCACGGCCATCATGGGCGCCACCGCCGACTACTTCGGCCTCACGGTGGAGGACCTGTGCGGCACCTCGCGCGGACGCGCGCTGGTGACCGCCCGGCAGATCGCCATGTACCTGTGCCGGGAACTGACGGACCTGTCGCTGCCGAAGATCGGCGCGCTGTTCGGCGGCCGCGACCACACCACGGTGATGCACGCCGACCGGAAGATCCGCAATCTGATGGCCGAACGGCGCTCGATCTACAACCAGGTCACCGAGCTCACCAACCGCATCAAGGCCGGCTGAGGGCCCCTGATCCGACCAGGGCGCCTCCGGAGGGATCCGGAGGCGCCCTTCTTCGTGCGCCAGCCGTACGTCGGCCGCCCCCGCTGTTCGATTTCAGAGCCGGGTTACGGCCGTCCTCCACAGATTCGGCTACTTTTTTCCGTCCACATGCTGGGGACCGGAAAGTTGTCCCGATCTTGTCCACAGCTCGGCCGACCGATGGACAATCGACCCAGGTCACCTGCCTGTGGATTCGTGGACGAACGATCTCCACAGGTTGTGGACAGAGCGGCGATCCACAGCCTGTGCACGAAGTTGTCCACGGACAACCCACAGGCTAGGGCCGGTTGTCCCCAGTGATCGCCCGCTTCTCCACACGGCTGTCCACTGTTCGGCAATGCGACGCGCTCTCTCACCGGGGCGAGTGAAAGGCGTCACATCAAGGTGCCATGGGTGCCTGTGGGAAAGCGCCGAAAACCTGGGGACGGAGCTGGGGAGAACTCGCCCCTCCCTGTGCACGGTGTGTGCAGAACTTTCTGTTCTCCACAGATACGCCTGGTTGTCCACCGGCTCCGCCCACAGGGCCCGTGGACAAAAAACCTGGGCTGAGCTGGGCAAACGAGGTTATCCACGGTATCCACAGGCCCTACTACTACTCCTGACTAGAGAGAGTGAGGAATCCGTTTCGAAGTGGGTCCTGTGCACAACTCGCTGTCTCGGCCCCGACTGCCCCTCGTCACGACTTGACCCCGACGGGCACCTACTGTCAGTGCGGTGCGTCAGACTGGTCCCGGTGTCCTTCCCGGCTCAGAGGCCGACGACACCGAGTCAGACGACGAAGCCAGGCAGGGCGAGAAGCGCCGGCAACAGCAGGAGGCGGCAACAGTGAAGATCCGGGTGGAACGCGACGTACTCGCGGAGGCAGTGGCCTGGGCGGCGCGCAGCCTCCCGGCCCGTCCGCCGGCCCCTGTCCTCGCCGGCCTGCTGCTGAAGGCCGAGAACGGCCAGCTGAGCCTGTCCAGCTTCGACTACGAGGTCTCCGCGCGGGTGTCGGTCGAGGCGGAGGTCGAGGAGGAGGGCACGGTACTGGTCTCCGGCCGGCTGCTGGCCGACATCTCCCGGGCCCTGCCCAACCGGCCGGTGGAGATCTCCACAGACGGTGTACGGGCGACGGTGGTGTGCGGTTCCTCGCGCTTCACCCTCCACACACTGCCTGTGGAGGAGTACCCGGCCCTGCCGCAGATGCCGAACGCGACGGGCACGGTCCCCGGCGAGGTCTTCGCCTCCGCCGTGCAGCAGGTCGCCATCGCGGCCGGCCGTGACGACACGCTGCCCGTCCTCACGGGTGTGCGCATCGAGATCGAGGGCGACACGGTCACACTCGCCTCCACCGACCGCTACCGCTTCGCGGTCCGCGAGTTCCTGTGGAAGCCGGAGAACCCGGAGGTCTCCGCGGTCGCCCTGGTGCCCGCCAAGACGCTCCAGGACACCGCCCGGGCGCTGACCAGCGGTGACCAGGTCATCCTGGCGCTGTCCGGCTCGGGCGCGGGCGAAGGCCTGATCGGTTTCGAGGGCGCCGGCCGCCGCACCACCACGCGGCTGCTGGAGGGCGACCTCCCGAAGTACCGCACGCTCTTCCCGACGGAGTTCAACAGCGTCGCAGTGATCGAGACGGCCCCCTTCGTGGAGGCCGTCAAGCGCGTGGCCCTGGTCGCCGAGCGGAACACCCCGGTGCGGCTGAGCTTCGAGCAGGGCGTGCTCATCCTGGAGGCCGGTTCCAGCGACGACGCACAGGCTGTGGAGAGGGTCGACGCCCAGTTGGAGGGCGACGACATCTCCATCGCCTTCAACCCGACGTTCCTGCTGGACGGTCTGAGCGCCATCGACTCCCCGGTCGCCCAGCTGTCGTTCACCACGTCCACCAAGCCCGCGCTGCTGAGCGGCCGGCCGGCGGTGGACGCGGAGGCGGACGAGGCCTACAAGTACCTGATCATGCCGGTGCGGCTGAGCGGCTGAGTACCGCGCGGCGAAAGCCGCAGGTGAGGGTGTGCGTGTGAGCGCGTATGCCCACAGATGTGCGCGAGCGTCCGGGTTTAGGCTCGGACGCCGGCACGTTCGTGCCGTCACGCCACATCGCATACCTAAGGAACTCAACTGATGGAGCTCGGTCTCGTCGGCCTCGGCAAGATGGGCGGCAACATGCGCGAGCGGATCCGCCGCGCGGGCCACACCGTCCACGGATACGACCGCAACCCGGACGTCGCCGATGTCCACAGCCTGCAGGAGCTTGTGGGCAGACTCAGCGACCCCCGCGTGGTGTGGGTGATGGTCCCGGCCGGTGAGCCGACCCAGTCCACCATCGACGAGCTCGCCGGTCTCCTCGAGCCGGGTGACGTCGTCGTGGACGGCGGCAACTCCCGCTGGACGGACGACGAGAAGCACGCCGGGGAACTGGCGGAGAAGGGCATCGGGTTCGTCGACTGCGGTGTCTCCGGCGGCGTCTGGGGGCTGGAGAACGGCTACGCGCTGATGTACGGCGGCGACCAGGAGGACGTCGCCAAGGTGCGGCCGATATTCGACGCCCTCAAGCCGGAGGGCGACTTCGGTTCGGTGCACGCCGGCAAGGTGGGTGCGGGGCACTTCGCGAAGATGGTCCACAACGGCATCGAGTACGCCATGATGCAGGCCTACGCCGAGGGCTGGGAGCTGCTCGAGAAGGTCGACTCGGTGACGGACGTCCGGGAGGTGTTCCGCTCCTGGCAGGAGGGCACCGTCATCCGTTCCTGGCTGCTGGACCTCGCGGTCGACGCCCTCGACGAGGACGAGCACCTGGACGGGCTCCGGGGTTACGCACAGGACTCCGGTGAGGGACGCTGGACGGTGGAGGCGGCGATCGACCACGCGGTCCCGCTGCCCGCGATCACGGCCTCGCTGTTCGCGCGGTTCGCCTCCCGTCAGGAGGACTCGCCGCAGATGAAGATGATCGCGGCGCTGCGGAACCAGTTCGGCGGCCACGCGGTCGAGAAGAAGTAGTCCACAGAGGACTCGACTGTCCACAGGACCGCCCGGCGGTCCGCAACGCCGCGGGAGGTCGGCGAAACGACCATGCACGTCACGCACCTGTCGCTGGCCGACTTCCGCTCCTATCCCCGGGTCGAGGTCCCGCTCGACCCGGGGGTGACGGCTTTCGTGGGCCCCAACGGACAGGGCAAGACGAACCTCGTCGAGGCGGTGGGCTATCTCGCCACCCTCGGGAGCCACCGGGTCTCCTCCGACGCCCCGCTGGTCCGCATGGGCGCCGACCGCGCGATCATCCGCGCCCAGGTCCGCCAGGGCGAGCGGCAGCAGCTGGTCGAGCTGGAGCTCAACCCGGGCCGCGCCAACCGAGCCCGCATCAACAGGTCCTCGCAGGTCAGGCCCCGGGACGTGCTGGGCATCGTGCGCACCGTGCTGTTCGCGCCCGAGGACCTGTCCCTGGTGAAGGGCGATCCCGGGGAGCGGCGCCGGTTCCTCGACGAACTGATCACCGCGCGCTCTCCGCGCATGGCCGGTGTCCGCTCCGACTACGACCGGGTGCTCAAGCAGCGCAACACCCTGCTGAAGTCGACCGCGCTGGCCCGCCGGCACGGCGGGCGCACGCTGGACCTGTCCACGCTGGACGTCTGGGACCAGCACCTCGCGCGGGCGGGCGCCGAGCTCCTGGCGCAGCGCGTGGACCTGATCGGCGTGCTCCAGCCGCTGGCCGACAAGGCGTACGAACAGCTCGCGCCGGGCGGCGGACCGGTCGCCCTGGAGTACAAGCCCTCCGCGCCCGGCGAGGCGCACACGCGCGAGGACCTGTTCGAACAGGTGATGGCGGCGCTCGCGCAGGCCCGCAAGCAGGAGATCGAACGGGGTGTCACCCTGGTCGGTCCGCACCGCGACGACCTGCTGCTCAAGCTGGGCCGGCTGCCCGCCAAGGGCTACGCCTCGCACGGCGAGTCCTGGTCCTACGCGCTGGCGCTGCGGCTGGCCTCGTACGACCTGCTGCGTGCCGAGGGCAACGAGCCGGTGCTGGTGCTGGACGACGTCTTCGCCGAACTGGACACGCGCCGCCGTGAGCGGCTGGCCGAGCTGGTCGCGCCCGGTGAGCAGGTGCTGGTGACCGCGGCCGTCGACGACGACGTGCCTCATGTGCTGGCGGGTACGCGGTTCACCGTGGCCGAGGGAACGGTGGAGCGCGTATGAGCGAGCGGGACACGCCCGGAAGCGGTGCCGGAAGGGCTCCCGAGCCCTCCGGTGTCGATCTCGCGCGTGTGGCCCTGCGCGCGGCCAAGGAGGTGGCACGCGCGCGAGGGGACGCGGCGCAGCAGAAGAAGCAGGCGCGGCGTGGGGGCCTGCGTTCCGGCGCGCGTGCCGACCGGCGCGACCCGATGGCGCTCGGCGCGGCGATCAACCGGCTGCTCACCGAGCGCGGCTGGGAGGCCCCGGCCGCGGTGGGCGGGGTGATGGGACGCTGGCGGGAGATCGTCGGTGAGGACGTGGCCAAGCACTGCGAGCCCGAGCGGTACGACGAGGACGAGCGGGTGCTGGTGGTGCGCTGCGACTCCACGGCCTGGGCGACGAATCTGCGGCTGCTCGCGCCGACTCTGGTCGCACGGCTGAACGAGGACCTGGGCCATGGCACGGTGCGGCTGATCAAGGTCGTCGGCCCCACCGGGCCGGCCCGTCGTTTCGGGCCGCTGCGTGCCCCGGGAAGCACCGGTCCGGGTGACACGTACGGGTGATCGGACGGTCCTTTTCCGGCCCCTTGTCCACACGTGACCGACATCACATCAGGGGTCTCCGGTGGGGTGTCCGGGCCGTCGGCGGGGGTTTCGCCGTGCCGCCGCGCAGGGTCGTGCATCACTACCTGACTCCTAAGTAGCAAAGGGTTGACGGCCGGAAGCGCTGAGTGCCGTCGTGGGGCTCTTGGGGCCCCCATCCGCATATCGGGAGTCGGACGAGACCGATTGAGGGCGGCACATGCGGACTCAGGTGCCCGCAAACCCCCATCGATGTCAGCGCTACCGGTAGACTGGGAGGCAATCCCGCCCCGATCGTGGGGACCGCCCGGGAAAAGCTGAGCAACGCTGATCAAGGCTTACCAACGCAACATGCCGCAGCCGCTCCGGCAACCTGCCGACGAGCCCGGCTCGTGCTGTGCCAGAAAGGGCGCTTCGTGGCCGATTCCGGCAACCCCAACGAGAACATCCCGTCCACCGACACCGGCGTGAACAGCGAGGCGACCACCTCGGGCCACGAGGTCACCGCCTCGTACGACGCCAGTGCGATCACCGTCCTCGAGGGTCTGGACGCGGTCCGCAAGCGACCCGGTATGTACATCGGTTCAACCGGTGAGCGAGGGCTGCACCACCTGGTGCAGGAAGTCGTCGACAACTCCGTCGACGAGGCGCTGGCCGGTCACGCGGACACGATCGACGTGACGATCCTCGCCGACGGCGGCGTCCGGGTCGTCGACAACGGCCGCGGCATCCCGGTGGGCATCGTCCCCTCCGAGGGCAAGCCGGCCGTCGAGGTCGTGCTGACGGTGCTGCACGCGGGCGGCAAGTTCGGCGGCGGCGGCTACGCGGTCTCCGGCGGTCTGCACGGCGTGGGCGTCTCCGTGGTGAACGCCCTGTCGTCCAGGGTCGCCGTGGAGATCAGGACGGACGGCCACCGCTGGACGCAGGACTACAAGTTGGGCGTCCCCACCGCGCCGCTCGCCAAGCACGAGGCGGTCGAGGACTCCGGTACGACGGTCACGTTCTGGGCCGACCCCGACGTCTTCGAGACCACCGAGTACTCCTTCGAGACCCTCTCGCGGCGTTTCCAGGAGATGGCGTTCCTCAACAAGGGCCTGAGGATCAACCTCACCGACGAGCGCGAGTCGGCGAAGGCCACCGCCGGTGCGGACGAGGCGGGCGAGGACGAGAAGCACGAGGTCAAGTCCGTCTCGTACCACTACGAGGGCGGCATCGTCGACTTCGTGAAGTACCTCAACTCCCGCAAGGGCGATCCGGTGCACCCCACCGTGATCGACCTGGAGGCCGAGGACAGGGAGAGGCAGCTCTCCCTCGAGGTCGCGATGCAGTGGAACGGCGGCTACAACGAGGGCGTGTACTCGTTCGCCAACATCATCCACACCCACGAGGGCGGTACGCACGAGGAGGGCTTCCGCGCGGCGCTCACCTCGCTCATCAACAAGTACGCGCGGGACAAGAAGCTGCTGCGCGACAAGGACGACAACCTCACGGGTGACGACATCCGCGAGGGTCTGACCGCGATCATCTCGGTCAAGCTGAGCGAGCCGCAGTTCGAGGGCCAGACCAAGACCAAGCTGGGCAACACCGAGGTGAAGACCTTCGTCCAGAAGGTCGTCTACGAGCACCTCAACGACTGGCTGGACCGCAACCCCAACGAGGCCGCGGACATCATCCGCAAGGGCATCGCGGCGGCCACCGCGCGTGTGGCGGCCCGCAAGGCCCGCGACCTCACCCGGCGCAAGGGCCTGCTGGAGTCGGCGTCCCTGCCGGGCAAGCTGTCCGACTGTCAGTCCAACGACCCCGTCAAGTGCGAGATCTTCATCGTCGAGGGCGACTCCGCCGGCGGTTCGGCCAAGTCCGGCCGCAACCCGCAGTACCAGGCGATCCTCCCGATCCGCGGCAAGATCCTCAACGTCGAGAAGGCGCGCATCGACCGGATCCTGCAGAACCAGGAGATCCAGGCGATGATCTCCGCGTTCGGCACCGGGGTGCACGAGGACTTCGACATCGAGAAGCTCCGCTATCACAAGATCATTCTGATGGCGGACGCCGACGTCGACGGCCAGCACATCAACACCCTGCTGCTGACGTTCCTGTTCCGCTTCATGCGGCCGCTGGTCGAGGCCGGGCACGTGTTCCTCTCCCGTCCCCCGCTCTACAAGATCAAGTGGGGCAAGGACGACTTCGAGTACGCGTACTCCGACCGTGAGCGCGACGCGCTGATCGAGATGGGCCGCAACGCCGGCAAGCGCATCCGTGAGGACTCCGTGCAGCGCTTCAAGGGCCTCGGCGAGATGAACGCCGAGGAACTGCGCATCACCACGATGGACCAGGAGCACCGCGTCCTCGGCCAGGTCACCCTGGACGACGCAGCCCAGGCCGACGACCTGTTCTCGGTCCTGATGGGCGAGGACGTCGAGGCGCGCCGCGCGTTCATCCAGCGCAACGCCAAGGACGTCCGGTTCCTCGACATCTGAGTCGGTCTCAGCTGACCGCACCAGGAAGGACTTTCACCAGCAATGACCGACGAGAACACTCCCGTCACGCCCCTCGAGGACGTGGACGCCGCCGCCATGCGCGTCGAGCCGGTCGGGCTCGAGACGGAGATGCAGCGCTCCTACCTCGACTACGCGATGTCCGTCATCGTCTCGCGTGCGCTGCCCGACGTCCGGGACGGCCTCAAGCCCGTCCACCGCCGGGTGCTGTACGCCATGTACGACGGCGGCTACCGCCCGGAGCGCGGCTTCTACAAGTGCGCCCGCGTGGTCGGCGACGTCATGGGCAACTACCACCCGCACGGCGACTCCTCGATCTACGACGCGCTGGTCCGGCTCGCGCAGCCGTGGTCGATGCGGATGCCGCTGGTGGACTCCAACGGCAACTTCGGCTCCCCGGGCAACGACCCGGCGGCGGCGATGCGTTACACCGAGTGCAAGATGGCGCCGCTGTCGATGGAGATGGTCCGTGACATCGACGAGGAGACCGTCGACTTCACGGACAACTACGACGGACGCTCCCAGGAGCCGACCGTCCTGCCGGCCCGCTTCCCGAACCTGCTGATCAACGGCTCGGCGGGGATCGCGGTCGGTATGGCGACCAACATCCCGCCGCACAACCTGCGCGAGGTGGCGTCCGGTGCCCAGTGGTACCTGGAGAACCCCGAGGCCTCCAACGAGGAGCTCCTGGACGCGCTGATCGAGCGCATCAAGGGCCCCGACTTCCCGACCGGCGCCCTCGTGGTCGGCCGCAAGGGCATCGAGGAGGCGTACCGCACGGGCCGCGGCTCGATCACCATGCGCGCGGTGGTCGAGGTCGAGGAGATCCAGAACCGCCAGTGTCTGGTGGTCACGGAGCTGCCGTACCAGACCAACCCCGACAACCTGGCGCAGAAGATCGCCGACCTGGTGAAGGACGGCAGGATCGGCGGCATCGCCGACGTGCGCGACGAGACCTCCTCGCGCACGGGCCAGCGCCTGGTCATCGTGCTGAAGCGGGACGCGGTCGCCAAGGTCGTCCTGAACAACCTCTACAAGCACACCGACCTGCAGAACAACTTCGGCGCCAACATGCTGGCCCTGGTCGACGGTGTGCCGCGCACCCTGTCCCTGGACGCGTTCATCCGGCACTGGGTGACGCACCAGATCGAGGTCATCGTCCGCCGTACGCGCTTCCGGCTGCGCAAGGCCGAGGAGCGGGCGCACATTCTGCGCGGTCTGCTGAAGGCCCTGGACGCCATCGACGAGGTCATCGCGCTGATCCGGCGCAGTGACACGGTCGAGATCGCGCGCGGAGGGCTGCGGGACCTCCTGGACATCGACGAGATCCAGGCCAACGCCATTCTCGAGATGCAGCTGCGCCGACTGGCCGCCCTGGAGCGCCAGAAGATCGTCCAGGAGCACGACGAACTCCAGGCGAAGATCAACGAGTACAACCGGATCCTCGCCTCGCCGGTCCGCCAGCGCGAGATCGTCAGCAAGGAACTGGCGGCGATCGTCGACAAGTTCGGCGACGACCGCAAGACCAAGCTGATCCCGTACGAGGGCGACATGTCCATCGAGGACCTGATCGCCGAGGAGGACATCGTCGTCACGGTCACGCGCGGCGGCTACATCAAGCGCACCAAGACCGACGACTACCGGGCCCAGAAGCGCGGCGGCAAGGGCGTACGCGGCACGAAGCTCAAGGAAGACGACATCGTCAACCACTTCTTCGTGTCCACCACCCACCACTGGCTGCTGTTCTTCACGAACAAGGGCCGGGTCTACCGGGTGAAGGCGTACGAGCTTCCGGACGCCGGCCGGGACGCGCGCGGGCAGCACGTGGCGAACCTGCTGGCCTTCCAGCCGGACGAGTCGATCGCCCAGATCCGCGCGATCCGCGACTACGAGGCGGTGCCCTACCTGGTTCTGGCCACCAAGGCCGGCCTGGTGAAGAAGACGTCGCTGAAGGACTACGACTCGCCGCGCTCGGGCGGTGTGATCGCCATCAACCTGCGCGAGCAGGAGGACGGTTCCGACGACGAACTGATCGGCGCCGAACTCGTCTCGGCCGACGACGATCTGCTGCTGATCAGCAAGAAGGCGCAGTCGATCAGGTTCACCGCGACGGACGACACGCTGCGTCCCATGGGGCGTGCGACCTCGGGCGTCAAGGGCATGAGCTTCCGCGCCGGGGACGAACTGCTCTCGATGAATGTTGTTCGAACCGGTACGTTCGTGTTCACTGCCACAGACGGCGGGTACGCGAAGCGGACCGCTGTCGACGAGTACCGCGTCCAGGGACGCGGCGGCCTCGGTATCAAGGCCGCCAAGATCGTCGAGGACCGCGGGACCCTCGTCGGCGCGCTGGTGGTCGAGGAGACCGACGAGATCCTCGCCATCACGCTGTCGGGCGGTGTGATTCGTACGCGAGTCAACGAGATCAGGGAAACCGGCCGTGACACCATGGGCGTCCAACTGATCAATCTGGGCAAGCGCGATGCCGTGGTCGGCATCGCCCGTAACGCCGAGGCGGGACGCGAGGCGGAGGAAGTCGACGGCGACGTGGCCGTCGACGAGTCCACCGACGGGGACGCGACCACCGGGACGGACGAGGGTGAGGCGCCCTCGGCCGAGTAGCACGAGGAGTGAGTCAGCGTGAGCGGAGCCACGGGCGCCGGACCGGCCGGTACCAATACGGGGACGGGCGGCGGTGGCCGTGGCTCTGCCGCGCGGGCGACAGATCCGCACACGACCAATCTCCAAGCGATCAAGTCGCCCGCCAAGGACGTCTCCGCGTCCGACAGACAGGGATCCCAGGGGGGAACCGTGACGGACACCCGAGGCCCGCAGGCCGCGCCGGACCAGGGCGCCGCCGCTCACACGGCCTCACCGCTGCCGGGGGAACGGCAGCCGCAGCAGCAGACGGGCCCGTACCACCCGCCGCAGGCCTACGCGGCGCAGGCCGCCGGTACGTCAGCCGGCCAGACCGGCGCGGTACGACGCCCGCGCACCGGGGCCCGCACCACCCCGCGCGTACGCAAGGCACGCCTGCGGGTGGCGAAGGCCGACCCCTGGTCGGTGATGAAGGTCAGCTTCCTGCTCTCCATCGCCCTCGGCATCTGCACGATCGTCGCGTCCGCGGTGCTGTGGATGGTCATGGACGCCATGGGCGTGTTCTCGTCGGTGGGCGGGACGATCGCGGAGGCGACCGGCTCCAACGAGTCGAACGGCTTCGACCTCCAGTCGTTCCTGTCGCTGCCCAACGTGCTGATGTTCACGACGATCATCGCCGTCATCGACGTCGTCCTGGCGACGGCTCTCGCGACGCTCGGCGCGTTCATCTACAACCTCTCCGCCGGTTTCGTGGGTGGTGTCGAGCTGACGCTGGCCGAGGACGAGTGAGCTGCTCACAGCGCTTTCCCCGGCTTCCCTGAAAGCCCCCCGACAACCGATTTTGGGACTGCCCCCGTCGTGCGCTAACCTTCAGGAGTCAGCGCGCGGAACATACACTGCAGAGCGCGGCGGGGCTATAGCTCAGTTGGTTAGAGCGCATCCCTGATAAGGATGAGGCCACAGGTTCAAATCCTGTTAGCCCCACCAGCGAGAAGACCCCCGGCCGGGATCGGCTGGGGGTCTTTCGCGTCCACGGCCGGCATCAGCCGGTGGGTGGATCTGCCGGGCGGGCCGTGGTCCGGCTCATGTGACCGGCGGATCACCCTTGGAGGAGCCGTGAGCCCTGGGTTCACCAAGTTCGGTGTCTGCTTTCTGGGCATCACGGCGTGGGCGGCCCTGAGTGACGCGCCATCGGTGCCTTCGCTGGTGATCGGCTGCCTGAGCGTCGCCGTACTGGCTTACTGGTTCATCCTGCGTATCCGGCAGGAGATCAATGCCATCAGGGAAGACGACAGGCGGGCCCGGGAACGCCGCGAAGCCCGCAAGCGCGGGCGGCAGGTGGGTGACTAGCCGGCCGACCGGCTCGTCGTCGGTGAGCGCGGGCGGTCGATGAGGCCGTACACACGACGAAGAGGACCCTCGCCGGATGACGGCGGGGATCTTCTCGTGGGGGCGGTGCGGTGCGGTGCCGGGTGGTGTGGCGGGCCGTCGCCGGCCGGGAGTCGTCGTCGTGCCGTGGTGCTGTACGCAAGTTCGCCAGGACTTCGGTGAGCAGCGACGGCACGAGGAGGGCTCGGGAGGGGCGGTGGAACTCAGCGCTGGAGCGGGATGCGGCCGGTGACGGGCTCCGGACGGGGGGACGTCGTGTCGTCCGGGCAGTCCGCGGAGTCGGGCTCCGCGTCCGAGAGGGGGCGGTGCCGGCAGCCGGGGGACTTGCCGTGCGCCTCGGCGTGGATGCGCTGTTTCATCGTGGGGGGCAGGGCCCTGTTCAGTGACCAGGCCCAGAGGGGCGCCGCCGGTTCCGCCGTCCTGGGCGCGCTGTCGCTGTTGCGCGTCCTCTCGGTCTGCGGTACTGCCGCGGAGGCGGTCGTGGTGATGAGTCCGAGCGCCGTGCACAGCGCGAGGAAGGCGGTGACGATGGCGTTCCACAGCTTCATGACCTTGTTCCGGGCCATGGCCCCTCACTTTCGGGTTGGGCGATTTGCGTACTTTCCTCATGATGTGTATGAGGGCCGCGAAGTGGTGGACCGACGCCCGTGGCGCGTGGATGTTCAGATGAACACCACTCGGATGGGCGCATAAGGGATGAAAAGATCGCGAGATTGCAGAAAAGCCATCGAAATGGACACCCTCGGAGATGTGATCATCCTCTGGCCGGACGGTGGTGCTGCGCCTCTACTGCGCCGCGCGCGTGGGGAGTTCGAGGCGCCGACGCAGGTCACCGATCGGTATCGGCCGGTGTGTATAGTCGGGCGCCAGAGGTCCCCAACGTCAACGAAAGACGAGGTCGCGCGGTGAAGAAGCTTCTCCTGGTCGCACTGGCCGCCATCGGCGGGCTCCTCGTGTACCGCCAGATCCAGGCGGATCGCGCCGAGCAGGATCTGTGGACGGAGGCGACTGACTCCGTGCCCACGGGTTCGTGAGTACCGACAACCGACGCTGAACAGACCCCGGCCGCCCTCGCGGTCGGGGTTTTGTGTGTGACGGGGCCTTGTCGGCCGGCCTCGTCCACGGGGCAGGATGGGCGGCACGGTGCGACGTCCGGGCAGCGACGAGGGGTGGCGCGTGAGGGGACGGCAGGGTACGGC
>NZ_NEUB01000916.1 GCF_002910825.1 Streptomyces sp. SM1 | reverse complement strand
CCCAAGGCCGGGAAGTTAGCGTTCTCGCAGGTCCTGCAAGCACATTGAGGGTTCGAAGCGAAAGCACAACGGAGCTCGTTGGTACAGGCAGTCGACCAAGACAGCTTGTACGTGAGGAGCTCCGTTGCAGGTTCATCTTGCCCTGCCGTCCACGCTGACTGCCATCACCCGTACGGTGACCGTGGCCGCGGGCCGGTTCGCCCCGGGCCACCTGGGAGAGCTGACCGCCGTGGTGCCGTTCGAGCTCGTGGACGCGGTGCTGGCGGAGACGCGGACGGTGCAGCGGCGGCTGCGGGACCTGCCCTCTCGGGTCGGAATGTACTTCCTGCTCGCAATGTGCCTGTTCCCTGAGGTCGGCTACCGGCTGGTCTGGGACAAGCTCACCAGCGGCCTGGCCGGCATACCGGTGGCCTCACCGAGCACGAAGGCCCTGCGGGACCTTCGCCGACGGCTGGGGGCCGCGCCGGTTCGGTCACTGTTCGAGGTGCTCGCCGGGCTGCTGGCACGCCCTACCACGCCGGGGGTGCGCTTCGGTGCCTACCGGACCGTGTCCTTCGATGGCTGCAGCTCGCTTCGGGTGCCCGATTCACCCCGCAATCGGGCCTGGCTCGGGCGGACAGCCCATCACGGCTATCCCACGCTGGAGTTGATGACGCTGGTCGAGACCGGGACAAGGTCCATGATCGGCGCAGTGTTCGGCCCCACCGACGAGGGCGAGACCGCCTATGCCTGCCGACTGCTGCATCTGCTGAGGCCGGACATGCTGGTGCTGTGGGACAAGGGCTTCGACGCCAACGACTTCCTCGCCCAGGCGACCGCGACTGGCGCGAAGGTGCTGGGCCGGCTCCGCAGCAACCGGCGCACCCCGGTCCTGGCCCGTCTCGACGACGGCTCATACCTGTCGGTGATCGGCACTGTGGGCGTCCGGGTCATCGACGCTGAAATCACGGTGACCTGCGCTGACGGCACCGTCTTCACCGGCTTCTACCGGCTGGTCACCACCTTGACGGACGCCCGCCGGCACCCTGCGGCGACGCTGATCAAGCTCTACCACGAGCGCTGGGAACACGAGAGCGCGTACTACGCACTCCGCCACACGATCATGGCCGGACGGAAGCTCCGCTCGAACGACCGGGCCGGCCTCGAGCAGGAGATGTGGGCCCTGCTCACGCTCTACCAGGCCCTACGGACCGTGATGGTCGAGGCCGCCGAGTCCATCCCCGGCACCGACCCCGACCGCTGCTGCTTCACTGTGGCACTCCAGACCGCCCGTGACCAGGTCGTCCAGGCCGCCGGGATCGTTCCCGACGAGCAAGGACGCCTCGGACTGACCGGCCGCCGGGTGCTGTCCCGCCTCCTTGCGCCCCGCCGCCACCGGACCAGCACCCGCAAGGTCAAGTCGCCGATGTCCCGCTACAGCGAGCGACGCGACGACGGCCGCCCAGATCACAGCCGCATCATCACCGACCTCGCCGTCACCGTCCTCGAACCCGGCCCCGAACCGCCGCCTCTGCCCACCGTCTCCCGAGACGACCGCTACACCGCCCCGGCCCAGCGACGACGGCATCGCATCCTCGCCCTGCTGCAGGACGACCCGAACCGGCTGTGGAGACCCGCGGAGATCGCCGCCCACTTCGGCGACGTCACCCTGCACACCATGTATCGGCAACTGTCCCGATGGGCCAACACCGGGCTCATCCACAAGCTCGGACCCGGCCTCTACGCAGCCACAACCTGGACCTCAACCCCCTTGCCACCAGCACAAACAGGCTAACTTCCCGGCCTTGGGGAAGGCCCCGTCGAGGTCTTCCCAGTCATCGGCATGGCCGAAGGCTGCCACTCCCGCTTGATCAGTCCGAACACCCACGAGTCGGATACCTCGCCGTTCACGACGCAATCCTCCCGCAACGTCCCTTCACGCATGAAGCCGATCTTCTCGAGGACCCGGGCGGATGCCACGTTGCGCGTATCGGTCTCGGCCTGCACGCGATTCAGGTCCAGGGTGTCGAATGCCCACGTGAGCACGGCGTGTGCGGCCTCCGTCGCGTAGCCGTGGCCCCACATGGCTTCGTCGAGGACGTAGCCCAACGACGCGCTGCGGTAGTCCGGGTTCCATCCGGTCAGACCGCACCAGCCGACGAAGGCCCCGTCAGAAGCGCGGTCGATGGCCACCCGCGCCCCGGTGCCTTCGTCCGCCAACTTCCGGCACCTGCTGATGAAGCGTTCGGCGCGGTCCGGTTCGGTCCACGGCGGGGAGTCCCAGTAACGCATCACGTAGGTGCTGCTGTGCAGGGCGAAGAGCGGGTCCGCGTCGGCGTCGGTGAAGGGGCGCAGTCGCAGGCGAGCGGTGTGCAGCATGGGGGTGGCCAAAGTCATGCGCCCCATCTTGTGTCCTCATGGGGCGGGCAGGACAGCGAGTATCCGCTCCCGGTCCGTTCCTCGGCGCGCAGCCACGCCGGCGGCGGCCGGCCGCGTCAGCAGGACGAGGGCCGACAGGACGAGGGCCGACGAGTCGCGAGGCGGGCCGTCTCAGCGCAGTCGACGTACGCGCAACACCAGGTCGTCGGTATGGTGCGCGCCGGCGCCACCGTCGGGTGCGACGCGCGGCCGCTGCTCGTCCACCTCCGTCTCCCAGTCGTCGTCGAGCAGATCGGCGATCATCGACGGCCAGACGTAGTCAGCCGGGTCGAAGCCGCTGTCGTGCGCCTGCTGGGTGTCCATCCCCGCGTGGTGTACGAGCAGCAGCACGCCGCCAGGCGCGACGGCAGCCAGCAGCGCTCGCTCGGCCGCGGCGTCCGGGGTGCGCAGCAAGGCGGGGTACTGCGCGGAGACCAGGTCGAAGGAGGCCGGCGGGAGCACCGCCTCGGTGAGTGCGGCGTGTACCCAGTGAACGGCGACCCCGGCGTCCCGCGCGTGCCCGGCTGCGCGTTCCAGTGCCACGCCCGAAACGTCGAGCGCGGTCACGTCCCAGCCGCCGCGCGCCAGCCAGATGGCGTCCGCGCCCTCGCCGCAGCCGACGTCGAGCACTCGGCCCGGGGTGAGCCCGGCGGCCTCGGCCACGAGCGCACCGTTGGGCCGGCCGCTCCACAACCGGTGACGGTCGGCGTACCGGTCGTCCCACTCCGCTCGTACCTCGGGGTCTCCGACGTAGCCGTCGGCAGGCGAGGGGGTGTCGGACGAGGGCGGTCCTGCTGCGATGTTGTCGGTCACGGGCCCACCGTGGCCCACCGACCTCCTGGTCCGCCATTCCTGTTGCCGGTCCGGCAAAAGGACGCCGCACGTGTCCGACGGGCATCTGACAAGCGCCTTCGCCGACGGTCCTCGTCGAGGCAGTCGCGGGTCATCGCCGTCGGCGGTCTTCACCCTCACGGGTGGTGCCGGCCCTGCTCGGGTTCACCTCCGCTGCGCTCGCTGCCCCGCGCTCGGGCACGGTGACGCGGCGGCATGGGCCCCGTGGCGCGTCCGGTCACCAAGTACTGATGACCGGTACATCCGGTTCGTGCCGGCGCCAGTACTCGTTGAGGCGTGAGAGCCGGGCCGCGGCGGCGATGCCGCTCAGGGAGACGACCTTGCCCTCGTTCACCTCCAACGCCACTACCCCCACGACCCGGTCGTCCACCACGGCCAGGACGGCCGGGGAGCCGTTGATCTGCGCGATGTGCATCGCGAGGGAGCCACCTGCCAGCCGCCGCTTCGCGGGCGTGGGCTTGAAGCCGGCCCGCACGAAGGAGGCGACCCGCTCGGCCGTCCGGTACCGCAGGAGCCGCCGGCTCAGTCCCGCACCGTCCGAGACCGCCGTCACGTCGTCGGTGAGCAGTGCCACCAGCCGTTCGGTGCGCCCCGTCGTGGCGGCGGCCAGGAACTCCTCGACAACCCTGCGCGCCGACGCTGGGTCCACCTCGCCGCCTCGGCGGCGCTCGGCCGCGACCCGGACCCGGGCCCGGTGGACGTGCTGCTGGCTGGCGGACTCGCTGATGTCGAGGATCCCGGCGATCTCGGCGTGGCTGTACGAGAACGCCTCACGCAGGACGTAGACGGCCCGCTCGACCGGCGAGAGACACTCCATCAGGGTCAGTACGGCCAGGGACACCGACTCGCGCTGCTCAACGGTGTCCGCGGGGCCGAGCATCGGGTCGCCCTCGAGGAGCGGCTCGGGCAGCCAGGCACCGGCCACGCGCTCGTGACGGGCCTGCGCCGAGCGGAGCCGGTCGAGGCAGAGATGGGTGACGACCTTGGTCAGCCATGCCTCCGGTACCGCGATCCGTTCGCGGTCCGCGGCCTGCCAGCGCAGAAACGCGTCCTGCACGGCGTCCTCCGCGTCTGCGGCCGAGCCGAGAAGACGGTACGCCAGGGAGGCCAGCCGGCCCCGGCCGGCCTCGAAGCGATCGATGGCTGCGCCCTCCATGCGGAACACCCTATGCGGCAGCCTTCACACCGGCCGGGTAGGGCGCGGCGGCCAGGCGGCGCCTGCGCTTCGGCATGCCGAAGGTCGGGTGGACGATGCCCCACCCGGCCCCCTTGAGGACGCCCGACTTGAGCCGCGCGGCGGTCCGGCCACCCAGATACCAGGACTTCGACCGGATGCCGCCGTCCACCATCTGGAAGATCGCGTCCCGCCGTCCGAGGCTGATGTGGTTGCCGTGGTACTTCAGCCCGGTGACCGGGACCTCGGTGCCCGTCAGACGCGCGATGATCGCGGCGGTCGCCTGCATGTTGGTGAGGCCGGCCGAGGCGCAGGACATCGGCAACGGCCGGCCGTTGTCGCCGATCGCGTAGGCGCAGTCACCGGCGGCGTAGACGTCCGGGTGCGAGACCGAGCGCATGGTGCGGTCGACGACGATCTGGCCGGTCCCGGCGACCTCCAGGCCGGCGGCGGCCGCGAGGGGGTGCACGGCGAACCCGGCCGACCACACGGTCACGTCGGCCGCGATGGACATGCCGTCGGCGGCTATCGCGCGCGTCGGCTCGACGGCTTCGATGGCGGTGTGCTCGTGAACGGTGATGCCGAGCCGGTCGAAGGCCTGGCGCAGGTGACGGCGGGCCTTCGGGGAGAGCCAGGCTCCCGGCTCACCGCGGGCGGCGAGTGCGACCGAGAGGTCGGGCCGGGACTCGGCGATCTCGGTGGCGGTCTCGATGCCGGTCAGTCCTTCACCGACGACCAGTACGGTGCCGCCCTCGCCCAGGCCGGCGAGGCGTTCACGCAGACGCAGCGCCGAGGACCGGCCGGTCACGTCGAAGGCGTGCTCGGCCACACCGGGGACGCCGTGGTGGTCGGCGGAGCTGCCGAGTGTGTAGAGGAGAGTGTCGTAGGTGAGTTCGTCGTCCCCCTCCTCGCCGGTGACGGCGACGGTCCTGCGCCCGGGGTCGATGCCGGTGACGCGCGCCAGGCGCAGCCGCACGCCGGTGCCGGCGAACACGTCGGCGAGCCGGCGGAACGTGACGTCCTGGCCGACGGCGAGCTGGTGGAGCCGCATCCGCTCGACGAAGTCGGGCACGGCGTTGACGACGGTGATCTCGGTGTCGGCCGGCGAGAGCCGACGGGCCAGGTTCCCGGCGGCGAAGGCCCCGGCGTATCCGGCACCGAGGACGACGATGCGGTGCTTCATGAGGGTGCTCCTGTCTCGTTCGCGTGCCTCTTGAACGAGACCGCCTGCCGATTCCTGACAGGAGCAGAATGTGACGCCGGTCACATGACGTGGGGCGGGCGGCTGGACCAGCGCCAGGTGCCCGGACGGGGGCCCGGCCCCCGGGGAGACACCATCGGCCCGCTCCACCGCACGGGAGGTCCTCGTTGATCAGACCCCGGCGTCTGTCGACAACGCTCGTGGTCGATCAGTTAGAGGACCACGATGCCCAGGGGCCGTTCGCCCGCCGGCAGTCGGCGGGTGCCGCCGTCGGTGAGGTCGACGACCGTGATGCCGTTCCAGTAGCCGTCACGGGTGAAGCCGCCGGTGACGTAGGCGGTGCGCTCGTCCGCGGCGACGGCGACGTCCTCGTGCGGGCCCTCCAGCGGGATCACCTTCTCCCCGTCGTCCTCCGTCCGGACGGTCAGCGACGGTCCCTCGTCCTCAGAAGGGGTCGATCGGGCCCGTGCCGACGGCCAGGAGGGTGCCACCGGGTGTGAGGGTGACACCGTGCTGGTGGGTGTCGGCCGTCATCCGCTCGATGGCCGAGCGGCCGGTGGCCGGGTCGAGTACGACGAGCCTCTCGCCCTCGAAGGGCAGCAGCAGCTTCCCGTCGGAGGGACGCACGGCCGCGTAGTGCGGCTTCAGCCAGACGAGGCTGTGTCTGGGCCTCTGGGCCGGACACCCGCGTCAGCGGTCAGGCCGAGGTGACGGCGGCGCGTGCGAGGGCAGCGGTGTCCTGCGGCTTGCCGTCGACCGGGATGGCCGCGCCCGCTTCGTCGTCGCCCAGCGGCTCCAGGTCGGCGAATTGCGTATGAAGCAGCTCGGGCGGCATGAAGTGGCCCTGTCGTGCGGTGATCCGGGCGGCAATCAGCTCGGGCGAGCCGTCCAGGTGGAGAAAGAAGACGTTCGGCGCGGCGGTGGTCAGCCGGTCACGGTAGCGGCGCTTGAGCGCCGAGCATGTCACCACTCCTCCGCTGTCGGCGTGGCCGGCCAGCCACCGTGCGATCTCGTCCAGCCAGGGACGGCGGTCCTCGTCGTCGAGCGGGTCGCCGGCTCGCATTTTCGCCACATTGGCCGCGGGGTGGAGGTCGTCCCCTTCGATGTAGGGGACATCGAGGTCCCGTGCGAGCAGCTTGCCCACGGTGGTCTTTCCCGAGCCCGACACCCCCATGACGACGACCAAGGGAGCGGTGTGGTGAGACATCCAGGACCTTTCTTCGCAGTGAGTGCCGCCCAAGAGTGCGGCCTAGAGTTCGATGACCACCTTGACATCGTCGGGTTGAGGTGTGAACGCCTCCGTCGCGCGCTCCAGCGGCACCCGCCGGGTGATCATCCGTTCGAGCCATGGCAGGTCGGCCCCGGCCAGGGCGTCGGCGGCCTGGTGGTAGTGACGCAGGTTGGCGTTGACCGAGCCCACCACGGCGTCGTTCTGCAGGACGATCTGCCGGTTGACGGCGCCGGCGTCCACGGTCGTCCCGCGGCCGGCGGATGACACACCGGTCAGGCACACCACCCCGTAGGGCGTGGTGCCCGTGAGCGAGGCGAGGCCACGGGCCCGTTCGCGCCCGTGGCCTCGATGACGACGTCCGGGCACACGGCGGAGACGACCCGCTCGGCGTCCTCCGTGTGGTAGACGGCCCCCAGCTCCCGGACCAGAGCGGGCTTGAGTCCGTCGGTCACCCGGTCGAGGACATGCACCTCCAGCCCACGCTGTACGCCCAGGAGGGCGGCCAGCAGACCGATGGGTCCCGCCCCCATCACCAGTGCGCGACGCGGCTCGAACCACGAACGGCCACCGACGCGCTCGACCTGCTCCCACGCCTTCGCCACCACGGTGGCCGGTTCCATGAGTACACCGACGCGCCGCAGATGCGGCGCCAGCCTCACCGCGTAGTCGGCTTCCACACACCACACCTGTGCGCCATAGCCGTCGATGTCCTTGATGCCGCGTTCGGTGTAGCGACCGTTGCGGCACATGTCGAACTCCCCGCGCGCGCAGGCTCCGCACGGCTCGGGGTCCGGCCGGCGCACCACCCCGGCGACGAGGTCACCGGCCGAGAACCCGCTGCCCGGCGGTGCCTGCCGCACCCGCCCGAGGGACTCGTGTCCCAGCACCAGCCGCTCGCGGTCCGGTGGAGCCCAGCCGTACTCGCCCCGGACGATCTCCCTGTCCGTTCCGCACACCCCCACTGCCAGGCCCTGCACCAGCAGGTCGCCGACGCCCGGGGTGGGGTCGGGCACGTCCCGTACCTCCAGGGAGTCCTTGCGGCCGGGCCGCACGGTCACCGCACGCATCGCCCACCTCGTTCCTTCCGCCACGCGGGCCTCATGCCGTGCGCGCCGTTGCCGGTAGCTGTCCCGCCTTACGTGTTTCCCGCTCCGGCCTTTTCAGCACCGGCCAGGTGGGACGGAGGGCGGAGCGTGGCTCAGGAAAGCCGCGGCGTGCCCCATGACCTGCATGAAGAGGGCTGAGACGGGCAAACGATTGGCTTGCGACTGGGAGGGTGCCATGACAATGACGGATCGGTCGGCCGGGTCGACGGAGGAGGATGTCGCGTGCTGCGCGTATCACCGCGGCCACGGCCCGGGCTCCGGCGCCGATGCGCCGGAGTCTCCGCGTGAACGGGTCAACCGCCGCTGGAACGAGGTCCTGCAGGAGACGCGGGTCACCCAGACCGGTGTGCAGATCCTCTTCGGGTTCCTGCTGAGCGTGGCTTTCGCTCCGCTGTTCCGGGAACTGGGGACGGTGGACCGCGTCATCTACGTCATCACCGTGGTCCTCGGCGCGTCGGCCACGGGATCGCTGATAGCACCCGTCTCCATCCACCGCTTCCTGTCCGGCCAGCGCATGAAGGACGAAGTGTTGGAGGCCGCCTGCCGCCTGATGATGTGCGGCATGGTCCTGCTCGCGCTGACCATCGGCTGCACGCTCCTGCTGATCCTGCGTTTCGTGGTTCCCGGCGTCCTCGCCGAAGCACTCGTCGCCGGGGTCATGCTGTGGTTCGGCCTCTGCTGGTACGTGCTGCCCTTCCGCCTTCGACGGCGTGCCGCTCGCCGTTCCGGAACCGACGCCGCATAGCGGGCGCGGGCGCGGGCGCGGGCGCGGGCGCGGGCGCGCAAGGATGCCGCTCCGGGCGCCTGAGCGGCTGATCTTCTCTCTGTCAGGGCCGCGGGCCGTCGTCGGGCCTCGCGAGACGTGGGGAGGTGAGCCGGCCCAGGCCTTGGCGTGTCGTCCCGGGTCGTCCCGTACGCCTTCCGTTCGGTCCTACTTCTGGGGATCGGTGTTCCCGCCGGTTCCCGGTTCCCGGTTCCGCCAGTTTCCGGTGGGACGCCGCCTTGACGCCGTCCGGCAGCAGCTTCCCTGCCGCTCCGGGCGCCTTGGCTTTCAGTGACCCGGTGACGGGCTTCTTCTCGCCCTTCACGATCGCCGTGAACGCCTGCTCGGCGACCTGCGCGGGATCGTCCTTCCCCGAGGTCCCCATCCTGGTGTCCTCCGCCATCCCCGCCCTCCGGAAGAAGTCCGTCTCCGTCGCGCCCGGCATGAACGACGTGATCGTCACCCCGGTGTCCGCGACCTCTTCCTGCAACGCCGCGGCGAAGGACTGCACGAACGACTTCGAGGCGTTGCAGACGGGCTGGAAGGGGCCGGGCATCATCGCGGCGACGGACGAGGTGAAGGCGATCCTGCCCTCGCCTCGCGCCACCATGGCGCGCAGCAACGGTTTGGCCAGCCGGACGGTCGCGGTGATGTTCAGGTCGATGACGGCCTGGTCGTCGGCGGGGTCGGTGTCGACGAAGGCGCCGCCCCGGCCGACTCCCGCGTTGAGGGCGGCGACGTCGATGTTGAGCCCGTCGACCGCTGTGAGCAGGGTTCCCACACCCTCGAGGGTCCGGAGATCGGCGCGTACGGATCGTACCCGCGCACCCGTCTCCCGCAAGCGGAGGGCGGCGGAAGCCAGCCGTTCGTCCTCGGCGTTGATCACGAGGTCGTAGCCGTGCCCGGCGAACTGCCGGGCCAGTTCGTATCCGATCCCGGCGGAGGCACCGGTGATCAGGGCAAGAGGCCGTGTGTCAGTCATGCCGGCCGGGCAACCGACCTGCCTGTCGCCAAGCCCGGTCGACAGGAGAAGGCTCGGACGCCCGGCATTCAGCGGTGGTCGCTGCCTCCGTTGCCCCGGGGCGAGCAGAGGACGGGTCCGCTCCTCGTCACCGGCAAGGAGCGGACCCGTCCGAGGTGTCCCCGCCGGGGGCGACGCCGTCACGGCGCCCGCCCTGGAGAAAACTCCTGTGCGTCGCCTCGTACACCTCTGCGATCATCCCCGAATGGCGCACAGTCTCGAGTCGCTGGTCATCCGGCACACCCACCGCATCTCCGCTCCCCGGGGCTCCGCGGGCGAAGGGGCCACCGTCGCCCGGCAGTTCGACGCGGCGTTGGCCACCGTGGGCTTCAAGCTCTCGGCGAAGCTGATGGAGCGGCTGTCCGGGCTGTCCGAGACCGCGGTCGTGCACACGGCCCGGCGCACGCTGCGCACCGTGAGAGGGATGGTGGGCGACCACGTCCGGCACAACGCGTACTTCATCGACTTTCCGGCGAACGTGCCGGACACCGAGGAGTTCTGGACGCGACGTGTGACGGAGGCGCTCGCCGACGACGCATCGCGGGAGCACGTGCTGACACAGCTGGCGCACGGAGTGCTGGACCTGCTCAGCCTCCCCGCGTACGGCCGCTACCAGCACAGCTACGAGGAGATGCTCGCGGCGCACGACGAGCTGATCGCCTCGGCGGGCGACCGGGTGACCGTCCTGCACCTCGGGCGGGGCCTGGACGACGAACTCACGGACCTGTAACTGGCGTTGGCGGGCAGCCCGACGCCACTGGGCGAGGACCACCTGGGCGACCTCAGGACTCTCGCCGAACGGTGCGCGCTCGGCCCCCAGCCGGAGTCGATCCCGGTCCGGGAGAACCGGGCGGTCGTCAACGAGGCCCGTCTCGCTGTCGGCGCCGACCTCCTGCTGGACACCGTCACCGATGTGCTGCGGCTCGCCTGCGCACTGTCGGGCGGCGACGTGACACTGCAGGAGCCGACCCGGTTCCGGAGTCTCCCGCGGCCGGTCCGTCGTGCGCTGCTCGCGGGCCTCGACGCCGTGGTCGCGGCGAACCCCGCCAAGCTGGCCGATGTGCACGCGCACCGCGAGCCCTTCAAGCGGCTCGGCGAGCGGCTCCACCCGCACGAGTACCCGCGCCGGCCGCACGCCGCCGATGTGTTCGCCGTGGCGCGGGGCGAGAAGGAGGCACGGTCCTTCGACAGCCGCGTCGAGAAGCTGCTCGACGAGTTCGACGTCCTCGGTGCGGTACGAGTGCTGAAGTCCGCTCCCGGCAAGCTTTTCCGTGCGCTGGACCTCCTGCTGCGGATCGCCGCCGACCAGGATCAGCGGGACGCGGTAGTGGCCGCGGCGGTACAGGTCGCCCCCAGGGGTCCGGCCGGGTCGTGCTGTCGGTCCGTGAGCACTTCCGGAACCGGGAAGGGGAGACCGGCGAACCCCGGATCTTCATCAACGGCCGGGGCCGCGGCTGGGTCGCCACCGACGTCCGGCCGCCGGTCCCCGCCGCCGACCGCGATCGCCTGATCGGCGCCCTCGACGCCGAGATGCGCCGCAGGCTCCCGGCACCGGCCCGGCTGCTGCTCGACCCCGGCATCCTCGACGTGGCGCTCCCCCTCAGCGGCAGGGCGACCGCGGCCGGGCTCGGTGTACTGCCGCGAGGTTCACTCTCGAAGGTCGACGGCGAGCAGTTGCGCTTCTTCGTGTACTGGAAGGAGACCGGGCACCGCACCGACTACGACCTCTCGGCGCTGCTTCTCCACGCCGACTACCGTACCGATGCCTGGCTCTCCTGCACCTCGCTCACCGCTGTCGGCGGAGAGCACTCGGGCGATGTCACGGAAGCGCCCGACGGGGCCTCGGAATTCATCAACCTGTCCCTGGACCGGGTACGCAGCGCATTCATCGTGCCGCAGGTCAATGTCTTCGACGGCGAGGGGTTCGAGGAGGCCGAGGAGTCGTTCTTCGGTTTCATGCTGCGTGACGGTGAACAGAAGGGCCGGCCGTTCGAGCCGCGCACGGTGCGTATGAAGTCGGAGCTTCGCATTTCCTGGCATGGGCGCGACGCGGTATGTGTGTCGGGGATTGCACCTTCCGTAGCGGCATGTGGCCCGGTGGACTTCCGTGACGCCTTCAGGAAGGGTCCCTGCTCATGTGTTCGTCTTTCGTGCCACCCCGTCAGGTCAGGATCGGTGACGCGGCGGCCTTCGTCGGCAGCACGCCACGGGCGATTCGCCACTACCACGAGATCGGGCTGCTCCCCGAGCCCGAGCGGGGCGGCGATGGCCGCCGCCGCTACGGGTACGAGGACATGATCCGCTTGCTGTGGATTCGCAAGATGGCCGACGCCGGGATCGCCCTGGACGACATCCGTGACGCCTTCACCACCGGCACGGCTTCCGTCGGCGCGGACGGTGGAGCAGATATCGCGGGCATCCTGGAGCGGTTGGAGGAAACCCTCTCCGAGCAGGAGGCGGAACTGCGGCGGCAACGGACCGCCGTGCGGCGGATGCGCACCGAAGGCAGCCGGATGGGCCTGCTCTCCGACTTCGTCACCGAACGCCTCAGAAGCCTGCCCGAGGGCTCCCTGCGTCAGGCGGACCTGGACAGTCTGCTGGTCACCGAGCGCATCTTCGGCCCGCTCGGCGCGGCCGTCCAGGCCACCCGCTTCGTCGTCCTGGCCACGCATCCCACTCTGCGGGAGGAGTCCGACCGCGTCGATGACGCCGAGGAGGCACTCGATGACAGTGTCACCGTCGATGATCCACGGGTGGCTCAGGTGGCCGCCGAGCGGCACGCCTTCGAGAGCGCCCTGCAGGCCGTCGTCGAGGAGTCCGGCCTGGGTGAGGACGACGATGCCGACGATGCCCTCTTCGACGCCTGGGACGCGTTGCACCCTCCCACCGCCGATGACGGCGCGGGCGAGGCCGACCTCGGCTCCGGCAGGCGGGAGGCTGACTCCATGAGCGTGTTCGAAGCCACCGGCAAGATGCCCTACGACTTCTCCCCGGCCCGCCTGCGCTGTATGGAACTGGCCGAAGAACTATTCGACCAAGACGCACCCGCCACCCGGAACCCGGCCTGATCACCGGGCAACATCCGTCCTGCTCCACCGGTTCAGGCGCCTCGCGGTCCGCTGGGAACGTTTCGTCTCGGTGGCATGCAACCTCTTCTGCTGCACACGTACCCAAGAAGACAGTGGACTCGACGGGCGGCCATCAGATCGTGGCCATCAGGCCACCGTCGATGACGACGTCTGTGCCGGTCATGTTGCCCGAGCGCTCCGAGGCCAGGAACAACACCAGGGCGGCGACCTCTTCCGGGCGGGTGAAACGGCCGGTCACCGACTGTCCGGCAGCACTGGCCGCGACATCCTGGGCCTGCAGTCCGCCGGCCTCTCCGACCTTCGCCGCCACCCCGGTCTCCCCCAGCCAGAGGTCCGTGGACACAGGGCCGGGGCTGACGGTGTTGACGCGGATCCCGCGCGCCCCGACCTCTTTGGACAGGGACTTGCTGAAGCTGAGCAGAGCCGCCTTGGCGGCGCTGTAGTCGATCACCAGCGGATCGGGCAGTCGCGAGTTGACGGAGGTGACGGTGACGATCGCCCCGGAGCCCCGCTCCAGCATCGTGGGCAGCACCTCACGGGTGGCACGCACCGCCGACAGGAAGTTGATGTCCAGGGTGCTCGTCCAGTCCGCGTCCGTCACCGAGGCGAAGCCCTCCGTGCGCGGTCGGGTCGCGCCCACGTTGTTGATGAGGATGTCCGGCGGTCCGTAGACCGACAGGGCCGATTCCACCAGGAGGGCCGGGCCCTGTGACGTGCCCAGGTCCACCTCCACAGCGTGGACGGCCGCTTCCTCGGTCAGTCGCGACAGCGCCTGTGTGGAGTGCCGGGCCCCGGCCGTCACCCGCACTCCTTCGGCCGCGAGGGCCTGGGTGATGGCCAGCCCGATGCCTTTGCTCGCGCCGGTGACGACGGCACTCCTGCCCCGCAGGTCCAGATCCATGGGTGTGGCCCTTCTTCTCGATATCCGTGGCCCGGCTGTCGGGGCTCGTGGTCTGCTGCCTGGCCGGCTTCAAGACGGTGCCCATGCTTCCCAGCACCCCCACCAGGTCGGGAGTTCGTCCGAGCAGGCCCTCCCGACGGCCTCAGGAAGGCGCGGCCACGCACCGGGGTTCCGGGAGACAGTCGTCGCTGTGCACGCCTTCTACTCTCACCTGCTGCTCCGTGAAACCCCGCGGGACACGACGCTCGTATCCCTCGTTTCCGTGGAACTGACGACTCTCGTCGTGAGCAGCCCGGGGAAGCGGCCCTGCCATGGTGGGCCGCGGCCCATGCTCGGCCACCACCACGCGGCGTATCCTGCTCGTGTGGGACTGCGGTTCGAGACGCGCCGGTCCGACTCTCCGTGGGTCGACACCGTGTGGACGTGCACAAGCGAGCAGGTCACGGCGATGACGTCCGTAGCAGGGGTGCGCCTGGGTCTAGTGTTCTGGGAGCAGGACGGGCGGGCGCGCGCGGGCATCACCGGTCCCGGGTCCCGGACCGGCAAGGCGCCCGTTCCCGAGGGCGCGACGTTCACGGGTATCGAGTTCGCCCTGGGCGCCTCGTTGCGTGCCGTGCCCACGGCGGCGTTGGTCGATGGCGGCGTCGAGCTCCCCGACACCACACGTCGTACGTTCCGGCTGAACGGCGCGCGTTGGGAGACGCCCGGCCCCGACCATGCCGAGGCCCTGGTCGGGCGGCTCGTCCGGGCCGGGATCGTGGTGCGGGACCCGCTCGTCGCCGAGGTGGTACGAGGTCACCGCCCGGCCGCTTCGGAACGTACGGTGGAGCGCCGGTTCCGCACGGCGACGGGGCTGACGCGAGGCGCGGTACGGCAGATCGAGCGGGCCCGTACGGCGGCGGAACTGCTGGCGGCCGGCGCTCCGGCCGCCGACGTCGTCGCCAAGCTCGACTACTACGACGAGCCGCACCTGGCCAGGGCGCTGCGTTGCTACGTGGGACGTACCGTCGGTCAGCTGCGTGAGGGTTCCGGCGGCGCGATCGCCCTCGATGTGGATCAGTGCTTGACGTCGTAGACCAGCTTCAGGATTCCGTTCGAGTAGCTCTTGGACTCCCGCAGGGTCAGCATCTGCTTGTCCCGGTCGGCCCGGCCGAACAGGCTCTTGCCGGCACCGAGCAACGTGGGGAAGACGAGCAGGTTGTACTGGTCGATCAGGCCCGCGTCCGACAGCCGCCGGGCCAGCTCCGCGCTCCCGTGGATGAAGATCGCGCCGCCCTCACCGTCCTTGAGCGCCGCGACGTCCTCAGTCGATCGCAGGACCGCCGTCGGCCCCCACCCGTCGACGAGTGCGTCGTCGGCCAGCGTGGTCGACACCACGTACTTGGGCAACTCCTTGTAGGCGGCGTGGTCCTGCGAGCCGGGCCAGACGGGCGCGAACGCCTCGTAGCTGCGGCGGCCGAACATCAGCGCTGTCGTGTCGGTGAGCTCCTCGGCCTTGAGCGACCAGGCTTCTTCGACGAACTCGAGGTCCTTGAACACCCAGCCGCCGCTGCGGTGCTCCTCCCCCGGCCCGCCGCCGGGCGAGTCCACGACGCCGTCGAGCGACATGAAGCCGGTGTAGACCAGGTGGCGCATGGTGCTGTCTCCTCGTACTCGGGTGGTGAGCTGCGAGGTTGACGTTAGTTCACGGCCACGGCGGCGTCTTGGACAGAAACGACAACTTGTCTTCACCCGTACCCGTCGAACAAGTGGATCCGCCCGTACGGGGCGGCCCGGCCCGGCACGGCGGACCTGACAGATCCGCCTGGGACCACGTTCGGAAGCTGACATGGGACGATCGGTGGGTGACCCGACTCGTGAACCGTGACCGCTCCCTCGAGGAGCTTGAGCACGACCGTTGGTCAGTCCCGTCAGGCGGTGAAACCCGGCTGATGGCGACCGTCCGCGAGCTGCGGGGCAAGCCGACCGGCGGCCTGACGGTCGAGGACATGCGGCTTTTGATCGGGCAGAACGTGGGCCTTGCCCATCTCCTGCCCCTGGCGGTGGAAATCCTTCGGACCGACCCACTGGCGGAAGGCGACATGTACGAGGGCGATCTGCCGGCCGCCGTACTCACCAGCAGTGCGGAGGTCTGGAGCGAGTCCCCGCACTCGAGCAGAAGGTCCGCCTGATCGTCTCGGAGTTGGCCGACGTGCCCCCTGCCCTGAAAGGTCAGGTCGACGGGTTCCTTGCTCCGTGGCTCGCCGACCGCGGCGAGGGGCCGGCACGCTGCCTACGAGGCGTGCCGCACGGCCGGCCGGACCCGGAAGCCGCGCTGGGAGGGGGCCTTTGCCGACGATGCTCAGGTCGCGTTCGAGGACCTGCGCGGCGCACTCGACCACGCAGTCGGCGAGGCCCAGGTAGCCCCGGACCTCCTCGGACCGCGCCGACGGACTGCGAGTCGATCAGCCCTGCGCCCGGCTCCACGTCGCGGTCGTCGACACCACGGAGCGAAGCGGCCGATCCCACGCAGGCGCGCCCGTAGCGGACGGCCTTGTGGTGACGGTCGGGCGGCGGTCAGGCCGAGGATCGCCCGACGGCTCGCTCCGGTACCGGGAGCGTCGCCAGCGGGACGTGGTGCTGACCGGAGTGGACGTCGCGGTCGCGGAGCGATGCCTGGGGGACAGGACGCGGGAAGGAGATCTTGACGACGTTCAGGGAGGGGATGCGGAACATCTGGACGTCGGTCTCGTCGAGTCCGTAGAGCCGGGCGACCGTGTGCTCGTCGAGGAACGTCTCGTCGGCGGCGATGCGATAGCCGTCCGCGTCGCGCATGAAGAGTTCCATGGTGACCCAGAAGGGTCCGGCGTTCTTGGACCGGACCTCGTACGCCAGGTCGCCCAGGGTGGTGGGAGCGGTCTCAGCCATGGTGGGAGGCCTCCTCGATCTCGGTGCGGAACATGCCGGTGGGGGTGATGCTGTCGACGACGTGGTGGAGCACGAACTCGTAGGCGGCCCCGCGTTCCGTCTCGGCCGGTGAGGCGGGGAAGGCCAGGCTCGGCAGGAAGTCCATGTCGGCCGTCGGCAGATGCAGCATCAGGGGGTTGGCGATCTTCGCGACGGCGGTGGCGGTGTTCTGGTCCGGTGCGTTGACGAGGAGCATGACGCCTACCTCGCGGGGCGGTCCCGCCGCCGGATCGAGATCGCCGAGGATCGCGTTGTGGCCGTAGAGGCGCAGGTCGAAGGCGTACTTGTCCTCGCTCAGGCCGATCGTCTGCTCCACCCGCCGCCGGATCATCGTGCGCATGAGACCGGCCCAGTCGTCGATGTTCGCGAGGATGTGCGGATCCCGGATCGCGCTGAACGACATCGTCTCGTATCCGGTGACCCGGGCGCCCTCGAGCTTGATGGTGTGCTGGTCCGCGACGTGGAACTGCGAGCCCTCGACCCGCACGATGCGTTCGTCCAGGGCGGTGTGGACGGCCTCACGGACGTCCAGGGTGCCGTCCGGCTCGCGCATCTCGAACGGGTTCACCGTCTCGTAGAGCATGTGGGCGGCGACCAGTATCGGTGTGCAGGCGACCGCCGGGTCCAGCGGCTCGATGGTGAAGCCTCCGGCGTCGATGGTGGCCAGCACCCCGCCGGCACGGGGATTGCTGGTGCACTGCCCGCCGCACTCGATGATCTTGGCGGCGTGCCATGTCGGTCCGGCGGGCATCCCCTTCATCATCGGGTAGGCGGCGGCGGTGTCGGTGGCGCGGCCGGCGAGCACGACCTGGGCGCCGGCCTCGAGCGCGGCGACGATCGGCTCGTGCCCCATGACGCCCACGATGTGCGTGCAGCTCCGCACCGTCTCGGGCCGCAGCTCTCCCAGGGGCGGCAGGGCATGGACCCGGCCCTCCTCCATGGACTTCAGGAGGGCGTCCTTGTCCTGCTCGCTGTAGATGCGCGCCACGCGCAGATCGAGCCCCTCGTCGGCCAGGACGTCGGCGACGATGTCGGCGACCCAGTCGACACCGGAGTCGGTTCCGCTGGTGCCGCAGGAGCCTACGATCAGCGGGATCCGGGCGCCTGCCGCGGCCTTGAGCAGGACACGCAGGTCACGGGCGACCGCCGCGCGGGTGGTCTTGGGCTGGGAGGCGCCCAGATAGTAGGGGCCGGAGTCGGTGCTGCCCGCGTCGACGGAGATGACGTCGGCGCCCAGTTCCAGACCGCGCTCGATCGTGGCTTCGGGGAAACCGGCTCCGAGCATGCCGGTCGGTGACAGGACTTTGACCTGGTCCACCTGTTCGTTGTGCATGGATTCCTCTTCCTTGTCGGTACGGGCTGGGAGGCGCGGGTTCACCCGTCGCGCCGGGCCGTGGGGGTGTGGGGCAGAAGGTGGGCGTTCACGGCGGACCGGGGGTGGCCGGCGAGTGCGGCCACCAGTTCTGCCGCGCCCTGGATGCCGGCGGCCGCCCGGGCTTCGGCGGTCTGGCCGGCGAGGTGGGAGAAGACGGTGATGGCGTCCGCGTCGCGCAGCGGGCTGTCGGCGGGGAGCGGCTCCTCGCTCACCACGTCGAGGGCCGCCGCGGCGATCTCGCCGCCGCGTAGGGCGTCGGCGAGGGCCTGTTCGTCGACGACGGCGCCCCGCGCGGTGTTGACCAGGACCGCTGTCGGCTTCATCCGCCGGAAGGCGGAGGCGTCGAGGAGACCGCGTGTCCGCTCCGTCAGCGCAGTGTGCACCGATACGTAGTCGGAGGCGGCCAGCAGTTCGGGAAGCTCGACGAACCGCACCGGCGCATCGGTGCGCTCGGCCCGTGGCACGCCGGTCGTGCAGAGCACCCGCATGCCGAAGGCCCGCGCCAGCGGCACGAGGGCCCGTGCGGCCGCGCCGTATCCGATCAGGCCGAGGGTCGATCCGCGCAGTTCGTGCCCGTCCTCCCTCGGCCAGCCGCCGGCCGCGACTCCCGCGGCGCTCTGCACCAGTCGCCGCGCCGTCGCCAGCAGCAGCAGCAGCAGCAGCAGCAGCAGACCGATGGTGTACTCGGCGACGGCGCCCGCGTTGACGCCCGGCAGATTGCTCACCGTGATGCCCAGCTCCGCGGCGGCGGCGACGTCGATCGAGTCGTAGCCCACCCCGGTACGCACGACGGCTCGCAGGTGGGGCGCGCGGGACAGCACGTCGGCGGTCAGGGGCTCGTGCGCGACGAGTGCCCCCTCGATCCCTTCGAGGGCGGCCACGAGCTGCGCGGTGTCGCGCCTGCCGGTCATCGGTGCGTGGACCGTGGTGTGGCCGTGCTTCCGCAGGTACCGGTCCGCCTCGTCGCCGGGGCGCAGATAGTCCGTGGTGATCAGGATGCGGGGCACGGGTCGTTCCTCATTTCTGGCTGCGTCTTCACTCGGTTCGGGGAGGGCGGGGCGGGGGCGTCACTGGGCGAGGGCGGGAGCGGGCCGGCGCTGCAGCACGGTGATCCTGACGACGACGGCGACCGCCAGTGCGGCGACGACGGCGATGTCCATGAGCATCAGGGGCCAGCCGGTGACGTCGACCATGGCGCCCACCAGCGCCGGGCCGAGGAAGCCGCCGCCGGCCCAGGCGACGGTGTACAGGCCGGCGTAGGTGCCGAAGACGCGGGCCGAGGGGGCCAGGTTCCACAGGACCACCACCGCGTTGACGAGGAAGCAGGTCGCGCCCGCCGCACCGATGCACAGGATCACCACGGTGCCGGCCGGTGTCAGGACGAGCGTGCCCAGCAGCATGGCCGCGGCGAAGACCGACATGCCCCCGGCCATGACCCGGAGCCGTCCGTAGCGCTCGGCCAGGACCGCCGCGGGGTAGGCGGCCAGGATGAACGCGATACCGCCGGGGAGCGTGAGGCCGCCGGCGGCTCCTCGTGACATGTCGAGTGATTCCATCCCGTACGGCGTCATCAGGGACCGCGACGCGGCCCATGCGCCGCCGAAGAGCAGGATGGCGGCGAGGACGAGGAGCCGGCTGCGGTCGGTGTCCCTGATGATCTCCAGGAAGGTGTCCCGCACCCGCGGGTCCCTGTGGTCGGCGTCCTTCGCCTCCTGGCTGCTCTCCGCGAGCGCTGCCTGGTAACCGGGAGACCGGCTGTCGCGCACGGTGGCCGCGAGCACCAGGATGGAGACCAGCATGATGATCGCGGGAATGGCGAACGCCGGACTCGGGTGGGTCGACCAGGAAGATGCTGATGAGCGCGGCGACGATGGCCGTGATGCTGGAGGCGATCTTGACCGCGGCGTTGGCGCGGCTGCGCCTGCCGGGAGCGATGAAGTCGGGGACGAGCGCTTCGGCGATCGGTTTGAAGGTGTTGGCCACGAGCGCGTAGGTGAACATCACCGCGATGAGGAGTGGCAGGGACGCCGCCGTGTGCGGGATGACCATGAACAGCACGGCGGCGATCGGCATCCCGACCACCAGGTGGGGCATCCGCCGGCCCCAGGAGGTGCGCGTGCGGTCCGACCGGTTGCCGATCCACGGCTGGATGAAGATGCCGAGCAGGTTGTCCATGCCCATGAGCAGCACCGGCGTCTGACTCCCGGTCCGTGTCCGGGGGCGGGGGGCGGGGCTTCGCGCCGGCCGTGACCGACCGGGTCCTCGAGGCAGCCGGCCGGCCTTCCGCGCACGTCGGCCGGCGGGCACGGCCGTGCGTGCGTCACCGGTCGCCCCGGCCGAGGCGGTCCTGCGGCCGGGGCACGGGCCGCGCCCCGGCGGTTGGACGTCGCGTCCGGGGGAACCCGGCACGGCATGATCTTCCGAGGCGCCCTCGCGGCCGCGGAGCCCGGCGAGCAGAGAGAACGGACGGGACGGGAATGACCGAGCGATTCGCCGTTGGAGACCACGTGCGCTGGAACTCCGAAGCCGGACACGTCGAGGGCGTCATCGTCAGGAAGCACACCCGCGACGTCCAGTACAAGGGGCACACGCGTCGCTGCTCGGAACAGGATCCCCAGTACGAGATCAAGAGCGACAAGACCGACCACGTCGCCATGCACAAGGGGGGAGCCCTGACGAAGCTGTAGCCGGTACGGGATTCCCTCGCGGAAGTTTCGAGGCAGCGCGATGACGGACCGCGTCTTCACGATCGGGCACTCGACACGCGGCTTCGACGACGTTCTCGGCATGCTGCGGGGCAACGGTGTCACCTGCCTGGTCGACGTCCGGTCGTACCCTTCGTCCAGGAAGCACCCGCAGTGGAACCAGTCGGCCGTCGTCGACGCCCTGCCACCCGGCATCGGTTACCGCTGGATTCCCGAACTGGGCGGCCGCCGTCACACGCCCAAGGGCGTGCCGAGCGTGAACGGAGGGTGGCAGGTCAAAGCCTTCCGTGACTACGCCGACTACATGAGCACGGAAACGTTCGCCAAAGGACTTGCCGAACTGCGGGAACTGGCCGAGCGCGGACGGCCGGCGATCATGTGCAGTGAGGCGGTGCCGTGGCGGTGCCACCGACGGCTGATCACGGACGCGTTGATCGTCTCCGGCGTGGAGGTCGTGCACATCATGTCGGGCACGTCGGTGAAGCCGGCCGTCCTGACGCCCCATGCCCGGGTCACCAACGGGTCTCTGACCTATCCCCCGCCCCCGTGACGTCCGGTACGGACCTGGCCCGGACCCGGGGTGTCCGTCCGCTCAGCCGCCCAGGCGGGCGGAAGGCGTGTCCCCGTCCTGTGCCTGCCGGACCCGTTCCGCGAGCACCGTGGCCAGGTCCCGGACACCGTCCGTGTCGATACCGCCCTTGCCCGCGGAAGCCGCCTCCGTCCACAGCAGCGTCGTGCCGACCCGGGTCTGCGTCACGGCGCCGGGCTCGCCGTGGAAGCCGGAGGTACCGAACCGGGCGTCGCGCTCGTCACCGATCGGGCCGAGCCCGAACGTCTCCGCCCGCTGCCCCGCCTTCCTGGAGTAGTAGCCGTCCCAGAGCACGTCGTACGCCTCCCGGGCCGCCTGTTCGCTGTCGTAGGCGATGACCAGGAAGGAGACGTGGGCGGCGTTGTCGTCGTGCCGGAACGTCGAGACGCCCTAGAAGCGGGAGTTCTCGCAGCCCGCGTTGTCCTTGACGGGGCAGGCCTGCCCGCGGTGGAGGCGGTCCATCCCGACGGCCGTGGGCCGAGCGGTCTCACTCCAGCCCGTCATGGCCTCGCCGTCCGGCAGCGTCTCCCGTACCTGTTCCCTGGTGAGCGCCACCGCCTTGTCCTTCCCGCCGCCGGTCCCGGCGCCGCCGCCACAGCCGGTCAGCAGCAGTACCGCCGCGGTCGCCGCGCACCACCGGTAGAACGTCATGATCATGCCACCACCCCTCGGACAGTGATCTTAGCGAGGCAGCGGACGGTAGCGGTGTTCCGATCACCGGGCACGGCGCGTGGGCGAGAGGGATGTCACAGCCGGACCGCGCCGAGGCCGCCCGCCCGTGTCCGGGCCGCTGAGAGCACGCCGGACGCGGTGCGTCCGTTGATCAGGAGGTTGATCCAAAAGGCCCGGTGTGATCTGGAAATTCCGTTTGGCGCAGAGTTGTGCGTACCTTGGTCGACTGACCCAGCACCCAGTGCCATGCCATCGGGGGCACGTCACATCGATCGGAGACTCATGCGCCCTCACATACCTTCCGTCCCCCGGATGGCCTCCGTCCCGCCCGTCGCCTGGGTGGGGGGCGCGCTCACCGTCGGCGTCGGCGGGCTGTATCTCACCGGGTTGCTGCTCACCGGCGGTGAGATCGAGGCGGGAACCACGGTGCGGGGCGTGGACATCGGGGGCCTCTCCCGTGAGGAGGCCGCCCTCAGGCTGGAGCGGCGGCTGCCGGGGACCGGTCCGGCGAAGCTGGCCGTGAGGGTCGGCGACCGCGAGGGTACGGTCGATACGCGGCAGGCGGGACTCACCCACGACATCGAGGCCACCCTCGACCGGGCATCGTCCACCGGCGCCGATCCGGTCAGCGTGATCGGCGGGCTGTTCCGCTCGGGCGGTGACATCGAGCCGGTCGTGCGGGCCGACGGGGACAAGGCGCGTGCCGCCCTGGTGAAGTTGTCGAAGACGCTCGACCAGAAGGTCCGTGACGGCGCCGTCTCCTTCACCGACGGCCGGGTCGAGCAGATCACGCCGCGCACCGGGTACGCACTGGACGTGGACGCCGCCGTCGAAACCCTGCGCACCACCTTCCGGAGCGGCGCGGTGGACCCGGTGACGGCACTGCCCGCACGCGAGGACGAGCCGAAGGTCACGGCGGAAGAGGTTCGGCGGGCGGTGCGCGAGTTCGCGCGGCCGGCGATGTCCGCACCGGTCACCCTCAGCGCCGCCGGCGAGCGGTTCACCCTCACCCCGGCCGTACTGGGCAAGTACCTGACACTGCGGCCGGACGGCGCCGGCAGGCTCACCCCGAAGCTCGACAGCGCGGGCCTGCGCACCGCGCCCGCGGTGGCCGGCACCCTGGACAAGCTGCCCACCACACCCCGCAACGCCCAGCTGAGGGCCGACGGCGACAAGGTCGCGGTGGCCACCGAGGCCAGGGCAGCCGTGAAGGTCACCGACAAGGCCCTGGGCAAGGCCGTACTGCCCCTGCTCACCGAGTCGGGCGCGGCCCGCACCGGCGAGGTGGAGACACGGCGGACCCGGCCGGAGATCACCCGGGAGAACGCGTCGCGCCTGGGGCTGACCGAGAAGATGTCCTCCTTCACCGTCGAATTCGAACCGGCCGCCTACCGCACGACCAACGTGGGCCGGGCGGTGGACCTCATCAACGGCTCCGTCGTCATGCCGGACGAGACCTGGAGCTTCAACCGGACCGTCGGCGAACGCACCCGGGCCAACGGCTTCGTGGACGGCGTCATGATCTTCGACGACAAGTACACCAAGGCGCCCGGCGGTGGCGTCTCAGCCGTGGCCACCACCGTCTTCAACGCGATGTTCTTCGCCGGCGTCAAACCCGTCGAGTACGGCGCCCACTCCTTCTACATCGAGCGCTACCCCGAGGGCCGTGAGGCAACGGTCGCCTGGGGCAGCCTCGACCTGAGGTTCACCAACGACTCCGGCAAGGCGATGTACATCCAGGCCGAGTCCACGGACACGTCGGTGACCATCACCTTCCTCGGCACGAAGAAGTACGACGAGATCACGTCCGCCAAGGGGCCGCGCACCAACCTCCAGCAGCCTGCCGAGAAGGTCAGCACCGACGAGCAGTGCGTGCCGCAGACCCCGCTCGAGGGCTTCGACGTCACCGTGGAGCGGGTCTTCCGTGACGGCGGCCGGGAAGTGCGGCGAGAGCCCTTCCGCACGCGCTACACCCCGCGGGACGAGGTCACCTGCGAAGAAGCGCCCCTCGGACCCCTGAGCTGAGGACACGCCCCGTCAGCTCCCTGCGCCCTCCCCCCGCCCCGTCCGGAGCGTGGCAGGCCACCGGTCCGCTGCCGTACGAGGACTGCCCTCTGGTCCGGGGCATGCGCCGAACGGGTGGATGCCCGACCGGCCGGGAATAGCCGCGGCAGCCCGCTGTTGATCACGTCATGACTTCTGAGACGCGCACGGTGTTCGGACGGGTCGGCATCTGGAGCAGCGCGCTGCACCGGTCACGGGCGGACGAGAAGGGCAGAGCGGCCATCGCGGACGCGGTCGCCGAACTCGAGGAACTCGGCTACGGCACGCTCTGGATCGGGGGCAGTCCCTCGCCCGACGACGCGGCGGCCGTCGTCGACGCCAGCCGTACGATCACCGTGGCCACCGGCATCCTCAGCATCTGGGACCACACCGCCGAGGAGGTGGCGGCGCGTGTCTCGGCGATCGACGCGAGCGCCCGCGGGCGGTTCGTCCTCGGCCTGGGGGTCAGCCACGGCCCGATGGTGCCGCAGTACACGAAGCCGTACAGCGCGATGGTCGCCTACCTCGACGGACTCGACGCCGCCGCTCCGCCCATGCTCTCCGGACAGCGGGTCCTCGCGGCGCTCGGCCCGAAGATGCTCAAGCTGGCGGCGGGCCGGGCGCTGGGCGCACATCCCTATCTCGTCACCACCGAGCACACGGCGGAGGCACGCGAGATGCTCGGTCCCGAGGCGCTGCTCGCCCCCGAGCTGTCGGTGGTGCTCGACACCGACCTCGAGCGGGCACGGACCACCGCGCGGAACATGCTGGACATGTACCTTCGGCTGCCCAACTACACCGACAACCTGCTGCGGCTGGGGTTCACGGAGAGTGACCTCGAGGGCGGCGGCAGCAGCCGTCTCCTCGACGCCCTCTTCGCCCTGGGCGACGCCTCGCGCGTGCGGGCCCGCACGCGCGAGTACCTCGACGCGGGCGCCGACCATGTCGCGCTGCAGGTGCTCACCGCGGGAGAGGGGGGCGCCGGCCTGCCGCTCGCGGAATGGCGTCAGCTGGCGGAGGTCTTCGCCGGCGAGCTGTAGAGGGAGGGTCCAGCGCTGAGCGGGGCTTCCCGGCGGCGCGGCCGGGACGGCGGGGTACGAGGCGGCGGGACACGACGCGGCGGGGCAGTTCGACCGGGCACGCGGTTCACGGCCGGTCCGGGGATCGAGACGGCCGGTGAGGATCGGTGCGCAGGTGTGCGCGCATCCCCTGGAGGCCGAAGAGGACGAGGAGTTCCACCGCTCCCCCGTCGGCGCTGCCCAGCCAGTGCGGTACCGACGTGTCGAACTCGGCCGCCTCGCCCGGCGGCAGCGTCAGGTCGCGTTCGCCGGCCACCAGCCGCAGGCGGCCGCTGAGCACGTACAGCCATTCGAAGCCTTCGTGGGTCTGCGGGGTCGGTTCGAGCGGTTCGGGCCGGGCCGGGCCAGGCCGGGCCAGGCCGGGATGACCATTTTGAAGGCGTGCACCCCGCCCGGCCTCCGGGAGAGCGGCACGAAGGTCATCCCGAACCGGTGGATCGGCTTGAGGTGAATCCGGGGGTCGCCGGTCCGCGGGGCACCGACGAGGTCGTCCAGCGGGACGTCGTAGGTACGGGCCGGCGGCAGCAGCAGTTCCAGGGGCGCCCGGCGCTGCCCGCTCTCCAGCCGGGAGAGGGTGCTCTCCGAGACGCCGGTCGTCGCCGCGAGGTCGGCGAGGGTGATTCCGCACTCACGGCGCAGTGCGCGCAGCCGCGGTCCCACGGCGTCCAGTACGTCGTCATCCGTCCTGCGGTCCATCGGGCCAGCTTGCCATGACGGCAAGGACTCCGTGCCAGAGCGGATCGGGCCCGGAAGTCCGAGTGCCGGGGACACGGCGCAAGGGTGGTTGGACGCGGGTGGCTCCGCGCACGACCGACATCGTGAGTGCGGTGCACGTGCCGCAGGCGGGGCACCGGCTCGTCGAGGAGAGCCCCCCGGTTCCTCACTGCAGCATTACTGGACTTCCTTGGCGGGTGAACACGCCGTCGTGGCAGCGGAGTTGGCCGACACGCCCTTGCCGTCGCCGAGGTCGCGCGCCCGGCACACCCTCCTTCGGTCCGCTCGCCCGGACGTCTCCCCCGCACGGCGCCGGCGTTCACTCACGGCGCGTTCCGACACGGCGCCCGGCCCGCCCGTGACCTGGACTCGGGACGCGAGATCCGAGACACGAGACAGGGGCACAGTGAGGACTACAACCACTCCACCTTCAACGACCTGGTTCTCTCAGCGACCGCGGCACCGGGTGTGGCGACAGGGGCCTCCGGTGGGGCGTCCGCCTCCTCCCGCTTGCCGCTCTTGCGCTTGCCGCCGCGTAGCCTCATGTTCCGCCCTTTCGCGATCTTCTCGTGCCGACTGGGTGGAGTGTGCGCGGACGGCTGTGCGCCGGGCGTCATACCCGGGTGGCGATGTGGGAGTGCTACCGCGGTAGGGGGTGGATGAGGGACGGCTCCGCCTTCCGCCGGGGGTGGGGAGTTGGCGGAGGTGGCGCCGGGAGGGAAGATCCCCCTGCTCGGCAGGTGCCGGAAACGGGACAGCCGGTCCGCGCGTGCGAGGCATGGGTGGGGTGTCGACCCGTTGCGGCCCCGCGTGCGCCGGGTCCGGGAGGCGCGACGGCCAGTACCGGGGTGGGGGGGGATCCCTGCCCGGCACGTGCCGGGAAACCGGGGTCGGGACGGCCCTGTCGGCGCGAGCGTGGCATGCGTGGGGCGCCGACCCGGCACCGCCCCGCACGTGCCGAGGGCACGAGGACCGGCACCGAGAAGGGGCCACCCGCTGACTCGGCTCGTGCCGGAACCCCGGCGGCGGAACGGCCGGGCCGGCGTACGCGCAGGTCGTCGGCCCGTTGCCGCCATGTCCGCGCGCCGGGATCCGGGAGCGGTGTCTGGGGCGTCCGGGGTGGTGGAGCGGGCTCGTCCCGGTGGAGCGCCCCGTGGCCGGGTGCCGGTGGCCGGTTCCGTGTGGGGTCGGGGACGCGGGTCGTTGTTCTCCGGACGGGGGCGGGGTCGGCGCCGTCCTACTCCCCCGGGGTCACCAGCGCCGATTCGTACGCGAAGACCACCGCCTGGGCGCGGTCGCGCAGGTCGAGCTTGGTGAGGACGCGGCTCACGTGCGTCTTCACCGTCTGTTCGGCCAGCACCAGCGTCGACGCGATCTCCGCGTTGGACTGGCCGCGGGCCGCCAGGGTGAGGACCTCGGTCTCGCGTTGGGTGAGGGCCTTGAGGCGCTGCACGGGCTTGCCGCGGGCGGCGGGACGCTGCCGGGCGAAGTCCGCGATGAGGCGGCGCGTCACGGACGGGGCGAGCAGCGCGTCGCCCGAGGCCACCACGCGCACCGCCGCGATGAGGTCGGCCGGCGGAGCGTCCTTCAGCAGGAAACCGCTCGCGCCCGCCCGCAGCGCCTCGTAGACGTAGTCGTCGACGTCGAACGTGGTGAGCATCAGGACGCGCGGCCGGCGGTCCCCCACAGCAGTGTCTCCACCGCCCGGCGGGGGTGCGAGGATGCGGCGCGTGGCCTCGAGGCCGTCCATCTCGGGCATGCGGACGTCCATCAGCACCACATCGGGATGGCTGCGCCGGCTCAGCTCGACGCCCTGCGCACCGTCGGGGGCCTCGCCCACCACGTCGATGTCGCTCTGGGCGGCCAGCAGCGCGGCGAAGCCGGCCCGCACCATGGCCTGGTCGTCGACGATGATGACGCGCGTCGTCACAGGGACTCCTTGTCGGTCAGGGGCAGTTGGGCGGCCACCCGGAAGCCGCCGTCGGGCAGCGGCCCCGCGTCGAGGGTGCCGCCCGCGAGCCGTGCCCGCTCCCGCATGCCCACCAGGCCGTGCCCGGTGCCGCCCTCCTCGAGCGGTGCGGCGGGAAGCTCGGGCGGCGGCCCGTTGACGACGAGGACGTTGAGCCGCGCACCGTCCGCCGAGACAGAATCCCACACCGACACCTGCGTCGGAGCGCCCGGCGCGTGCCGTACGACGTTCGCGAGGGCCTCCTGGACGATGCGGTACGCGGAGAGGCCCACCGCCTCCGGCACATCGGCGTCGCAGGGCGTGAACTCCACCGGCATGCCCGCCCGCACGGTCGCTTCCACGAGCTGCCCGATCCGGGTCAGACCCGGCTGCGGCATCAGCTCGCCGTGCGCCTCCTCGTTCCTCAGTACGCCCAGGAGCCGTCGCATCTCGCCGAGCGACTCGCGCGCGGTGGCCGCGATGGACGTGAACTCCTCCTGCACGTCCGCGGGAAGGCCGTCGAGACGGTACGCCGCGGTGTCCGCCTGCACCGTGATGACGGACATGTGGTGCGCCACCACGTCGTGCAACTCTCGTGCGATGCGCGCGCGTTCCTCCAGCAGCGTCCGCCGTTCGCGCTCGGCCTCGCTGATCGTCTCCTGTTCGGCGAGCCTGCGCTGGACCTCGTACCGCTCGCGGAGCGCGACGGCGAGCAGGAGCGCGACGCCGCCGAGGATGGTGAGCAGGAGGTTCTTCGCGCTCGTGCCGTGCGGCGCGACGAACCCGAGTCCGACGTTCGCGCCCGCCGTCGCCAGCCATACCAGCAGCAGCGTCCGGCGCCGCTCGCGCAGGCCGAGGGCGAGGCAGAGGCCGATGTACCCGACGATCTCCATGGGCGGGAACGGCTACAGCAGCCGCTCCTCGAAGTCGACGGTGCGCAGGGCGAGCGCCCCGGCCACGTCGGCGGCGAAGATCACGCACCAGGCCCGCAGCGGGTGGACGACGGCCAGCAGCAGCGGCGCCGCCTGGGCAACGGCCAGCGCGCTCGCGATGCCGCCGTGCAGGCCGTAGTCGACGCTCAGCACCTGGATGGTGGTGGGCAGCAGGGCGACGCACAGCACGAACACCAGGGCCCACGGCAGCAGTCGTACCCACCGACGCGAAGCCCCGGCGAGCAGCGCGCGCGGGCCTTCCTTCTGTACCGGGGTCATGGGCTCCAGCTTAGGTGGGGCGGGAGGGCTTCAGGTGACACGCGCCCCGCGTACCCGCCTCGCGCGCCCACGTTCCCGCCTCGCACGGCGTGCGGGTCGCGCCGGGCGGCCGTGGCGGGCGCCGTGGCGGGCCGAAGTGCCGGTACCAGACGGTGTCGAAGCTTTTGACAACGATGTCAGGCGCGTGATCTAGTCCGCTTCCATCCAGCCGGGTAACGCCTTTGCGCTGCACCGACGGGTGCGGAACAGGAGACCGTTTCCATGCACAGACCCCTTCGCCGATTGCGTCACCGCGCGTCAGCAGTCCTCACGGCACTGCTCGTTGCCGGCGGCGCCCTGAGCCCGGCACCGGCCGCCGCCCAGGCGCCCGCCGCCGCTCCGCGGCTCACCTCCCTGGTCAACCCGTTCATCGGGACACAGAACTTCGGCAACACCTTTCCCGGCGCGAGCGCCCCCTTCGGCATGGTCCAGGTCAGCCCGGACACCGGCGGCCAGGGAGGCTACGACTACCAGCAGGACAGGATCCACGGGTTCAGCCAGACCCACCTGTCCGGCGTCGGCTGCTCCGTCATGGGCGAGCTGCCCCTGATGCCGACGACCGGAGCGGTCGACAGCGTCGACCCCGATGCCTACCGCTCGGCCTACTCGCACGACGACGAGGACGCCGAACCGGGTTACTACCGCGTGGGGTTGAAGACGTACGACATCGACGCCGAGCTGACCGCCACGCCCCGTACGGGATGGCAGCGGTACACCTTCCCCTCGACCGACCGTGCCAACGTCCTGTTCAACACGGGTAAGGCAACCAGCGGGTGTACAGCTCGGAGGTGCGTGTCGTCGGCGACCGGACCGTCGAGGGGCGTGTCGAGGCGGGCAACTTCTGCGCGGGCAAGGACCGGCACACCGTCTACTTCACGGCGGCCTTCGACAGGCCGTTCGCCTCGCACGGCACCTGGCGGGGCAGCACCCCCACCCCCGGTGAGCGGGAGGCGGCCGGCGAGGGCGGGAACGGTGCGTGGGTGACCTTCGACGCACGCGCCGACCGTGACGTGGTCGTCAAGGTGGGACTCTCCTACACGGGTGTCGAGGGCGCCAGGAAGAACCTCGAGGCGGAGACGGACGACTCCTACGACTTCGACGCCACCCGTACGGCGCTGCACGCGACCTGGGAGCGGCAGCTCGCCGCCGTGAGGATCGGCGGCGGTTCCACCGAGCGGCAGCGCGCGTTCTACACGGCTCTCTACCACGCTCAACTGCACCCGAACCTCGCCGGAGACGTCGACGGCCGGTACGCGGGATTCGACGGGAAGACCCATACCGCCTCGGGGTTCACGCCCTACCAGAACCTGTCGCTGTGGGACACGCACCGGCCGCAGAACCAGCTGCTGCAGATGCTGCAGCCGAAGGTCGCCCGCGATGTCGCACTGTCGGTCGTCGCGATCGGACGGGACGGCGGCTGGCTGCCCCGCTGGTCGCTCGCCAACAGCGAGACCAACATCATGACCGGTGACCCGGTGACTCCGTTCCTGGTCGAGGCGTGGTCCAAGGGCCTCCTCGCGGGCCACGAGAAGGAGGCGTACGCGCTCCTCAGGAAGAACGCCCTCGGACCGCCGCCGGACGACTCCCCGTACAACGGCCGTGCCGGCATCGCCTCCTACCGGGAGCGTGGCTACATACCCAGCGGACTGGAGCCGGGGAAGGACTGTCCCGACAAGGGCGGCGACAACGACTGCCGTCACCCCGCTTCGGCGACCCTGGAGTACGCGGCGGCGGACGCGTCGCTGGCCCTGATGGCCAAGGCGCTGGGGCACACGGCGGACGCCCGGGTGTTCGCGGCGCGCGGCCAGTGGTACCGGAACCTGTGGGATTCCTCCATCGACCAGTTCCGTCCGCGCACGACCGACGGCACCTGGCTGACGCCGTACGACCCCGTCGAGGCGGGCCACCAGTTCCATGAGGGCGGCGCGCACCAGTACCAGTGGCTGGTGCCGCAGGACCCGGCCGGGCTGGTATCCCTGATGGGCGGCAAGCGGCAGACCGAGAAGCGGCTCGACGCCTTCTTCGCGTACGACAAGCTCTTCGAGGACCCCGCCGGAACGGCTCGCGAGGAGTGGATCTCGGCCCCGTACGACTACTACGGGAAGCCGACCTACAATCCGAACAACGAGCCCGATCTGCACTCCCCGTACATGTACCTGTGGGCCGGCGCGCCCGCCAGGACGGCCACCGTGGTCCGCGCCGCGATGACGCTGTTCACGGACGGGCCCGACGGCATGACCGGCAACGACGATCTGGGCACCATGTCGGCCTGGTACGTCTTCTCCTCCCTCGGCCTGTACCCGACGACGAACGGTGGCGGCTTCCTCGCCGTCTCCAGCCCCCAGTTCCCGTCGGCGGTCATCCGCATCGGCGACCACGGGACCAGGCAGGGCGGCACCCTGACCGTCAGGGCACCGGGCGCGAGCGACTCCCAACGTTATGTGAAGCGGGCCAAGTTCGGCGGGAAGAATCTGCGCGCCACCTGGCTGGACTGGGACACGGTCGCCCAGGGCGGAGACCTCTCCTTCGAGATGACCGGCGAGCCGTCGGCGTGGGGTACGGGCAAGGGGGCGGAACCGCCGTCGGTGAACCGCGCGGCAGCCGATTCCCGCCGGCACCTCGACGCGTCGCTCCGAACCGCTTCCGACGTCCTGCCGACGGCCGACAGTCCGCAACGGGTCCGTCTGCGGCTGGACGTACTGGGCCAGTCCCCCGGCACGCTGCGGGTGGGTGTCCGCGCGACGGCTCCCCGGGGCTGGACGGTGAAGACCGCCGGGCCCTTCCCGCTCGTGTCCCGGCGGCTGCCGGTCCAGCGGACCACGGCGGTGGACGTGACCGTCCCGGCGGGCACCGCGCCGGGTTCCTACACCGTACGGATCACGGCGGCCGCGCACGGTGTGCCGGGCGTGGAACGCGTCGCGACCGTCGAGGTGCGCCCCGCGGCCCGCTGCGCCACGGACGCCGGTGAGGCATGTGCCGTGGATCTGGGCAAGGAGGTGAACCACGACGGCACCGCGACCGTCGCGGCCTCCGACGAGGGCGACTTCGACGGCGCGGGATGGAGCTACGACGGTGATCTGCTGCCGGCGGCGGGTCCGTTCGTCCGGGACGGCGTGACCTACCACGCTCCCGATCCGTCCGGGACGGCCGAGAACTTCGTGGAGGCCCGCGGTCAGGCCATGCTGCTCCCGGCCGGGTCGTACGCGACGCTGCGCCTGGTCGCCGCGGCCCACCACGGCCCGGTGACGACCCTGCTCACCGTCCGCTACACCGACGGCACCACCGGCGAAGTGCCGGTCACCGTGGGCGACTGGGCGGGGGCGGCACCGCAGGGCGGCACCGTGGCGCTGGAGATGCCGCACCGGATCAAGCGCGGGCAGGGGGTGGACGGACCGCCGGTGCGGCTGTTCGCGTCCTCCGCGGACCTCGACGCCTCGAAGACCGTTCGCTCTCTCGGCCTGCGGAACGATCCTCGGGTGCAGGTCTACGCGATCACTCTCGGGTAGTACCCCACCCTCTCGCCCGTGAGGTCGTTCGGTGGCAGCGTGACCGCGTCGGTCACGCTGCCACCGGCGTTCGGGCTGCCGGACCGGTGCGGCGGTACGGTCCCCGGCGTGCGGCCGCCGAGTACGTCCACGGTGCCCCCGGACGCGTCGCCCGCAGCGCCCCGTGTCGTGCTCCGCCGCCGAGTCGCCGTGAGGGAGGGCCGTCAGCCGAAGTCGTCGGGGACGATGCGGAGCTTCCGCGCGATGCGGGTGAGTGCCTTCTGGTCGGTCGCGTTGAGCGAGTCGAGGACGATGCGGCGTACGGCGCGCAGGTGTGTGGGCGCCGCCAGGCGCACGGTGTCGAAACCCGCGTCGGTGAGTTCGGCGAGGGTGTAGCGGCCGTCGGCCGGGTCGGGTGTCCGTGCGACCCAGCCGCGCTGTTCACAGCGTTTGACGACGTTGGACAGGCGGGAGAGCGATCCGCTGGCGAGGAAGGCGAGTTCCCCCATCCGCAGCGTGCGCCGCGGGGCCTCGGAGAGGTGGCTGAGTACCAGGTACTCGAACAGGGTGAGGCCGTGTTCCTGCCGCAGCGGCGACTCCAGCTTGCCGGGCAGCAGCAGGACGAGCGAGATCAGCCCCGTCCACGCCGCCTTCTCCTGCTCGTCGAGCCATCGCAGCTCCTCGTCGTCCTGGTGGTGTCCGCCCGTACCGCTCATGGATCTCCCCGCCCTCCGGCGCCGTCCGCCATCACTTTGCGTTTGAAGTCATCGCTCACTAGTCTCACTTTACGCGTGAACTCATTACGGAGGAAACGCACCCCATGGACAGGAATGAGGGACCCTCACGAGCACCGTCACCTTCGGCATCGCTCCGGGCCAGGGAGAGAAGCTGCACGCGGCCCTCGGCTACAGCGGAGCCGTCCGCGTCGGGGACCGGGTCGAGACCTCCGGTCAGGCCGGGGTGGATGACGACCTGGTCGTCCCCGACTCACTGGAGGACGAGATCGTCCAGGCCTTCGACAACGTGGAGCGCACGCTCGCCACGGTCGGCGCGACATGGAAGGACGTCATCCACGTCAACTCGTACCACAAGGTCGCGCCGGGAGACGACGCCATCGGCGACGACCACAACAGGGTCATGGCCGAGCAGTTCCGCCGCCGTCTCGGCGGCCGTGCGCCGATCTGGACCGAGACCGGCGTCACGGTCCTCGGCCTCGCCGACATGCGCGTGGAGATCCGCGTCACCGCCGTCGTCGGCTCCGGGAACTGACCCGGCACTCCGTCGCGGCCTCCCCGGCCGGCAGCCCGCCGGCCGGGGAGAGGGAGGCGCTACGGTGGCGGCCGAGTGACCGCACGGCCGAGGCGGTGAGCCGGGCCCGGCCAGGCCG
>NZ_NEUB01000915.1 GCF_002910825.1 Streptomyces sp. SM1 | reverse complement strand
CGGCGCCGCCCCGAACCGGTGGCCGGGCCGCCGCGCCCGGAACCCGTGCTGTTCCTGCTGGACCTCGCGATGCCGCGCGACATCGACGCGGCCGCGCACCGGCTGGCCGGGGTGCGGCTGGTCGACATCGAATCGCTCGCGGACGCCTCCGCGGACGCTCCGATGGCTGCCGATGTGGACCAGGTCCGGCGTATCGTCTCCGACGAGGTCGCCGCGTTCGGGGCGGCACAGCGGGCGGCGCGCATCACGCCGACCGTCGTCGCCCTGCGCACCATGGCGGCCGACGTGGTGGCCGGAGAGATCGCGCGCCTGGAGGGGCGGTTGCCCGGCCTGGACGACAAACACCGCGCGGAGATCACACAGGCCGTGCGGCGCGTGGTCGACAAGCTGCTGCACGCACCGACGGTCCGGGTCAAGCAGCTCGCGGCCGAGCCCGGCGGCGCCGGGTACGCCGACGCGCTGCGCACCCTGTTCGACCTCGAGCCCGAGACGGTGGCCTCCGTCTCCCGCGCCGAGGAAAGCACCGAGATGCAGAACGCAAGAAACCGAGGGCCGGGATGACTGAGAAGGCACTGAGGCTGGGGACCAGGCGCAGCAAGCTCGCCATGGCCCAGTCCGGGCAGGTGGCGGATGCCGTGAGCCAGGTGACCGGACGGCCCGTAGAGCTCGTCGAGATCACCACGTACGGCGACGTCTCGCGCGAGCACCTCGCGCAGATCGGCGGCACGGGTGTGTTCGTGGCCGCGCTGCGGGAGGCGCTGGCACGCGGCGAGGTGGACTTCGCGGTGCACTCGCTGAAGGACCTGCCGACCACGCAGCCCGACGAACTGGTCGTGGCGGCCATACCGGTGCGCGAGGACCCGCGCGACGTGATGGTCACGCGCGACGCGCTGAAGCTGACCGACCTGCCGCGCGGCGCGCGCATCGGCACCGGTTCGCCGCGCCGCATGGCGCAGCTGAACGCGTACGCGCGCGGCCACGGCATGGACTTCGAGACCGTCCCGATCCGGGGCAACGTCGACACCCGCATCGGGTACGTCCGCAAGGGCGAGCTGGATGCGGTGGTGCTGGCCGCCGCCGGGCTGAACCGGGTCGGCCGCAGCGACGAGGTGACCGACTTCCTGTCGGTCGACACGATTCTGCCCGCCCCCGGCCAGGGGGCACTGGCGGTCGAGACCACCGCGGACAACGCGGAACTCATCGCCGCGCTCGCCGAACTCGACGACCCGTTCACGCGGGTCGCCGTGACGGCCGAGCGTTCCCTGCTCGCCGCCCTGGAGGCCGGTTGCAGCGCGCCCGTGGGGGCGCTGGCCGACCTCTTGAGCGACGGGCAGACTGTCAAGGAGATGCGCCTGCGCGGTGTCGTCGGTTCGACCGACGGTGCCACGCTGGTGCAGCTGTCCACCACCGGTCCCGTGCCCGAGACGCACGAGGCGGCGATGGCGCTCGGTCGCGAACTCGCCGCCGAGATGCTCGCGCAGGGCGCGGCCGGTCTGATGGGGGAGCGAGCACAGTGAGCCCCACCACCCTTCCCGCCCCTCCCGAACACGGGCACGTCACCTTCCTCGGTGCCGGACCCGGGGATCCGGGACTGCTGACTCTGCGCGCCGTCGAGGCGCTGGCGAACGCGGACGTCCTCGTCGCCGAGGACGATGTCCTCGACGTCGTGCGCCGACACGCCAGGCAGGGCGTCGCCGAGGTGCACACGGAGGCCGATCCGTCGGTTCCGGGCACGGGCACGCCCCAACTGACAGTCGTTGACGGCGCGTCAACTTCCGCCGGTGTCCCCCTGGTGAGGGATGCCGCACATCTTGTCATGGAGGCCGCGCAGGGCGGCAGGCGGGTCGTGCGTGCGGTGTCCGGTGATCCCGGGCTCGACGCGTACGCCGCCGAGGAGATGCTGGCGTGCGCCTCGGCCGGGGTGCCGTTCGAGGTCGTGCCCGGTATCGCCACCGCGGTGGGCGTGCCCGCGTACGCCGGAGTGCCGCTGCGTGACGCCGAGGGCGCGGACGTGCGGTTCGTCGACGCGCGTACGGCGTCCGAGCGGTGCTGGACGGAGGTCGGGGCGTCGGACGGCACGGTGGTCGTCTCCGCCACGCTGGACACCGTCGCGGCCACGGCCGGCGAACTGGTGTCCGCCGGACGTAAGCCCGATACGCCGATGACGGTGACGGTCGGCGGTACGACGACCCGGCAGCGCACCTGGACGGCGACGCTCGGCACGATCGCGCAGACGCTGAAGCAGGCGAAGGTACTGCCCTCGCCGGAGGCCGGCCGCCCGGTGATAGCCGTGGTCGGTGAGCGTTCCGCCCCCGCCCAGCGCGACCGGCTGGCGTGGTTCGAGTCCAAGCCGCTGTTCGGCTGGAAGGTGCTCGTCCCGCGCACGAAGGAGCAGGCGGCGTCGCTCTCCGACCAGCTGCGGTCCTACGGTGCCGTGCCGAGCGAGGTGCCGACCATCGCGGTGGAGCCCCCGCGCACCCCGCAGCAGATGGAGCGCGCGGTCAAGGGCCTGGTCACCGGCCGCTACGAGTGGATCGCGTTCACGTCGGTCAACGCGGTGAAGGCGGTCCGCGAGAAGTTCGAGGAGTACGGGCTCGACGCGCGCGCCTTCGCCGGGATCAAGGTCGCCGCGGTGGGCGATCAGACGGCCCAGGCCCTGATCGACTTCGGCGTTCGCCCGGACCTGGTGCCGAGCGGCGAGCAGTCCGCCCGCGGCCTGGTGGAGGACTGGCCCCCCTACGACCCGGTCTTCGACCCGATCGACCGCGTCTTCCTGCCGCGCGCCGACATCGCCACGGAGACCCTGGTCGCCGGCCTCATCGAGCTGGGCTGGGAGGTCGACGACGTGACCGCCTACCGCACGGTCCGCGCGTCGCCGCCCCCGGCGGAGACCCGTGAGGCGATCAAGGGCGGCGGCTTCGACGCGGTGCTGTTCACGTCGTCCTCGACGGTCCGGAACCTGGTGGGCATCGCGGGCAAGCCGCACAACGTGACGGTGATCGCCTGCATCGGCCCGGCGACCGCGAAGACCGCGGAGGAACACGGCCTGCGGGTGGACGTGATGGCTCCCGAGCCGTCGGTCCACAAGCTGGCGGAGGCCCTGGCCGACTTCGGCGCACGCCGCCGCACGGCGGCCCTCGACGCCGGTGACCCGGTGACTCGACCGAGCGAACGCCGCCCGGGGTCGCGCAGACGCCGGTCGACGACGTGAGGTGAGGAGGGGCGCCCTTTCGGGGGCGCCCCTTCGCGTCCGGTCTCCGCCGTCAGCACCGCGGACCCGGCGGCTCCGTGATGAAGACCGCGCACAGGGTCGCGGCCGACGGGCTGGAAGGTCGACCTTTCGCTGTGGTAGGACGCCGCCAAGTGCAGCCTGTAGGGCACGTCCGGGTGAGATTCCCTCGAACTTGCCCGCCCGGAGGCCGGGACCGCCACCATGGGGCGGGTGACAGCCCCCGCCTCCGCAGACCTGTGGCACCACTACGGCCGCACCCGCCACGCCACCGACCGGACCGTGCCCGACACATTCCGGTGGGCCTGGGGTCAGGACTGCGGGCCCGGTCCGGACATCCTGGGTGACCTGTCCGGATCGTGCGTCGCCGACCTCGGCGCGGGCGCCGCCCGGCACGCCGCGCACCTGGCCGTCCACCACCGGCCCGCCCGGGTCGTCGCCGTCGACGCCTCACCCGTCCAGCACGCCATGGCCACGGACCTGTACGGCCATCTCGCGCCGCGCCTGCGGCTGGTGAGGTCGAACGCCGTGGCGCACTTGCAGGCGGCGCCCGACACGTACGACGTGCTCTACAGCATGTTTGGCGCGATCGACTTCACCGAGCCGCGCCACCTGTTGCCTGCGGCGGCTGCTGCGCTGCGGCCGGGCGGACGGCTGGTGTTCTCCACCCTCGCCCACTACCTCAGCGGGGCGCCCGCACAGAGCGACGTGAGACACGCCGACATTCCGGCAAGGACCCCGGAGGGAGAGCCGGCCACGATGCGCCGCTGGGTGCTCCAGGAGCATGTGTGGTCCAAGCTCCTCGACGAGGCCGGCTTCACCCGGATCAGCGGCGACGTCCTGCCCGCCGGAGAGGGGCCGCGAGCGGCCGACACACTGTTGCTCGCCGCATGGCGCGGGCCGCTGCCGTAAGTGGCCGCCGGGGACGGTCGCTGCGACCCCGGCCGCCAACTGACACGCACGCGTGGCCCGCACCCGTGGATTCGGGTGTGGGCCACGTTTGTTTGCGACGTCAGTGCTCGGACGCGTACGGCAGGAAGGTCGCCCAGGTGGTGGCTGCGAGGGCGAGGCGGGGGCCGTTCGGGTTCTTGGAGTCGCGGACGTGGATGCGGTCGGGGACGGTGGCCACCTCGACACAGGAGGGAGTGTCAGCGCCGCTGTAGCTGCTCTTCCTCCAGGCCACTTCGACGCAGGACGGGCCGTCATCCGAGCTATAGCTGCTCTTTATCCACTCCAGCTTCCCATCGGCTCCGTCAGAGGGCTTGAGGGTCATGACTCTCCCAGCACTTTCTCGATGAAGGCCAGCGACTCTCGTGGTGTGAGAGCCTGCGCCCGGATGATCCCATGGCGCATGTCGAGGACCGTGGTCTCTTTCGGGTCGGTGATCACGCGGTTAGTCAGCTGGATTTCGCTCAGACCCACGGCCGCTCCGTCCTTGAGCTTGAGCAGTCGGAAGGGGCCGCCGAGACCGGAGTTCTCCTCTCGGCTGAGGGGCAGCACCTGTAGGTCGACGTTCCGTAGCCTGGCCACCTCCGACAGCCGTTCGAGCTGGTTACGCATCACCATTTTGCCCCCGATCAGGCGGCGCAGCGTCGCTTCACACAGCACGAAGCTGAAGAGGGGGCGGGCTTTGGGGGCGCAGAAGATCTCCTGGCGATCCAGCCGAGCGGCTACCCGCTGCTCCAACTCCTCTTCTGCGAACTGCGGTCGTCGAGAGCCAAACACAGCTCGTGCATATGCCTCGGTCTGCAAGAGTCCATCGATGACGCAGTTGTTGTAGGAGCAGATCTCGGCGGCTTCCGCTTCCAGGCGCTTCACGTCTCGCACCGTCTTCGGGTATCGGGCTTCCGCCACGTCCCCCTTCATCGCGGCGATCTTTCCGCCCGCCCCCAGCACCTCGTCCGCCGCATCAAGGTACTCCGGCCGGGGAATCCGCCGCCCCCGTTCTACGCAGGAGACAAGCTCCTCCCCGTACCCGATCGCCGCGCCGAACTCCGCCTGCGTAAGGCCGGCTGCCTCCCGCCACAGCTTCAACTGCCGGGTGACCGTACGCATTACGGCCCCGGCCTCTTCGTCGTCCAGCCCCGTTTCCCACCCGCTCATGCTCGCCGCCTCCCGTTGCGCGCCCTTCCCCGGCCCAACTCCGGTCGCCCGCACCTGGTCACCCCGGGCAGGCCGGACAGAAACCGGACACCTGACGTACAGCCACCGGCCGTACGAGCTGCCCGTATTCACAGTGTGCGCATGCGTGAGCACACTGGGCGGCGGAAATCGGAACTCCGCATCGCGGACAAGAGAAAGGACGTCCATGACGACACTTGCCCCCGAGGCCCCCTGGGCGTTGCGCCTGGTCACCGACCGGTTGCCGGTCGGTTCGTCGCCGTACGCGACGGTGACGCTCGACCCCGTCACGCAGACGGCCCGCTACACCGACACCGCCGGGCGGCCGGTCGAGATGGGCAAGCACGGGACGTCGAGGACGACCGGTACCGCCTCCGTGTCCGGGGGCGGCGACGGGAACGGTCCGCAGTCCCAGACGCAGGACGACAACACCACCGACTACGAATCGGACTGACCGATGGCTTCCACCGTCCTGGTCGTCACCGCACTTGAGGACGTCACGGCGGACGCGGTCGTCGCCGCGTTGAACGAGCGAGGGGTGCCGGTCGTCCGGGTCGACCCCGCCGATATCGGGCCCGCCCTGACGTTCGGCTTCCGCGTCGACGCGGACCGTCCGGCGTGGGGCGGCCGACTGCGTACGGCGAGCCGGGAGGTGGAGTCGGGGGAGGTGGCGGCGGTGTACTACCGCCGCCCCACTCCCTACGGCACCCGGTTCGCACATCTGCCCCGGCAGCAGCGGGACTTCGCCGCCACCGAGGCGCGGCACGGGCTCGGCGGGGTCCTGAACGCCCTGCCCGGCGCCCGGTACGTCAACCACCCGGCGGCGGTGGCCCGTGCGGAGTCCAAGCCCGCCCAGCTCCGCAGGTTCGCCCGGCTCGGGCTGAGGATTCCTCCAACGCTGATCACCAACGACCCGGAGGCGGCCCGGGAGTTCGCCGCCGAACGCGGCCCCGTCGTCTGCAAGACGTTCCGCGGTCTGCCCGCCGGTGACGACGGGCGCACCGGAGCGATCTGGACCCAGCGGGTCGACCCGGAGACCTTCGACGACACGCTCACCGTGACCGCCCACCTGTTCCAGGCCGAGATCCCCAAGACCGGTGACGTACGCGTCACCGTGGTCGGCCGTCGTGTCTTCGCCCAGCAGATCGCCGCACCGGACGGCGCGCTGGACTGGCGCCGGGGTGACTGGGGCGCCCTGCTCCACGCCCCGATCACCGTGCCGCCGCCCGTCGTGGCGGCGCTGCACTCCTACCTGGCCTCGTTCGGTCTGGCCTTCGGCTGCTTCGACTTCGCGCTCACCGGGGACGGGGACGACCCGGAACACTGGACGGCGATCGAGTGCAACCCGAACGGCCAGTGGGGCTGGCTCCCCGACGCCGAGGACATCACCGAGGCGTTCGCCGACCTTCTCACCGTGGAAAGGAAGGGCCGCTCATGACGTTGCCCGTCGACCTCGACACCGATGCCGCGCGGCTGCGCGCGGTCATGGCGGAGGACCTCGCCGTACGCGGGGCGCTGGACGATCCGAGCTGGCGTGCGGCCGTGGAGACGGTGCCCCGGCACCGGTTCGTGCCCGGCTTCTACCTGCCCGGCGAGGAGCGCGACGGGCAGGGGCTGACCGTGTGGCAGCCGGTCACCGCCGCGCTCGACCACGGGCGCTGGCTGGCCGCCGCGTACTCCGACACCACGCTCATCACGCAGTTCGACGGCGACGATCCCGACTGGGAGCAGCCGGCCGAGCGCCATGGAGGGGCCCCGACCTCGTCCTCCACCCTGCCGTCGCTCGTGGTGCGGATGTGGGCCGACGCCGATGTCCGCGAGGGGCACACGGTGCTGGAGATCGGCACGGGGACGGGTTACTCGACCGCTCTCGCCTGCGAACGCCTCGGATCGGCGGGCGTGACGAGCATCGACGTGGACCCGCGCCGACTGGAGCAGGCGGCGAGCGCGCTGCACGGCTGCGGTTACACGCCCACCCTCGCGGTCGCGGATGGGCTGTACGGGTACTGGCCCGAGGCGCCGTTCGACCGGATCGTCGCGGCCTGCTCCTTCCGGGCCGTGCCCCCGGCGCTGGTCGCCCAGGCACGGCCGGGCGGGCAGATCCTGCTGACGCTGTCGGGCTGGCTCTACGGGTATGCCCGCGTGCTCCTCACGGTCGCCGAGGACGGTACCGCCGAGGGGCGTCTTCTGGGCGGCACCGTCTCCTTCATGTCCGCCCGGACGCACGCGGCGCCGGCCTTCGGCAATCCCGCCCACTGGGCAGCCGGGTTGCCGGGGAGGCCGCGAGTTGCCCGGCACGGGCCCGAGCGGATCACCGCCGCGACCGAGGAAGCCTTCCACTTGCGCTTCCTCGTGCAGAGCGCTGTCCCCGACGCGCAACTGACCACGGTCGGCGACGTTCTGCATCTGATCGACGTGGTGAGCGGCTCGACCGCCGCGCTGACGCCGGCCGACTGTGGTTGGCAGGTGCGGGAGGGAGGCCCGGTGCGTCTGTGGGAACGCGTCGAGCGCCTGCTCGACGCCTACGACACGGCCGGAATGTCAGGGCCGGAGACGTTCACCCTGTGCGTCCACGACGGTGGACAGCACCTGCGGCACCCGCAGCTGCCCTGCCTGCCGCTGCCGTCGCCCTGAGGGAACCGGACCCGGGCGGCCCGGACAGGTGCCGGCCGCCCGGGGCACCGGACTTCACGGTAAGGGGGTGACTGGCCACTCTGGGTGATGTGAAACAGAGAATCAGCGCACCCCGAACCGCGCTCCATCAGTTCACCGTTCCGCTTTCCGCCACCCGTCGGGGTGCCCGGCTCGTCTGCTCGCCACCGAGCAACTGTGCTCCTGGGAAATGCCACTCGACCCCGCTCGGCTGATCGTCGCCGAACTCGCCGCGAACGCCGCCGTGCACGGCCGTGTCCCCGGCCGGAGTTTCCGGCTCGGCCTCACCGTCACAGCGCCCGCCGCCCTTCGCATCGAGGTCAGCGACCCTCGGGGTGATCAACTGCCCGCCCAGGTACGAGCGACCGCAGGGGCGGATCCCGCCGAGTCCGGCCACGGCCTGCTCCTGGTCGGGGAGCTGGCCGACCGCTGGGGTGTCCGAACCGGCCCGGTGCCCTGCAAGACCGTGTGGGCGGAACTGGACCTCGGCCGGTGACCGGGACCCGTCAGTCGCGCGAGTCCGCGGCCATGGGCGTGGCGATGCACCGATTCCTCGTGCTCCTCGGGTCGGCGGAGTTCGCGAGCCGGCTCGTACGGTCCTCGCCGACGGGCCCCGAACCGGAGCCGGGTAGCACGGGACGCGGTGGGGCGCGGGCCGGGGCTGCGGGCGGTAAAAGACCTAAGTACCAAGGGTAAAAACCAACCAACCCAACCAAACCTGGCGTAGGTCACTCGAGCGGGTGAAACACGTCGAACTGGCTGGCGCGGCGACGGTTCGGGCGGGCAGTCTCGGCACAGAGCGGCCGAAGCAACTCGGCGCTCCCACAAGCCCGTACAGACGCCGGCCCCCGCCGGGACTAGCACTCCCATGGCGAGGGCCTGACCAACGAGGAAGAAGGAAGCTTCCCCCATGGCTGAGATCAAGCCTAGCCCTGCTCCGCGCCCGAATCAGGGTGTTCGACGATCCGCCACACCCTCCGGTGCCACACACGTACGCACGTAGCCTTCGCACTGCGGGAGTTGGAGGCGCACGGCTACCTGGAGCGGGTCCGCGAGCACACGGAGGCTGGCCGCCTGGTGACGCGTACGTATGCCCACCACACGCCGCTGCCCGCGCGGGCGACCGTGTCGGCCGTCACCGCTCGGGCGGCCGGGCATGCGAAGACGGGCCGTGCCTGCGCTCGGGACTCGGTGGCGGGTGCGGGCGGCCGGGAGACTCCGCAGGAGGACGACCAAGCCCTCGATGAGCCGGTTGCCCCGGCTGCTCAGGTCGTCCCGGACGCACCGGTGGAGACCTCCGAGGCGTCCGTACCCGCGGTCGCCCCCGTGGATCCGCCGCGCGCGCCCGCCCGCTCGGGGCGGTGGTACGAGGAGGCGGTCACCCTGCTCGCGGGCCTGCGCCGTACCGACGAGCGGCTCACCCTGTCCCTGCGGGACGTGAACAGACTCGCCCCGAGTGTCGTCGACTGGCTCGAACGAGGTGCCGGCCCCGCCGCCGTCCACCGCACCCTGACCACCGATCTGCCCGTCCCCATGAAGCACCCGGCGGGTGTGATCGCCTACCGCCTCCGCGAACTGCTGCCCCCGCCGCTTCCCGCGACGCCGGAGCCTCCATCGGCCACGGCCGGCGCCCACCGCCCGCCCCCCTTCCAGGACTGCGACGGCTGCGAGCGGGTCTTCCGCGGTCCGGAACCCGGCCGCTGCCGCGACTGCCGGTACGGACCGGGGACAACGAGCGGGGCGGCGAGCGCGGCCTGAGCCCGTGCCCGCCCGCACCGGCCACCGGGGCAGCCGTACTCTCCTGCGGTACGCAGGGGTTCGGTGGTCTGCGGCATGCCTGCGGCGATCTGGCGGGTTGTGTCCGCACCGCGTCGGTGACCGTGCGCAACAGCGGTTGTTCCGACGCCTTCGTGAGCGTCATCAGCGGGCCGCGCCAGGGAGTCCGGGAGCAGGGGGCGGAGCAGAGGCTGGCGCCCCGGGACACGGTCACGCTCCGCCCCGACGGCGTGGGCTACCTGTTCGACATCACCCTGCGCGCCTCCGGTTCCGCACCGGCGGAGCTCCGGGTCGTCCGCGTCGCGGGCGCGCACGTGACGGGGCATGAGCGGAACTGAGGAGACGCGCAGGGTGCGCCAGGGCGTGACCGTGTCAGGACCGGGCAGGTCAGCGCCCTCGCCACCGCCTCGGTGAAGGCATCCGGGTTGTCCAGCATCATGTTGTGGCCGCAGTCCGGGACCGCGGTCAACGAGACGCCCGCGGCGATCAGTCCGGCCGCTCCCGCGGCGTACGCCGGGAGCGGGTTCGGAGCGTCGGCCCGGGCCGACTGTGCGTCGGTAAAGGCACGGGTGGGGCGGGCGTAGCGTAGGTGGTATGACGACGTACGGATCCTTCCCCGGCGCGCGGCCGCGGCGTCTGCGTACCAGCCCCGCCATGCGGCGCATGGTCGCCGAGACCAGGCTGCACCCCGCCGACTTCATCCTCCCCGCCTTCGTGCGCGAGGGCGCGGCCGAGCCGGTGCCGATCGCGGCCATGCCGGGGGTCGTGCAGCACACGCGGGACAGCCTGAAGAAGGCCGCCGCGGAGGCGGTGGCGGCCGGGGTCTCCGGGATCATGCTCTTCGGCGTGCCGGAGGAGGCGAAGAAGGACGCCCTCGGGACGCCGGGGACCGACCCGGACGGAATTCTCCAGGTGGCCCTGCGGGACGTGCGGGCCGAGGTCGGGGACGACCTGCTCGTCATGTCCGACCTGTGCCTCGACGAGACGACCGACCACGGGCACTGCGGGGTCCTCGACGAGCGGGGTCGCGTCGACAACGACGCGACCCTCGAGCGGTACGCCGAGATGGCGCAGGTCCAGGCGGACGCGGGCGCGCACGTGGTCGGGCCCAGCGGGATGATGGACGGGCAGATCGGCGTCATCCGCGACGCGCTCGACCAGATCGGGCGGGAGGACGTCGCGATCCTCGCCTACACCGCCAAGTACGCGTCCGCCTTCTACGGGCCGTTCCGCGAGGCCGTCGCCTCCTCGCTCCAGGGTGACCGCAAGACGTACCAGCAGGACCCGGCGAACGTCCGCGAGTCGATGCGCGAGCTGGCGCTCGACCTGGAGGAGGGCGCCGACATGGTCATGGTGAAGCCGGCGGGACCGTATCTGGACATCCTCGCGCGGGTCGCCGACTCGGTGGACGTGCCGGTGGCGGCGTACCAGATCTCCGGTGAGTACTCGATGATCGAGGCCGCCGCCGAGAAGGGCTGGATCGACCGGGACCGGGCGATCCTCGAGACGCTCACCGGCATCAAGCGGGCCGGTGCGCGCAACATCCTCACCTACTGGGCCACCGAGGCGGCCCAGAAGCTGAGCGCCGTTCAGTAGGTGAGCGCGTCGTCCATCGACTGCTGCCAGTACGTGACCGCCAGGCTGCTGTCGTAGTACACGCCCCCGGCCGGCAGGGACGGGAGGGCGGACGGGCCGCCATCGCTGTTCGGGGTGGCCCCGTGGAAGCCGACGGCGAGCTTCCGGCCGGTGGTGCCGCCGTCGCCGCTGCCGTCGGCGGCCGACAGGAGGACACCCGCGTACGCCGTCTCGCCCGGCGAGAGGCTCACGACGGCCTGCGGCTTCGACGCCTCGAACGGCTGCGGCGCCCACTGCATCTCGTCGAAGCGCAGCACCGGGTAGTAGGTGAGGCCGCAGAGCTTCGATCCCTTGTTCCTGACCGTGATCAGCATGTGGTTGACGGGGCGGGGGACCGGCTTGACGGTGACGGTGGTGTTCGAGCCGGCGCAGGCGACGCGGTCCGGGAAGCCGTCGTCTGAACCGGAACCCCCCGCCTTCCCGTTGTCCTTCCCGTTGTCCTTGCCGTTGTCCTTGTCGCCGTTCGCGCCCCCGCCGGCCTGTGCGGGGTCGTTCGCGGCGGTTCCGTCCGCGGATGTGTCCGAGGGGGGGCGTCGAGGGCGACTTCGCGGACGTGTCCGCGGTCACCGTCGAAGCCGGCTGGGACGCGCCCCCGTCCTGTGTGCCCGTGCCGTCCTCACAGGCCGTGAGGGCCAGCGTGGCGAGGGTGGCACCGGCGGCGGCGAGGAGGCGGATGCGGGAAGCGCGCATGTCTTGTTCCTTGTCATCAGTACGGGTCGGGCGTGGCCGCCCGGCCCGGTCGAGGTGAGCGGCGTGCTTGGATGACCAGAGCTTGCGGAGTGATCCGTCCCGGCCGCCATATCCGGCGGAGGATGCGGGACGCTGGAACGCTTCTAACGCTGTGACCTGGGAAGACGACTGTTCCCTGGAACGGTGGAATGGAACGTGGGGGATGGAGGAATCGGTGTCGGAAGGCATGCCCGCGGCGGAGTTCGCGGCATTCCTGCGGGAGTTGAAGAACCGTTCCGGGCTGAGCTACGGAGTCCTCGCCAAGCGGCTCCACATGAGTACGTCGACGCTGCACCGGTACTGCAACGGGGACGCGGTGCCGACGGACTACGCGCCGGTGGAACGGCTGGCTCGGCTGTGCAAGGCACGCCCCGGGGAACTGGTCGAGCTGCACCGGCGGTGGGTGCTCGCCGACGCGGTACGGGGGCGCAAGCCGGGGCCGGCGGCGCCCGGGACCCCGGCGGCGAAAGCGCCGTCGGCCGGACCCGGACCCGCGGT